>CANIEC010000028.1 GCA_947466085.1 Rhodospirillales bacterium
TGGCGGCCTGTCCCGAGCCCGACATCATCGTCAACAATGCCGGCGGCCCGCCGCCGGGCAACTTCCGCGACTGGAACCGAGAGGACTGGATCAAGGCGCTCGACGCCAACATGCTGACGCCGATCGAATTCATCAAGGCGAGTGTCGATGGCATGATGAAACGCGGCTTCGGGCGCATCGTGAACATCACCTCGAGTTCGGTGAAGGCGCCGATCGATATCCTCGGCCTCAGCAACGGCGCCCGCTCGGGCCTCACCGGATTCGTGGCCGGCGTCTCGCGCACGACGATCCGTCACGGTGTGACGATCAACGGCCTGCTGCCGGGTCCCTTCGACACCGACCGCCTGCGCGGCACGACGAAGGCGCGGGCGGCGAAGGCCGGGCGCAGCTTCGAGGAGGAGTACGCGACCGCTGCCAAGGCTCATCCGGCCGGCCGCTTCGGCACGGCCGAGGAGTTCGGCATGATGTGCGCTTTCCTGTGCAGCGTTCACGCCGGCTACATGACCGGCCAGAACATCCTGATGGATGGCGGCCAGTATCCCGGCACCTACTGAGGCGTCAGCGCGGGTCCAGATCGCGCGGCCGGACGAAGGCCAGAAGCTCGCATGTTCCTGGAGCCAGGGCGCTCCAGGGGCCCTGGCGAAGAGCGAGCGTTGCCAGGGCTCCGGTGGGATACTTGTCCCGCAGGCGTTGCAGCGCCTCACCAGGGCCCTGGACGGCCAGGGCGACCGCGAATTCGCCGATGCCTTCATTGTGGCCGATCAGCAGGACGGTCTCGACGTCTTCGGACAGGGTCTGCAGGCGTTCCAGTAGCTCGCTCTCGGAGGCGAGGTAGAGCTGCTTCTCAAGTGAAATCGGCGGCGTGGGACTGCCGAGTGCCTTTACGAGCGGCGCCAGTGTCTGGCGCGTCCGGGCTGCCGTCGAACACAGGATCAGATCGGGGCGGGGCGCCTTGGCGGCCGTGTGGGCGGCCATGGTCTTGGCCGCGCGTTCGCCGCGATCGTTGAGCGCGCGGTCGTGGTCGCTCTGGTGCGGGATGTTCCAGGCGGATTTTGCATGGCGCAGGAGAAGAATGTTCTTCATACCCGTCATTCCAATAAAACCAACAAGAACAAAGGTTTAGTTAAATGCCATGACAGGGTCATGTGGAGACGCTACCGTTCCTGTGCATAATTTCAGGGAGAGTGCCCCCGCAGGGGTCCACATGGACGCGCTCAACTCGGCCGATCCGGCTTCGCTCGAAATACCACCCGACAGTCCCCGACGCTTCATCAATCGTGAACTGTCGTGGCTGGCCTTCAACACGCGGGTGCTGGAGGAGGCGACCAACAAGCGCCATCCGCTGCTGGAGCGGGTGCGGTTCCTGTCGATATCCGCGGCGAACCTCGACGAATTCTACATGGTCCGTGTCGCCGGGCTCGTCGACATGCTGCAGACCCGCTCAGCCCTGCTCAGCGACGACGGCATGACTCCGGCCGAACAGCTCGTGGCGATCCGCGACCGCGCCTCGACTCTGATGGCCCATCAGCAGGATGTCTGGGCGTCGCTGCAGGACGATCTGCGCCAGGCCGGCATTGCCGTGCTGGATTCGGACGAACTCACGGAGGCCGAGCGGAGCTGGCTCGACACCTACTTCATCGATCAGGTGTTCCCGATCCTGACGCCGCTGGCGATCGACCCGGCGCATCCGTTTCCGTTCATCCCCAACGGCGGCTTCTCCGCCATCCTGAAGCTGCAGCGCCGCGACGACCGCCGGCCGCTGATGGCGCTGCTGCCCCTGCCGCCGCAGGTCGACCGCTTCGTGCGCCTGCCGGGCCCGGACATCCGCTTCCTGCCGCTGGAAGACCTGATCGACATCTATCTGCCGCGCCTGTTCCCCGGCTACGAGGTGATCGAGCGGGCCTTCTTCCGGGTGATCCGCGACAGCGACGTCGAGATCAACGAAGAGGCCGAGGACCTCGTCCTGCTTTACGAGAGCGCGCTGAAGCGCCGCCGCCGGGGCGACCTGATCTCCATCTCCGTCAACAGCGCGATGCCCGCCGAATTGCGCGACTTCCTGTTCGACCAGCTCGAGATTCCGGAGCAGACGCAGACCGTCCATGTCTTCCACCTCGACCGCATGCTGAACATCGGCGACGTGAAGGCGGTGATCGTCGACGATCTGCCCGACCTGAAGTTCGAGCCGTACAATGCGCGCTTTCCCGAGCGTATCCGCGATTTCGGTGGCGACTGCTTCGCGGCGATCCGCGCCAAGGACATCGTCGTCCATCATCCCTACGAAAGCTTCGACGTGGTGGTGCAGTTCCTGCGCCAGGCGGCGCGCGATCCCGCAGTCGTCGCGATCAAGCAGACGCTCTATCGCACCAGCGCCGATTCACCGATCGTCAAGGAGCTGATCGCGGCAGCCGAGGCAGGCAAGACCGTGTCCGCACTCGTCGAGCTCAAGGCCCGCTTCGACGAGGAGGCGAACATCCGCTGGGCGCGCGATCTCGAGCGCGCCGGCGTGCAGGTGGTCTATGGCTTCATCGATCTCAAGACGCACGCCAAGGTCTCTATGGTGGTCCGCCGCGAGGCGCAGTCGATCCGCACGTACGTGCATTTCGGCACCGGCAACTATCACCCGATCACGGCGCGCATCTACACCGACCTGTCGTTTTTCACCTGCGATCCGGCGATGTGCCGCGACGCCGCCCGCCTGTTCAATTACATGACCGGCTATGCGCGCCCCGAGCAGATGGAGAAGATCGCCTTCGCACCCGTGACCTTGCGGCCGACGCTCTACGGCCTGATCGATGCCGAGATCGCCAACGCCAAGGCCGGGAAGCCGGCGGCCATCTGGGCCAAGCTCAACTCGCTGGTCGATAGCGCATTGATCGATCGCCTCTACGCGGCGTCGAACGCCGGCGTCCAGATCGACCTGGTCGTGCGCGGCATATGCTGTCTCAGGCCCGGCGTTCCGGGGCTGAGCGATCATATCCGGGTCAAGAGCATGGTCGGCCGCTTCCTGGAGCATGCGCGCATCATCTGTTTCGGCAACGGCCGGGCGCTGCCGTCGATGGAGGCAAAGGTCTTCCTCTCCTCCGCCGACTGGATGCCGCGCAATCTAGACCGCCGCGTCGAGCTGCTGTGTCCGGTCGAGAACCAGACCGTGCGCGAGCAGGTCCTCGACCAGATCATGGTCGCCAATCTCAAGGACGACGGTCAGAGCTGGCTGATGTCACAAGACGGTAACTATCATCGGCCCCAGACCGGCAAGGAACCGTTCATCGCACATCACTATTTCATGACGAACCCGTCGCTCTCCGGGCGCGGAAGCGCGTTGAAGCTGAGCGGCGCCGTCCCGCGACTGGTTCTGAGCTCCTGAGCGCGCCAGCGGCGTCGGGTCGCGCCCAATATGGCGCTGTAATCCGCCCCGGATTCGGCTAGAGGGAGCGCGCATGGACGGCCATCCGAACGCAGGCGCCTCTGTTTCGCACACCCCTCTTCGGACGGGCCGCGTGGGAATCATCGACGTCGGCTCGAATTCGATCCGCCTCGTCGTCTATGAACGCGCGAGCCGCGCGCCGTTGCCAGTCTTCAACGAGAAGGTCCTGTGCGGACTCGCACGCGGCCTCGATGCCACCGGGCGTCTCAATCCCGAAGGCGTCGAGATGGCGCTGGCCAACATCGACCGCTTTGCGACCCTGGCGCACAACATGAAGGTCACGTCGCTCGACCTGCTGGCGACCGCGGCTGTGCGCGACGCCGCCGACGGCGCCGATTTCATGCGCGAGCTGGCCAGCCGCCCCGGGATCGTCGCTCATACGGTGAGCGGCCAGGACGAGGCGCGCTTCGCGGGCTATGGCGTGATGTGCGGCATGCCCGATGCGGATGGCGTGATGGGGGATCTGGGCGGCGGCAGTCTGGAACTCGCTTCGCTCTCCCAAGGTCGTCTCGGCTCCTCCAGCACGCTGCCGGTCGGTCCGCTGCGCCTGATGTCCTCGGGCAGGGGCGACCCCCGCAAGGCCGTCATCGATGCCATCGAGGGCGTGCGGTGGTTGCGCGAGGAGCAGGGCAAGACCTTCTATGCGGTCGGCGGCGCGTGGCGCGCCTTCGCGCGCCTGCACATGGAACAGGCAGGGTATCCACTGCATATCATCCATCAGTACGAGATCCCAGCCGACGAGGCACGCGCGGTGGCGCGACTGATCGCCGTCCAGAGTCCCAAGTCGCTTGAGAAGATGCCGGGAGTCTCGCGCCGCCGCGTCGACACGCTGCCGCTCGCGTGCCTTGCCCTCGACAGGCTGCTGGCGGTTCTCAAACCGAAGACGATCGTCTTCTCGGCCTTCGGCCTGCGTGAGGGATTCTATTATTCGCGGCTGAGCGAGCAGGAGAGGGCGCGTCATCCGCTGATCGCCTTCGCCGAGGAGCAGGGCGAGAGCTGGCACCGTTTCGATCTCTCGCCGCAAGAAATCTTCGATTGGCTGACGCCGGCCTTCGCTGGCGAGAGTGACAGCGAACGGGTCCTGCGCACGGCCGCCTGCCACCTCAGCGACATCTCGTGGGACGACCATCCCGACTACCGCGCCGACCAGGCTTATTTCCGCGTGCTGCACCTGCCGGCGCCGGGGATGAACCACCGCGAGCGCGCCGTCCTCGCGATGACGCTTACCTATCGCTACAAGAGCGAGCCCAAGGCGGCGATGATCGACACGGCCTTGCGCCTGACCGACACCAAGGGGCGCAGTTTTGCCCGGTGCCTCGGCGCCTGCCTGCGGCTGGCCTACAATCTGAGCGGCGGCGCTCCGGGCCTCCTGCCACAGCTGCAGCTTCGCCGGACCGAGCGGGAGCTTCGGCTGCTGGTGCCTACGGCGCTCAAGAGGAGCCTGGGCGATGTCACCGCACGGCGGCTCGAGAGCGCCGCACAGGCTTTCGAACTCAGGCCGGTGATCGTATCCGCCTAGCGGTGGCGACTAGGAACTCGGCGTCAGCTGGACGAGTTTCGGCTGGTCGCCGTTCAGCGCCAGCGCCAGACGGCCCTCGATCAGGTCCACCGCGTCCGCCCCGAACACTTCGTGCCGCCAGCCCTTCAGGGCCGCGATGTCGCGCTTGCCCGCGGCCAACCGGTCGAGTTCGTCGGCGCTCGCCACCAGGCGGCCCGCCACGCCGGCCTGCTCGGCCTTGAGCCGCAGCAGGGTGCGCAGCAGGTCGACGATCGCGCCGGGCGCCCGGATCTGCTCGGGGGTCTTGTCGCGGACCGGCAGTTCCGATTCCGGCAAGGCCCGCGCCCGCTCGATGGCTTCCATCAGCTCGCGCCCCTGCCAGCCTTCCGCGAAGCCGCGGCCCAGGCCGCGCGTCGCGGCGAGTTCCTCGATCGACTTCGGTGCGTGGGCCGCGATCTCCAGCAGCTGCTCGTCCCGGAGCAGGCGCTGGCGGGGAATGTCGATGCGCTGCGCGGTGCGCTCGCGCCAGGCGGCGGCCTCCTTGAGGATCGCCATCACCCGTGGGGAGGCGCCCCGCGGCTTCAGCCGGCGCCAGGCCTGCTCGGGATCGGCGCGATAGATCGCAGGATCGTTCAGAACCGACATTTCCTCCGCAATCCAGGAGAAACGGCCAGTCTTGTCGAGCTGGCGCTTCAGCTTCTCGTAGACGACGCGCAGATGGGTGACGTCGGACAGTGCGTAGGTGATCTGCCGCTCGCTGAGCGGCCGGCGGCTCCAGTCGGTGAACCGGCTGGACTTGTCGATCTTTGCCTTGGCCAGCTTGGTGGCAAGCGATTCGTAGGAGGCGGCCTCACCGTGGCCGCAGACCATGGCGGCGACCTGGGTATCGAACAGGGGCCCCGGCACCTTCTGCAGGCGCAGGTAGAAGATTTCCAGGTCCTGGCGGGCGGCGTGGAAGACCTTGAGGACCTTGGGATTGAGCATCAGCTCGTCGAGCGGGGCGAGGTCGATGCCCTCGGCCAGCGTGTCGATCGCGGCCGCGTCTTCGGGACCGGCAACCTGGGCCAGGCAGAGCTTGGGCCAATAGGTCCGCTCACGCATGAACTCGGTGTCGACTGCAACAAACTCTGTATCGGCGAGGGGCTTGCAGAACGCCGCCAACTCGTCGGTCGTCGTGATGAGCTTCATTGGGAACGATCTATAGACCCCGCGGACGGCTCCGGCAAAGTTGCCGTGAACGGAAAGCGGCCATTCCCTTGACTTGCCTCGGCTTTCGGTGCCTTTTGCCGGGCCTCCAAACCCGGAAAATACGTAATGTCTTCAGTCTATCGAACCCATACGTGCGGCCAGTTGCGGCCCGAACATGTCGGCCAGCAGGCCCGCCTCTCGGGCTGGGTGCAGCGCAAGCGGGACCATGGCAACCTGCTGTTCATCGACTTGCGCGACCACTACGGGGTGACCCAGGTGGTGGTGGACGTCTCGAGCCCGGTCTTCAAGACCGCCGAGGCCGTCCGGACCGAAAGCGTGATCACCGTTTCGGGCAAGGTGGTGGCCCGCGAGGCCTCGACGATCAACCCCAGGCTGGCGACCGGGGCCGTCGAACTCGATGCTGCCGAGATGATCGTCCAGTCGATGGCAGAGCCGCTGCCGATCCCGGTCTACCAGGAGAACGACACCACGCCGGAGGAGCTGCGGCTCAAGTACCGCTTCCTCGATCTGCGGAAAGAGAAGCTGCACAAGAACATCATGCTGCGCAGCCAGGTGATTGCGAGTCTGCGCCGTCGCATGATCGATCAGGGCTTCACCGAGTTCCAGACGCCTATCCTGACCGCCGACAGCCCCGAGGGCGCGCGTTCCTACCTGGTGCCGAGCCGGCTCCATCCCGGCAAGTTCTACGCGCTGCCGCAGGCGCCGCAGATGTTCAAGCAGCTCCTCATGGTGTCGGGCTTCGACCGCTACTTCCAGATCGCGCCCTGCTTCCGCGACGAGGATGCCCGCGCCGACCGCTCGCCCGGCGAATTCTACCAGCTCGACTTCGAGATGAGCTTCGTCACCCAGGAAGACGTGTTCGAGGCAATCGAGCCGGTTCTGGGGGGCGTTTTCCAGGAATTCGCCTCGTTCAACCGCGAGACGCCGCGCAAGGTCTCCGCCTTTCCGTTCCCGCGCATTCCCTTCGCCGAGGCGCTTCTGAGCTTCGGCACGGACAAGCCCGACCTGCGCAACCCGCTGCGGATCTACGAGGTGGGCGACGTCTTCGCCGGATCGGACTTCAAGGTCTTCGCGGGCATCGTCGCCAAGGGCGGGGTGGTTCGCGCCATCCGGGCGCCCAAGGCGGCCAGCCAGCCGCGCAGCTTCTTCGACAAGCTGAACAGCTGGGCCCAGGGCGAAGGCAAGCCGGGCCTGGGATACATCACGCTGGAGAACGGCGCGGGGAAGGGGCCGATCGCCAAGTTCGTCGCCGACGAGCGGCTGGCCAAGCTCAAGGAGCTGACCGGCGCCGAGGACGGCGATTCGGTGTTCTTCGTGGCCGACGCGGCCGACACCGCCTGGAAGTTTGCCGGCCAGGCGCGGACCAAGATTGGCCAGGAACTGGGCGTCATCGCCGAGGACGAATTCGCCCTGTGCTGGGTCGTCGACTTCCCGATGTTCGAGTACGACGACAAGCTGAAGAAGATCGACTTCAGCCATAACCCGTTCTCGATGCCCCAGGGCGGCCTCGAGGCGCTGGAGACCCAGGACCCGCTCACCATCAAGGCGTGGCAGTACGACATCGTCTGCAACGGCATCGAGCTGTGCTCCGGCGCGATCCGGAACCACAAGCCTGAGATCATGTACAAGGCGTTCGGAATTGCGGGCTACAGCAAGGAAGAGGTCGAGGCGCGCTTCGGCGGCATGCTGAATGCCTTCAAGTTCGGCGCACCGCCGCACGGTGGTGCGGCCCCGGGCGTCGACCGCATCGTCATGCTTCTCGCCGACGAGCCGAACATCCGCGAGATCATCACCTTCCCGATGAACCAGTCCGCAGTCGACCTGATGATGGATGCACCCGCCGAGGTGCCGGCGGAGAAGCTTCGCGAACTCCACATCGGGCTGCGCCTGCCGCCCAAGAAGGACTAGCTCAGGCAGGAAGAGTGCAAATTGACGGGACCTCTAAGGTCCCGTACTATCAATGGGTTATAGTCTTTTTATAAAGAAGATTATGAGCTCATTTCAGCTCTCTTCCTGGTTCCTGCTACCGCTGGTGATGGGACTGGCTCTCCTGACGAGCGCCTGCGGGGTGCCCGTTGCCGTTTCGGCAGCGAGCTACGCGGCCGATGGAGGCATGCTTGCAGCCTCGGACAAAACGTCGACCGACCATGTCTACTCGGTGGTGACCAAGCAGGATTGCGCGATGTGGCGCATCTTCCGTGGCAGGCAGATGTGCACGGCCCGTGCCGACGGCAAGGACCCCTACAACACAGACTATAGCGAGCCCCAGCGTTCGGTCTCGGAGAGCGGCGTCGGATACTCCGCGCCGCTCCGCCCGGCGCCCGACGCGCCGGCGGTGAGCTGGGATGCTGCCGCCTACAAGACTACGCCGCCCCCGCCGACACCGCGCGGAGCGGAAGGGCCGATGACGGCGTCCGTCGAACCGGCCACGCCGGCGAGCGCCGCACCGTCGGCAGCGACCAAGTCCAAGAAGGCGAAGTCGGCCCAGCGTTCGGCTAAGAAGCCTTCACGAGGTCCGGCGGTGTCTGCCCCCTGAGCAGGAAGGCCTCGAGATTGTCGAGCGCCTTGAAGCCCATCGCATTGCGGGTCTCGACCGTGGCCGAGCCCATGTGCGGCAACAGGAACGCGTTCTCCAGACCGTAATAGCCCTGATGGATGCGCGGCTCGCCGTCGAACACGTCGAGGCCGGCAGAGGCGAGGTGGCCGCTCTTGAGGGCCGCGATCAGGGCTTCGTCGTCCACGACCCCGCCGCGGGCGGTGTTCACCACGATGGCGCCCTTGGGCAGTTTGGCGATGCGCTCGGCGTTCACCCATTTGGCTGTCGCGGGCGTCATCGGCGCGTTGATCGACAGGAAGTCGCAATGGGGCAGCATGTCGTCGGGATTGGCATGGAACACCGCACCCTTCTCGAGATCCGGCGCGAGGCGGCTTCGGTTGGAGTAGTGAATCTGCATGCGGAAGGCGCGGGCGCGGTCGGCCGTCGCCTGGCCGATGCGGCCCATGCCGAGAATACCAAGCCTCTTGCCGGTCACGTGGGTGCCCATCAGTTGCGTCGGTGTCCAGCCGACCCAGTTGTGGGTCCGCAGCATGGTCGCACCCTCGTGTGCCCGCCGGGCTGCGCCCAGCAGGCAAAGCATCGTGATGTCGGCGGTGGCGTCGGTCAGCACGTCGGGCGTATTGCTGACGACGATGTCGCGCTTGGCTGCGGCCGCCACGTCGATATGCTCATAGCCGACCGAGAAGGTGGCGATCATGCGCACCGAGGCGGGCAGGGCGGCGATGGTCGCGGCATTCAGCGCATCGCCGGCGGCGCACATTATCGCGTCGAAACCAGCCGAAGCCTCGGCCAACCCCGGACCGTCATAGAGCCGGTCGTCCGGGTTGAGCTGGGCGTCGAAGTTGGCCGCCAGGCGGGCCTCGACGTCGGGCGGGAAGTGACGGGTGGCGATGACCCTGGGCTTGCCCTTGCTCATTGACGATTTCCTCCCTGTGCAGCCCTGACGCAGGCGATCATTCTGGTATTCCGCGCGCATGGATATTACGCTTGCCAGCCCGGCTACAAGGCCTGGCCGTTCAAGCCATCGTCAGTTGACCACGTATAGTATTAGCCGTTCTCGCATCCAAACAGCGGTCGTCCTCGCCACCGTCGGCGTTGTCCTGTTGCTGGGGTTGTGGATAAACCACGCCGACGCGCAACAGAAGGACCAGCCGTTGGTGCCGCACCGTGCGACCTACGACATGAAGCTGTCCGTGGCGCGGCCCAACAGCGGCATCGTCGAAGTCGGCGGTCGCATGGTTCTTGAGACCGTCGAGGCCTGTGAGGGCTGGGAGGTCAAGCAGCGCATCAAACTCACGTTCCTGCGCAACGATGGCGACGAGTTCACGACTGATTCGAGCTTCACCAGCTACGAGACCAAGGACGGCCTCTCGCTGCGATTCAGTGTCCGCAACATCCAGGACGACGAAGTCGAAGAGGAATTGCGCGGGAATGCAGATCTCGAGGCGCCTGGCGCCAAGGGGCGGGCGAGCTTCACGCTCCCCGAGGCGCGCAGTTTCGAACTTCCGGCCGGGACACTGTTTCCAACGACGCACCTCACCCTGGTTCTTCGCCATGCTCGCGACGGCGACAAGTCGGCCTCCTATCTGGTGTTCGATGGCGCCCGCCTCGACGGCGCCTTCCAGGTGAATGCCGTGATCGGCCGGCCGCCGCGGCAGACCGGAGCGCCGGTGGTGCGCGGAGACGTGGCGCTTTTGCGCAACCAACCCGCATGGAGCGTGCGGTTCGCGTTCTTCGCCACGGGTGACCAAGGGGCCCCGCCGGAGTACGAATTGGCCCTCGACTTGCTGGGCAACGGTATCGCCCGTTCGATGCTGTTGGACTACGGTGAGTTCGCCGTGGATTCCCGTCTCGTTCAACTCCAAGCCCTGCCGAGGCCACGATGCTGATTCGCCACCTGCTCGCGCCCGTTGCCGGCCTTCTCGTCCTTGCCGCCGAGGCGAGGGCGCAGGAGATGCTGCCTCATCGTGCCGTCTACGAAGTTGGTGCGATCGAGAATGGCAAGTCGACCGGCGGTACGCCCGGCACCTACGCCTACGAGTTGAAGCTCACGTGCGATGGCTACGTCATCCACCAGCGACTGCGCCTGGAGGCCGCGGGCCAACGGTCGACGGTGGTAAGCGAGCAGCAAACCCAGATGACCGAGAGCAAGGATGGCCGGAAGCTGACCTTCGAACATCGGTCCGTTGCCGGCGGCAAGCAGACCAGCCTGATGAAGGGCGAGGCGACCATGTCCGACGACGGCACGGGAGAGGCGCGCTTCAGCGATCCCCCGAACCAGACAGTGGCTCTGCCCGCCGGAACGCTGTTCCCGGTCGCGATCGCGCGCGCGACCATCCGCGCCGCCAAGGCCGGCGAGAACGGCATCGATGCCCGGTTCTTCTTCGGCGACAAGGTGAAGCCGCCGCAGCGGGTCAATGCCGTCATCGGCAAGGTGCCGAGGCGGTTGGCCGACGTGAAGATTCCGGAAGGCGCGGAGGATCTGGTCGACGGCCGCACCCGCATCTACTACCGGGCGGGGTTCTTCGATACAGACGCGAACGGCCAGGGCGAACCGGCCTTCGAGATGAGCAGCGTCACGCTGGATAATGGCATCGAGCTCTACGGCACCCACGAGCAGGGCGAGGGCGGCATCGAATACCGCATCACCCGCCTGGAGCCGCTCCCCAAGCCCGAGTGCAAGTAGGCGAAAGGCGTCCCTACGCCGGCCAGAGCCACGCTGCGCCGCGGACACCGCTCGAGTCGCCGTGCCGGGGTGGTCGGAGCTTCGTTGCGATCCTGTCGCGTTCGGAGAAGATGTAGTCCTTCCACAACTCCGGAACGCGTTCGTAGAGCCGAGACATTTTCGAGAGGCCGCCTCCCAGCACGACGACGTGCGGATCGAGGAGGTTGACGACGTTGGCGAGGGCGCGGGCAAGCCGGTCGCAGTAGCGCTCGAAGCACTCCTCGGCCGCCGCGTCGCCCGTCGCCGCTGCTTCCGCGATGTCCGTGGCGCGCAGCTCGCGGCCGGTCGCCTCGGCGTACTGGGACTGGAGCGCCGGCCCGCTCAACCACGCCTCGACGCAGCCCTTGCGACCGCAATAGCATTGCGGGCCCGGGCGCTCGTCGTCGCGCGGAAGGGGCAGCGCGTTGTGGCCCCACTCGCCGCCGATCGCCTGCGCGCCGACCAGAGGCCTGCCATCGATGACGATGCCGCCGCCGACGCCAGTGCCCAGGATCACGCCGAACACCACCGGGGCGCCCGCGCCGGCGCCGTCGGATGCCTCGGAGACGGCAAAGCAGTTGGCATCATTCGAAAGCCGCACATCGTCGCGACCCAACGCCTGCTTCAGGTCGACGTCCATGGGATGCCCGTTCAACCGGGTGGAATTGGCATTCTTGACCAGACCGGTTGCCGGAGAGATGGCCCCGGGATGGCCGATACCGACGCGGCAGCGCGCGCCCACGCGGGTTTCCAGCTCGCGCACGACGCCGACCACGGCCTCGACCGTGGCTTCGTAGCTTCCCCGCGGAGTCGGCACGCGCAGCCGCGCGCGTTCGGTGCCGTCGTCGCCGAGGACAATGCCCTCGATCTTGGTGCCGCCGAGGTCGATACCGATGCGCATGAGTCTCTAGGGCGTTGCGGGAAGAAACTTGAATGCCTCCGCCGGCTTGAAGTCGGCGGCGACCTCACCTGAGAAGACTTCGCCGTTCTGGATGGTGAGCTTCTTCACGGGAGCTCCCGGCTTGAGGTCGAGCTTGTCGAGCGACACCCAGAAAGCATTCGGGCGGGTCGCCGAATCGAAATAGTAAACTAGGTTCTTCTGATCGGCGACGGTCCGCCAAAGGGTCGATGCAATGTTGGGTTGATTCGGCGTCGTGAGACCGAGTGGAACGCTGACCGACCGCATGACGCTCATCACGCTCGCCACCGCCTGGTAGGTGAACGACTGGTCGGGGACGCTCTTTATAAAGTTCTTGTCCGTCTTTCGGGGAATCGCGCTTAGGAGGAACGACGTACGCACGAAGCGATCTGCTGCGCGGGCCGTTCCGGGCAGGAAGGCCGTGCCGCCGACCGTCTTCCAGTATTCGTCAAGCGCGAGTTGCTGATCATAGGACGGCGAGTTGGTCATCACTGTGTAGCGCTTGCCGTGATGGATGACGAGCTTGCCGTCGATGTACTCGAAGATCGCCGAATCCCCCGACTGGTCGGAGATCGAAAGATGAACCGCGGACGGCGCACCATTGGGCAGAGTGGGGGCCAGCACCGTGAAAGGTTCGGCGCGCAGCGCCTCCACTGCTTCGGCTACCGTGGCATAGTTGTCGAGTACGTATTGCGGCCACGCGACGATAGAGATGTTCGGACGGCCGGCTGCCGCCGGCGCATACTTGGATTCTCCGAGATAGAGCAGGTTGGCTACCAGGCCCTTTTCGTTCATGCCGTCGGCGCTGCCGGCCTCGTAGCCGGAAGTCACGATGCTGCCGTACCGGGAGACCCACTGGATGGAGTTCGCGCTCGCCGCTCCGTCCCGTTTCATGCCCGCCGGGAACGCCCAGAGGTTCGAGTACATGTCCTCGGCCCAGTCCATGCTGCGGCCGGTCAGCACGAGGCCGTCGGCGACATAGAGCGCCCGTGTGCACGCCTGAGCCGGTGTTGCGATTGACGCCACAGCCAGCGCGAGTAGCGATATCCCGGAGAGAAGACGTTTCATGTTCCTGTTGCCCCTGTTGTCCGACCTCAATCTCACAGAAAGCGCGCGCGGATGTCGATGCTGTTCTCGACGCCGACCTTGTCGAACGTCGAGGCCAGCCATGCGGTTGCGGAGGCGCGCCCGGCCTTGAAGAGGTGGTCGAGGAATTCCGGCTCGATGTTGAACTTGCTGACCGCGCCGAGGGGCGCCAGCGTCGCCGGATCGCCGATCGAGTGGATGAGCAGCTTCTTCAGGCGATCGCTGAATTCGCCGGTGAGGGCGCCGTTGTCGATCAGTTCCTGCACGAAGGCGATGGCCCGCATCTCCGCCATCAGCGCGCCGCCGAAGGTGATCTCGTTCAGCCGGTCGGCGATCTCGGCATTGGAGCGCGGGACGCCTTCGCGGCCGGGCGGGTCGACCTCGACGATGACCACGTCGGCGCTCGTGCTGTTGTAGATGAACGGCCAGATCGGCGGATTGCCGCGGAATCCGCCGTCCCAGTAGGGCTCGCCGTCGATCACGACGGCTTCGTGGATGCTGGGCAGGCAGGCCGAGGCCAGCAGCGCGTCGATCGACAGTTCCTCGCGGGTGAAGATGCGCACCTTGCCAGTCGCCACGTTGGTCGCAGCGATGAACGCCTTGATCTGCTGACAGGCGCGGACGGACTCCTGGTCGAAGTGCCGGGTGAGGAGGTCGCGCAGCGGATCGAACTTCAGCGGATTGCGCTGCCAGGGCGTGAGCGTGCGCTGGATCAGGTCGGCCCACAGGGCGCCGGGTGAATCGTCGAGGTTCCAGTTGCCCTGCAGGCGATCGAGCGGCGTGCGCCGGATCGGGCTGGCGATCGACATCCGGCCGAGCTCGCCCCAGAAGGCGGCCAGGGCGGCGCGTGCGCCGGCTGGGCCGGCCTTGGCCCACCCCTGCAACAGGATGGCGGCGTTCATCGCGCCGGCACTGGTGCCGCTGACCGCTTCGATCTCGAGGCGACCATCCTCGATCAACGCGTCGAGTACGCCCCAGGTGTAGGCTCCGTGGCTGCCGCCGCCCTGCAGGGCGAGGTTGATGCGTTTCGTGTCGGTCATGCGTCTATCCTCGCGGCCCATGCGGCGTTAGGGTCATCGTTCTGTAAGGAAGTGGGTAGAGCAGGCGGCATTATGGCGAAGGACGGAGCAGGGGGAGCGTGGCGAAAGCGCCCGTCGACCATCTTGTGGATGCTCTCGCTGGGCCAGCTCGTGACCTGGGGCCTCGTCTACTACACCTTCCCGCTGTTCGTCGTGCCGATGAGCGAGGAACTCGGCTGGTCGCGAAGCGCGATGTTCGGCGCGCTCTCGGCCGGGTTGCTCACGGCCGGCCTCTGTTCCATCGCCGTCGGCTCCTGGATCGATCGCGGCCATGGGCGCCTTCTGATGACCGGCGGGTCGTTGCTTGGGGCCGTGCTGCTGTTCCTGTGGTCGAGGGTCGAATCGCTGCCGGTGTTCTACGCAATGTGGATCGGTCTCGGTGCGTGCCAGGCAGTGACGCTGTACGAGCCTGCCTTCGCGGTGATCACCCGCGTCTACGGTCCGCGCTACAAGCAGGCGATCCTGCTGATGACTTTTCTCGGTGGTCTGGCCAGCACCTTCGGCATTCCCTTCACTCAGTTCCTCGTCGAGCGGATCGGCTGGCGACCCGCGCTCGATGTGCTGGCGGTCATCGTCCTGGGCGTCGCGCTGATGCACTGGCTGATCGTGCCGGGCCCCGACGTGAAGCCCGTGCCGATCGCAGCAGCCAAGCCGCCCGCCGAGGGCGTCGCGAAGAGAAGTCCGCTGGCGACGGCGATCCGCGTGCCGGCCTTCTGGGGGCTCGTCGTCGCCTTCGCAGGCTACGGGCTCGCCTTCTCGGCCATGAGCTTCCATCTCATCCCGCTGCTCGACGATCGCGGTGTGCCAACAGGGGTGGTCATGGCGATCATCGCCCTGATTGGACCCATGCAGGTGGTGGGGCGAGTGCTGCTGATGGTCGGGCAGCGACACATCTCGACCATTCAGCTGGGTGCGCTGATCTACTTTGCCTTTCCCTTGGCGATGGGCTTCCTGGCGACGGGCATCACCGAAGTGTATCCGCTGATCGTGTTCGCCGTCGTCTACGGCGTCGCCAACGGCCTCGTGACCATCCTGCGCGGCATGGCCGTCCCCGAGTTCATCGGTCCGGAAGGGTACGGGGTCGTCTCCGGCGCCCTCACCATGCCGACCAACGTCATGCGCGCCGCCGGACCGGTCCTGGCGTCCCTCGCCTGGGGGGCGTTCGGTGGCTACACGCCCGTCCTGTGGGGGCTGGCCGGCATCATGCTGGTCGCGGCGTTGGGGTTTGCGGCGGCCGCGTTTCTATCGAAAAGATCCTGAAACTCTCGCTTTTGCCACAATTGCACACCATGTGACCTCGCAACTTGATCAAAGAGGCGAGGCGTCATGTTCGATCCGAAGCGTTTGCTGGAACAGTTCATGGGTGGTCAGGGCGGCCAGGGCGGCCAGGGTGTGGGCCCAACCGGCAGCCAGGGCGGCGTTGGTGGCTTCCTGAGCGGGGCCGGCGGCGGAGTCCTCGCCGGTGGCCTGGCGGCGCTGCTGATGGACAGCAAGACCGGCCGCAAGATCGGCGGTGAGGCTCTCAAGCTCGGCGGCATGGCTGCGGTCGGCGCCCTTGCCTACAAGGCCTACAACGACTGGCAGGCCGGCAAGCAGGCGGCGCCGGTCGCGCAGGCACCCCAGGCTCCGGTACCGATGTTGCCGGCGCCCAGCGGAACCCCGTTCAACCCGTCGACCGAGGCCGGTCAGCAGACGCTGGCGCGCCACCTTTTGCGCGCCATGATCGCGGCCGCCAAGGCCGATGGTCATGTCGATGCCCAGGAGCAGGAGCGAATTTTCGCGGAGATGGATAGGTTGCCGCTTGACGCCGACGACAAGGCCTTCGTGATGGATGAGCTTCGCGCCAAGCTCGATGTCGACGCTGTCGCGGGCGCGGCGGCGACGCCCGAGGAGGCTGCCGAGATCTACACCGCTTCCCTGCTGGCCATCGACGTCGACAATGCGGCCGAGCGCGGCTACCTCTCGATGCTGGCCGCACGCCTCAAGCTCGACGACGCCCTGGTGGCGCATCTTCACGGCAGTGTCGCCGCGGCGACCGGCAAGAGCGTGCCGGTCGCGGCTTAACAGGATCGACTGGCGGCGGCGTTACTCCGCCGCCAGTCTCGCCATGCCGGGCTTGAGATGCTGTACCTTGGGCATTACTTCCTTCGAGAGCAGCTCGAGGGAGCGGCGCCAGGCCTGCGGGTTCTCGACATAGTCGAAGCCGAAGACGAGGAGTTGGCCGAAGCCGCCGACCTCGTCGTAGATCTTCTCGATCTTCTCGACGACCGTTCTCGGCGAGCCGACGATCCAGTTGTGTTTGGCGCAGTATTCCGGCGTCACGTCCGAGTCCGCTGCACCGGCATCGTGCTTCAGGTATTCGAAGAAGCCGAACTGGGAGAGCAGGGGCAGGAAGTACTCCCGCATCATGCGGCCCATGTGCGAGCCGACCGACAGGCGCATCGCCTCTTCGTCGGTGTCCGCCACGAAGACCTCGCGCACGAGGCGCCACTGGTCGCGGTCGGGTGTGCGGCCCGACTTCGCGGCGCCGATCTCTACGGATTCCCAGTGGCTCTTCACGTAGGCCGGATTGAGGTTGAGGCTCATCGGAATGTAGCCTTTCTCGCCCGCGAGCTTCAGCGTGTCGGACCCCTTGGAGAGGCCGGCGACACCGATCGGCGGATGCGGCGTCTGCAGCGGCTTGATGTGCGGCTTCAGGAAGCCGAACATCGTGTCGGGCTTGGTGACGTGCCAGTACTTGCCCTTGTAGTCGAATGGTTCGGTCGAGGACCAGAGCTTGAGGATGATGTCGAGCGCCTCGCGCGTCATGTCGCGGTTGGCGCCCGACATGCCGTCGACGTTGAACATCGCCCAGTCGCTGGGCAGGCCCGACGCTGCAATGCCGAAGTTCAGGCGCCCGCCGGAAATGTGGTCGAGCATGGCGACCCTGTTCGCGAGCTCGGCCGGGTGATGGTACGGCAGCAGGAAGCCGCCGGGCCCGAGGCGGATGTTCTTGGTCTGCATCAGCGCCTGCGCCACCAGCAGGTCGGGCGAAGGATGTGGCTCCCACGGCGCGGTGTGGTGCTCGCCGATCCAGGCCTCCGAGAAGCCGAGTTCGTCGAGCCAGCGAATCACCTGGAGATCCCATTCGTGACCGTCCTTCAGCGACCGCTCGGGTGGATGGGACGGCATGGTGAAATAACCGAACTGCATCGTTTCCTCCTCGATTGTCGTTTTGGAAATTCGACTACCAACGGGACGATTGCGCAAGAGACCGAAATTGCATGACTGCCGGTCCCTCAGACCCGCCCCGCCCGGACGGCGTTGGCCAGCAGCGCCCTGACGCCGAGGCGGTGGAAGGGAAGTATGACGAGCAGATAGGCCCTGCCATAGAGATTGTGCGGACTCACCATCGTCGACAGCACCACCCGGCTCGCCCCGCCTCTGGTCAGTTTGCGGACCGATACCCGGAAATCGAGATGCCGGTCGTCGCCCCCGGTGATCATCTCCGTACTGTTCTGCGCGTACAGCGTGAAGCGGGCGATCTTCTCGCCGACCGCGTAGGCGGGCTTGATCTCGATACTGTCGAAGGCTGACGCGGTGGTCGTGCGGAGTCCGAAGGGGGCGACGATCCAGCCACGCAGGACGAGAAGCCACCGCGCCCACCTCGGATGATGGGCGAAGAGTGCGAGGTAGATTTCGGTGATGGTGAGATCGGGCCGTCGCAGCGGCGCTTCATAGGAGTCCCAGTAGTAGTACTGGACGAGGCCCTCGAGGAATGCGCTTTCAGGTGGCGCTCGACGGCGAGTGACGGTCATTCCCCCAGTCGACTAGCATTGGACGGAGGAAGCAAGGGTACGAAGCAACATGGCGGACGACGTCTTGATTGTGATCGACCAGCAGAAGGCGATGGATCATCCCAAGTGGGGACCCCGCAACAATCCGGGGGCAGAGACGAATGTCGTTCGGCTGCTGGCCGAGTGGCGGCGCCGCTCGAGGGCGAACTGGTGGTGGCGACGAAGATCCACAGTGCCTTCATCGGCACCGAGCTCGCGGTCGGGCTGAAGGCGACAGCCGGGGGCGGCGGCGTGAAGCCGCCGCTGGTGATCTGTGGTGTGCTGCTGGCCAACTCGGTCGAGGCCACGGTGCGGGTGGCCGCCAATTTCGGCTTCACGGTCCGCCTGCGGGGAGATGCCTGCTGGTTGTGCGACAAGCGCGACCTGACGGGCCGCCTATGGCCGGCGGAAGACGTCCATCAGCTCACTCTGGCGCTTCTCGACGGCGAGTATGCCGGGATCACGACAGTCGATGAGATACCGCGTCGCTGAGCTACGAATCGTCCGCGCCGGTCCGGGCCGGTGACGAGGCCCGCCGTGCGTGGAACATGAGTCGCCAGAGCTTGCCTTCGCCGAGTATTTGCCCGATCTCGCGCAGGGCGAAGAACGGCAGCAGCGAGATGGTCATGATGGCCCACACCGTCAGCTTGCCTTCCCAGGTGACGCCGCCGATATGGGGCATGCTGGCGGCAAAGGACTTGCCCGCCACCATGCCGAGGCCAATGCGCTCGGCGGCGTGGAAAAGCATGAAGACGAGGGCGAACGATCCGGCCTTGTAGGCCACGGGCCAGATCAAGGGCTTGTGGTCGAACCGGCGGCCGATCCGGAAATGCTCGGCAATCAACATGACCTTGGCCATGACGGCGGCGTTGATCAGGGCGAATCCTTGCGGTGCGAAGGACAGGTTCCGCTCCGAGAGGATCAGGCTTTCGTTCAGTACGAACAGGCCGAAGACCACATAGAGATAGACGAACATGACGAGGAAGCGGCGCATCTCGTCGAGGCCGCGCTCCTTCAGCCGGTGCAGTCCCTCACTGTTCATGGACGACACCGGACAGGCCACGCCGGCACAAGATCTCTGCGTCGAGGATCGGCACGCCGAGATTGCAGGCCTGGACGCCCTGCACCACACAGAGTTTCAATACTTCCATGATCTCCTCGACCGTCGCGCCGGCCGCCAGTGATTTCCGGATGTGCCGTCGCATCTCCGGAGCATACATATCTGTGTGGGAGGCGTCGAAGCCGATGCTGAGCAGTTCCACCTCCTTGGCGCTGAGAATCACGGCGGCATGGATCGACAGCGTCGGCTGCGATGAACACGTCCGTCCATTACGGATCGGACGTTAAGAGCAAGTCCCAGGCGTCATTCCTGTGCCGACGTGATGAGGAACGACGCGACCCTCTGCGGCGAGCATCGAGCGCGGTCAGACGATCTCGTCGGTGATGACCTTGAAGCTGACCAGCGTGTTGGGGCCGAATGTGTGCGTGATCGGTACGTCTGCGGCGTCGCGGCCCTGGCCGATGAGGACGCGGCCGATGCGGGGCGTGTTGTTGCGCGGGTCGAACGTGTACCAACGCCCGCCAAGATAGGCCTCGAACCAGCCGGCGAAGTCCATCGGGGCATCGACCGGCGGCACGCCGATGTCGCCGAGATAGCCGGTGCAGTACCGCGCCGGGATGTTCAAGCAGCGGCAGAAGGCGATGCCGAGATGGGCGAAGTCGCGGCACACGCCGTTGCCTTCATTGAAGGCCTCCCAGGCCGTCTTGGTCGGACGTGCAAACTGGTAGCCGAAGATGATGTGGTTGTGGACGTAATCGCAGATCGCCTGGACGCGCCTCCAGCCGGTCGGGCCATTGCCGAATAGGCTCCAGGCAATGTCGGACAGGCGGTCAGTCTCGCAGTAGCGGCTGCCGAGCAGGTAGACAATCGTCTCGGCCGGCAGGTCCTCGACCGCATGCTGCGGCGCCCACGGGGCGACCTCGTCGGCCAGGCCGCTATCGCGTATGATGCCCCGGCCGTGGAGCCGCATGTGCCCGGCGGGCGCGACCAGACGGCTGCACCAGTTGCCGAAGCCATCGCGGTAGCGCGTTATCAGCACGGCGGGCTCGGTCTTCAGTTGGTCGGGCTGGATGACATCGGGCGCGCGGGTGTGGTGGACGCCCAGGATCATGATCATCGGGGTCGGTTGGGGGAAGTCGTAGACGATCTCATATCCGATGCGGATCTTCATCGAGGCTCCTCGTGAAGCAATGTGTCAGGGCCCGGGGCCCGGTCAGGTCGTCGCGAATCCGTGCGGCGTGACGCTGACATGCACTTCCATCCCTAGGGTATCGGCCCGGGAGCCAACGAAGGTGCCGTGCAGCGGTAACGCCTGATCGGGATCGCGCACGACCGCCACCGTAACGAGGCTGGCCTTGCCGACGTTGCCACTGGTCGGGTCAAAATCGATCCAGCCCGTGCCTGGCAGGTAGACCTGTGCCCAGGCGTGCGTCGCTCCATGCGCTTCCGTCGGCGCCACGTTGGGCATCGTGGCGAGGTAGCCTGACGCGAAGCGGGCGGCGAGCCCCAGCGAGCGGGCGGCATCGATCATCAGGAGCGCGAAGTCGCGACAGCTGCCGTGGCCTAGCTGCAGCGTTTCGGCGGGTGCCTGGACGCCCCTGGCCTCGCGACGGCGGTAGAGGAAGCCGTCGTGGATGCCCTTGGAGAGACACGTCAGGAGCGCGAGGGCAGGGATCTGGCCGTCCACGGGCAGGAACCGGCGCGCCCATTGGGCGACGGCATCGTCGGGGCCGATATCGTGGCGATGGATGCAGTGGGCGAGGTCGGCCATCTCGTCGTCGCCGTAGTCGACCGGAAAGTATGCTCCCGCGTCGTCGAAGTCGGGATGAAGGGCGTCGCTGGGCGAATGTTCGAGACTGACGACGCTCGCGAAGCTGAGCTCGGTGGCGACGCCGGCGAACTCGGCGATGGCCACGTGGTTGCCAAAATCGTCCTGCTCGTAGCGCAAGCTGGAAGGGGCGGGATTGATCTCGAGGCTGACCTCGATCACGCGCTGATCGTGCGAGTCGCGGGGCCGCAGCATCATGCGGTGTTCGCCGAAAGCGACCGGGTGCCGGTATCGATAAGTCGTGACGTGCCGGATCGTCAGTGACCGCATGACGTCTCCTCAGGCTTCATCAAGCACGTTTTGAGCCAAGCCGATACCGCAAACGAAACAAGGCGGCCCCTGGGCCGCCTTGTCCGTGGTCAGTCTGAGATAGCTCAGCCGAGCTGGATCCAGGTCGTCTTCATCTGCGTGAACTTGTCGAAGGCGTGCAGCGACTTGTCGCGACCGTTGCCCGATTGCTTGTAGCCGCCGAACGGGGTGGTGATGTCGCCGCCGTCATAGGTGTTCACCCAGACCGAGCCAGCGCGCAGGGCCTTGGAGAACTTGAAGGCCTTGTTGATGTCGGAGGTGAAGATCGCCGAGGCGAGGCCGTAGATCGTGTCGTTGGCGACGGTGAGGGCCTGCTCCGCATCCTTGACGGGGATGACCGAAAGGACCGGCCCGAAGATTTCCTCCTGGGCGATCTTCATCCGGTTGTCGACGTTGTCGAACACGGTCGGCTCGATGAAGGAGCCGGCATTGTCGATGTGCACCTGCTTGCCGCCCATGGCGAGCTTGGCGCCTTCCTTCTGGCCGGCGTCGATGTAGCCCATGACCCGCTTGGTCTGGGTCTCGTCGACCATGGCGCCCATCTGGGTCTTCGGGTCGAGCGGATCGCCCGGCATCATCTTCTGGCCGATCGCCATGACCTTGGCGAGGAACTCGTCCTTGATCTTGTCCTCGACGATCAGGCGCGAACCGGCGGTGCAGACCTCGCCCTGGTTGAACCAGATGCCGAACGCCGTACGGCGGGCGGCGATGTCGAGGTTCGGCGCGTCGGCGAGCACGATGTTCGGCGACTTGCCGCCGCACTCGAGCCACACCTGCTTCATGTTGGATTCGCCGGAGTAACGGAGGAAGTACTTGCCGACCTCGGTCGAGCCGGTGAAGGCCAGTACGTCGACGTCCATGTGACGGCCGAGCGCCTGGCCGGCGGTCTCGCCGAAGCCCGGCAGCACGTTGAACACGCCCTCGGGAATACCGGCCTCGGCCGCGAGCTCGGCGAGGCGCAGCGCGGTGAGCGGCGACTGCTCGGCCGGCTTCAGGATGACCGAATTGCCGGCGGCCAGCGCGGGCGAGATCTTCCAGCAGGCCATCAGCAGCGGGAAGTTCCACGGCACGACGCAGGCCACGACGCCGGCGGCCTCGCGCGTGATCATGGCGATGACGTTGCCCGGAGTCGGGGCGACCTCATCATAGATCTTGTCGATGGCCTCGCCGAACCACTGGACCGTGTTGGCCGAGCCCGGAATGTCGACCGTGGTCGAGAAGGCGATCGGCTTGCCCATGTCGAGCGTCTCGAGCAGCGCCAGCTCCTCGCGGTTCTTCATCATGAGGTCGGCGAGCTTCAGCATGATGCGCTTGCGCTGGGCCGGAGCCATGTTGGCCCAGGTGCCCTTCTCGAAGGCGGCGCGCGCGGCCTTCACGGCGGCGTCGACATCGGCCTGCTCGCAGGCGGCGACCTTGGTCAGCACCTGGCCGGTGGCCGGGTTCACGCAGTCGAAGGTCTTGCCGGTCAGCGACGCCACGAACTTGCCGCCGATGAAGGCCTGGTTCCGGTAACTGAGACCGCCGACGCGGCCTTTCCAGTCGTCGCGCGAAAGCTGGGCGCTCATGATCTCTCTCCTCCTTGTTGGATTGCGCGGGAGCCTATCCCACGAAAAAGCCGCCCGGAAGGGCGGCTTGGTCGTCGAACCTGCAATGCGGCAGGCTACTTGATCTTCGATTCCTTGAACACGACATGCTTGCGCGCGACCGGGTCGTACTTCTTGAGTTCGAGCTTCTCGGTCTTGGTGCGCGGGTTCTTCTTGGTCACGTAGAAGAAGCCGGTGTCGGCGCTGGAAATCATCTTGATCAGGATGGAAGTCGGCTTGGCCATGGCAATTGTCCTTAAGCCCTGGAGGGCGAATTCGCAGAGGGGCGCAAAGTAGTCAGCGGGGCTGCCGTGTCAAGCGTCCAGCTAGGGGCGGGCGGCGGCCTCGATCGAGGCGGATTGCACGGCATGGGCATAAAGTGCCCGGTCGTGCAGCAGGCGGACGGCGAGATCGACGTCCGCCTCCGGTGCGGTCTCGCCGGGCGGGCAGATCTTGCGCAGGTCGGTCACTTCCTGCGGCGTCGGATTGCGCAGCGCGTGCCAGCGCATCAGGGAACTGTGGTTCGAATCCACCGACGCGACGCCCAGCTTGCTCGCGCCGCCGACCTTGGAGGTGCAGATGTTGGGCAGCACGCCCAGCTCGTTCCAGGTGTAGCCGGATGGCGCCTGCAGGCGCGACCAGGTGAGGATCAGTTCGCCCTCGTTGGCCAGCCGGACGACGGTCTGGACGGTGCCCTTGCCGTAGCTCGTGGTGCCGATCACGACGGCGCGGCCGCGATCCTGCAGCGCGGCGGCCACGATCTCGGCCGCCGAGGCCGAGCCGCCGTTCATCAGGACGACGATCGGGAGCTGTCCGGTGGTGGCGCGGCCGTTGGAACTGCGATAGGTGCGCTTGCTGTCGGGGTGGCGGCCATTGGTCGAGAAGATCATGCCGTCCGCGATGAACACTTCCGAGACCGACTGCGCCTGGTCGAGCAGACCGCCGCGGTTCGAACGCATGTCGATGATGATGCCGACCAGGTCCTTGCCGATATCGGCCTTGGCCTTGTCGAGCGTGGCGCGGAGATTGTCGGTCGTCGCCGTGTTGAAGCCGGTGAGATGGATCAGGGCGACGTCGCCGCGGCGTTCGTAGACCACCGTGGTCGGGACGATGCGGCTGCGCTTCATCGGGAGGGCGAGTTCCGCCCCCGTGGAGGCACGCAGCACGGTCATGGTCACCGGTGCGCCGACCGAGCCACGCAGCTTGGCCACGACGTCGGAGAGGGGGCGGTCGATCATCGAGTCGGAGTCGATCGCCAGGATCTGGTCGCCGATCTGGATTCCAGCCTTGGCGGCGGGTGCCCCGTCCTGGACGGCACGGATCAGGATCTTCTTGTCTTCGGTGCGCTCGACCGTGATGCCGACGCCGCCGCCGCCGTCGCGCTGGAAGCGGTTGTCCCGGGCTTCGTCGGGGTCGGCATAGCGGCTGTTGCGGTCGAGCTGCTTGGTCGTGGCGGTCATCGCCTGGCGGATGAGCATCTGCCGGTCGACCTGCTGCAGGGCAGGTGAAGCGTCGATGGATCCAGCCATCAGTTCGGTGAGCGTGCTGCCCCAGGCGCGGCCGTCCGTCGGATCGGAAGGTGCGGGGCGGCTCACGATTTGCTTGCCGTCGCGCTTCACCGTGAGGGTGCTGTCACTGGCCTCCAGAACGAGTGCGGAATCGCTGCTGGCGAAGCCGCGATAGGCCTCGACCGACAGGTTGCGGAAGTTGGGTTCATAGAGATGGCGGTCGCCGATGGCCCGGTAGGCCTGGAGGACGACGCGTTCGATGCCGACATCGCCGGCGGCAGGGCTGCGACCGTCGGCCTGGCTGATCGGCGTGTCGGGAGAGGTCGCGCAAGACACGACCAGGCAGGCAGCCAATAGCGATGCTGCCGCGCGCGGCAGCATCGAACGAAGGAAAGGGAATGGAGGGAATTCCATACGCGGCGGTAACCACACTAGCACAAGCCGTCGGCGGGCGGCCACGTCGTTCAGGCCGACGGGTCGAAGCTCCCGGTCACAGCCTTGGGAGCGGCCACCTTCTGGGCCCAAAGCAGCGCAATTACGGCACCCTTTATCCGCGGCAGCAGGACTAGGGCGAGGGCGACGGAGAGCGGGAGCCAGAGAAGGGCATGAACCCAGAGGGGCGGCTCGGCACCCCAACGCTCGACCAGGAGGACCAGCGGCACGACGACATGGCCCACGACGAAGATGGTGAAATAGGCCGGCGCGTCGTCCGCGCGATAGGGCTCGAGTGCCAGGTCGCAGACCTCGCAATGTCCCTTCATCTTCAGATAGGAACTGAACAGCCGGCCCTCGTTGCAGCGCGGGCAGCGGCCGTGCCAGCCCCTCAGCAGGGCGGTCCAGAAATCGACCGGCGCGTGTTCGTCATCCATGCCGGGCAGGATGCGCTCCGCTTCTACTTGCGTCGGCGTGACCCTTTGTCCCGTGGCGGGCCGTGATGCGCGACCGGACGCCGCGGCGGCCCGCTGCGTTCGCGGCTGTAGGGCGAGCGGGAATGCCGCGGTGCCGGCTGCCGTTCCACCCGCTCGATCACGTCGACGATCTCGAACAGCAGGCCGCCGGTGGCGGTATCGGCCTCGACCAGCTTTATCAGCAACCGGTCGCCCAGGCCGAAGGTCTCGCCGGTGCGTTCGCCGATCAGGACCTGCCGGCCTTCGTCATGGCGGAAGAACTCCTGGCCGAGGGAGCGGATGGGGATCAGACCGTCGGCCCCGGTACCCTCGAGCGTGGCGAAGAGGCCGAAGCGGGTCACACCGTTGACGCGGCCCGGGAACACGGCCCCGACATGGCCGGCCATGAACGCCGCGACGTACCGGTCCATGGCACCGCGTTCAGCAGCGACGGCACGACGCTCGCACATGGACAGATGCTCGCCAAACTCGGTGAAGCGGCCCTTGTCCTCGGAGGAGAGCCCACCTTCGCCCAGCCCGTAGGCGGCGATAAGCGCACGATGCACGATCAGGTCGGGGAAACGCCGGATCGGCGACGTGAAATGGGCGTAGCGGGCGAGGGCGAGGCCGAAATGGCCGAGATTGTCGGGGCTGTAGACGGCCTGGCTCTGGCTGCGCAGGACCGTCTGGCTGACGAGTTGGGACACCGGCTTGTCAGCGACCTCGTGCAGGACGCGGTTGAGGTCGGCAGGGCGTAGCCGCTGACCGGTCGGTACCTTGATCCCGAGTGTGCCGAGGAATTCGCGCAGGGCTTCGAGCTTGGCGAGATCTGGCTGGTCGTGGACCCGATAGAGGCAGGGCGCCTGACGCTGCTCCAGCGCCTGCGCCGCCGCCACGTTGGCCAGTACCATGAACTCCTCGATCAGCTTGTGGCTGTCGAGGCGCTCGCGGACGCCGATCGTGGCGATATGGCCGTCCTTGCCCAGTGTCACCTGCCGCTCGGGAAGGTCGAGGTCGAGCGCACCGCGCGCCTCGCGTGCCGCGAGCAGGACGCGGTAGGCGCCATAGAGGGGGCGGACGACCTCGTCCATCAGCGGCTCGATCTCGGCGTCCGGCGTGCCATTGATGGCGCGTTGCACCCGGTTGTAGGTGAGGCGCGCGGCCGAGCGCATCATGGCGCGGTGGAACTTGTGGCGCTTCAGATGGCCTTCGCCGTCGATCCACATTTCTGCCACCAGCACGGGCCGATCCTCGTGCGGTACCAGAGAGCACCAGTGGTTGGAGAGCTGCTCGGGCAGCATCGGCACGACGCGATCGGGGAAATAGACCGAGGTGCCGCGGCGATAGGCGGCGCGGTCGAGCGGCCGGTCGTGGCGCACGTACCAGGCGACGTCCGCGATGGCGACGAGGATGCGCCAACCGCCGGCATGGCCGGGATCGGGCTCGGCGAAGACGGCATCGTCGAAGTCGCGGGCATCCTCGCCGTCGATCGTGACCAGCGGCACGTCGCGCAGGTCTAGGCGGTGGCCCATCGGAGCGGCCTTGGCCTTGTCGGCTTCCTCGATTGCGGCCTCGGGGAAGTCGATCGGAATGTCGTTGGCGGCGATCGAGATCAGGCTGACGGTGCGCGGATCGCTCATAGGCCCGATGCGCTCGACGACGCGGGCCCGTCGAGCGAGCGCGCCGCCGATCTCCTCGATCCAGACGATGTCGCCCGGCAGCGCGCCGTTCCTGTCGCTCGGCCTCACGTCGAATTCGCGGCGCAGCTTGCGGTCGGTCGGCGTGACGAGGCCGAGACCAATCCGGCCCGGCGGTTCCTCGTAGAGGCCGAGGATCTTCTTCGGTCCGCTGCCCAGCCGGCGGACGACTTTCGCCTCGTAGGTGTTCTTGCCGCGGCGCTTCATACTCGCCAGCACGCGGTCACCGACCGCCGGGGCAGGTACGGTGCGCGAGGCAGGCGCGGAGACCTCGATGCGCGGCGGCGGACCGTCCTTGTCGTCGTCGTGACGGCGCGGCACGGCCAGCAGATGGCCGTCGTCGTCGACCGACACGATCTCGAGCACGACCATGTCGCTCAGGGACTCGGGGTGACGGAAGGTCTTGGCGCGGTCCGGCGCGATCTCGCCCGTGTCGCGCAGGTCACGCAGAAGTTCCTTGAGCTCGATGCGCTGGTCGCCCTTCAGCCCGTAGGCTCGGGCGATCTCGCGCTTGCCGACAGGCGTTTCGCTGTCGCGGATGAAGGCCAGCAGTTCGTCGCGGGTCGGGACCTTGCCCTTAGCCATCGGTGCCTGTGCGGGGCGGGGCGTCGTCCTTGCCTTTCGCCGTCTTCTTCTTTGTGGCCGTCTTCTTCTTGGCCGCCGTCTTCTTCGCCTTCGGCTTGTCGCCGGCGTCGTTTGCCGCCGCGGGGGCCGCCTTCTTCGCCCGCGCCGCCTTCGGTTTCTTGGCCCCACCCTTGGCGGCGCGTTCGGCCAGAAGCGCGACCGCCTGGTCGAGCGTCAGCTCCTCAGGCTTGATGTCGCGTGGCACCGTGGCATTGACGCCGCCGTGCTTGACGTAGGGGCCGTAGCGGCCGTCGTAGAGTTCGACCGGCGCCTCGTCGGACGGATGGTTGCCGATGCTGCGGATCGGCTTGGCGGCGGCCCGGCCGCGCGGGGTCGTTGCCTCGGCGAGCAGGGCCACGGCGCGGTTCATGCCGATGTCGAGCACGCTCTCGTCGGACGGGACGGACTTGTACTTCGGCCCGTGCTTCACGTAGGGGCCGAAACGACCGACGCCGGCCAGGATGACTTCGCCATCCTCGGGATGCGGTCCCAGCTCGCGCGGCAGGGACAGCAGCGCCAGCGCCTGCTCCAGGGTCAGGTCGCCCGGCGTCATCTCACGCAGCAGTGACTGGCGCTTGGGCTTCTCCTTGCCTTCCGGTTCCCCGAGCTGGACGTAGAGACCGTAGGGGCCCTTGCGCAGAGTGACCTGCTTGCCAGTGACCGGATCGATCCCGAGGATCTTGGGGCCGTCAAGATTCTCGCCGCTTGCCGCATCCGCGTCGGCATCGACGATGCCGAGCTTCCGCGTGAAACGGCATTCCGGATAGTTGGAGCAGCCGATGAAGGCGCCGAACTTGCCGAGCTTCAACCCGAGGCGGCCGTTGGTGCAGGACGGGCAGTCGCGCGGATTCTTGCCGCCATTGTCGTTGGCCGGGAAGAAGTGCGGGCCGAGCTCCTCGTCGAGTTTGTCGAGTACTTCCTTGACCCGCAGATCCTTGGTCTCGCCGACGGCGGCCGAGAAGGCCTTCCAGAATTCGCGCAGCACCTCGTGCCAGTCGATCTTGCCGCTGGAAATATCGTCCAGCTCTTCCTCGAGATGGGCGGTGAAGCTGTATTCGACGTAGCGCGGGAAATAGGTCTGCAGGAACGCTGTGACGATGCGGCCGCGATCCTCGGGAATGAAGCGCTTGCGGTCGAGGCGCACGTAATTGCGGCGCTGCAGCACCTCGATGATGCTGGCGTACGTCGAGGGACGGCCAATGCCGAGCTCCTCGAGCTTCTTCACCAGGCTGGCTTCCGAATAGCGCGGCGGCGGCTCGGTGAAATGCTGCTCCGGCACGACCTCGCGCCGGTCCATCGCCTCGTTCTCGTTCACGTCGGGCAGGATGGCGCCTGTCTCTTCGTCGTCGGTCTTGTCGTCCTGGCCCTCGTCGTAGAGGGCGAGGAAGCCGTTGAACTTCACGACCGAGCCGGTGGCACGAAGCTGGACGGTCTTGTCGCCGCTCGCGATATCGACCGAGACCTGGTCGAGCACGGCGCTTTCCATCTGGCTGGCGACGGTCCGTCTCCAGACCAGCTCGTAGAGACCGAGCTGGTCCTTGTCGAGATAGGCCGCGACGTCCTGCGGCGTGCGAAAGAGATCCGTCGGGCGGATCGCCTCGTGTGCCTCCTGGGCGTTCTTGGCCTTGGACGTATAGATGCGCGGGCTGGCGGGCACATAGGACGCGCCGTACTTGGTCTCGATCAGGCGGCGGGTCTGGCCGACCGCCTCGGGCGCGAGCTGCACGCCGTCGGTACGCATGTAGGTGATCAGGCCGACCGTCTCGCCGCCAATGTCGACGCCTTCATAGAGGCGCTGGGCGATGCGCATTGCGGTGGCGGCGCCAAGGCCGAGCTTACGTGACGCCTCCTGCTGCAGGGTCGAGGTGATGAAGGGCGGCGGCGGATTGCGGCGGACCTGGCGGCGGTCGATCGAGGAGACCGCGAAGGCGCGGCGCTCGATCTCGCGCTTGGCCTGCTCGGCACGCTCCTGGTTGTTGAGGTCGAACTTCTCGAGCTTGCGCCCGTCGAGATGGGTGAGGCGGGCCTTGAGCACCTGCTTCTTGGCGGTGCCGAAATAGGCATCGACCGTCCAGTACTCGCGGGTCTTGAAGACCTCGATCTCGGATTCGCGCTCGCAGATCAGCCGCAGTGCCACCGACTGGACGCGGCCGGCCGAGCGGCTGCCGGGCAGCTTGCGCCATAGGACGGGCGACAGGGTGAAGCCCACCAGATAGTCGAGGGCGCGTCGCGCTAGGTAGGCGTCGATCAGCGGCTGGTCGAGGTCGCGCGGGTTGGCGACGGCGTCGAGGACCGATTTCTTGGTGATGGCGTTGAAGGTGACTCGCTTCACGTCGACATCCTGCAACGCCTTCTTGCGCTGCAGGACGTCGAGCACGTGCCAGGAAATGGCTTCGCCTTCGCGATCCGGGTCGGTGGCGAGGTACAGCTTGCCGCCCTTGGTGACGGCCTGGGCGATCGCGTCGAGGCGCTTCTGCGACTGGGGGTCGACCTCCCAGTCCATGGCGAAATCTTCGTCCGGCCGGACTGAACCATCCTTGGGCGGAAGGTCGCGGACATGACCGTACGAGGCCAGCACGGTGTAGCCGGGGCCCAGATACTTACCAATGGTCTTAGCCTTGGCCGGGGACTCGACGACCAGTACGTCCATCGCCGGAAATTGCTCCAGTTCGATATCAATTACCGGAGCTAAATCACTGAATTAAATCAGAGATACGCGGTTACCCCGGTGCCTCTCCAGGCGGCCCTCCAGCTCGAGAGCCATGAGGACCTCCGCTACGGAGGCGGCGGACACTTGGCACCGGCGCACCAGTTCGTCAACCGCAGTGGGTACGGAACCCAACGCTTGCACAATGCGTGCGGTATCTGACTCGGCGGATATTTGGGCTGGTTTTTCAAGACGTTGCGCCGCCGCCCTGGGCCGGCCCAGAACGCTCAGAATATCGTTCGCGTCGCGCACCAAAATGGCCCCATCACGGATAAGGCTATTGGATCCGGCGTATCGCGGGTCCATCGGGGAGCCCGGCACGACGAACACCTCGCGGCCCTGTTCGGCCGCCCGCTGGGCAGTGATCAGGGAGCCGGACCGGGCGGCCGCCTCGATGACGACGATGCCGGCCGAGAGGCCGCTCACGATCCGGTTGCGCCGCGGGAAGGCGCGGGCGATGGGCGGTGCCCCCAGGGCCACCTCGCTCAGGATCAGGCCGCGTGCGGCGATGGTTTCCTGGAGGGCAGCGTTCTGGGGCGGGTAGGCTTGGTCGACGCCGCAGGCCAGGACGGCGACCGTGCTGGTGTCGAGAGCGGCCTCGTGGGCCGCCGCATCGATGCCCCGGGCGAGACCCGAGGCGATGACGAAGCCCGCCGCGCCCAGAGTGGAAGACAGGTCGGCGGCGAAGTGCCGTCCCGCCAGCGAGGCCTCGCGGGCGCCCACGATGGCCAGGGTCGGGCGACCGAGCAGCCCGGGATCGCCAAGCATCGACAGGACAGGCGGGGCATCGGGCAGGGCGGCCAGCGCGGCAGGGTAGTCGGCATCGCCCATCACGAGGAAGCGACCTCCGAGCGCCGCGAGCGCCCGTTCTTCGCGTTCGATCGCGGTGTCGGAGACAGTCGCCAGCGTGGCGCAGGCCACGCGGGCCGATCCGAAATGCGCCAGCGCCTCGTGGAAGGTGATGGGGCCCACCCGCGCGCTGCGTGCCAGCCTCAGCCGGGCCCGGCGCTCCGCTGGGGTGATGTCGATAGGGTCGGAACCGTCGAACATGCGGTCGACCTTATGCGAGTGTTAGACGAGTGTAAAACAACCGATAGTAGAAATCGACCAGTCAGGACCGGCTGCGGCGGCTGAGCAGGGCGCCCACCGCGCCAAGCAGTGCCAGCAGGCCAATGAGTGGGCCGAAGCCTTCGAAGCCGCCCCAGCTGATCATGACGGCCCCCAAGGCGGCGGCGCCGATCCAGCCCACGCTGGCCGACGTGCCGTTGAGCCCGAGCACGGTGCCCCGGACATCCTCCGGGACGGACGCGAGCGACGCCATGTACGAGGGCCGTCCCAAGGCGTTGAGCAGCACATAGACAAAGCCCACGGCCACGGTGACGGCCGGGTCGGGATGCCAGGTGAACAGGACCAGGGCCGCCACGGCAGAGAGCGCCATGGCCACGGCGAAAGTGAGGAGCCGGTCGCGCAGGCGGTCGGCGAGCTGGCCGCCCAGAAGCGTGCCCGCGATGTTGCCCAGCGCGAACACCGCCAGAGGAATGGCGAGCTCGATCAGGGTCATGTGATAGGTGACCTGCATGAAGGTGGCGAAGTAGACCACCGCGAGCCCGTAGCAGATGCGCTCGGCGACGCCGGTAACGAGCAGGCCCAGAACCTTCGGTGAAAGGGCCGCTCGCATCGAGGGCCGTGCGCCGGCGGGGCGCGTATGGCCGCCGCTGCCGCGGCCCAGGGTCAGGAACAGGCTGATCACGGCGGTGATCGACAGGCCCGCCACGCAGAGCAGCCAGCCCCGCCAGCCGAAGACCGATCCAAGGGCCGCCGCCATGGGAACGCCGACCACGAGGGTCAGTGATTGGCCGCTCATGACCCAGCCGAGCGCCCGGCCGCGCTGGCTGTCCGGAACGCGCGCCGAGACTTCGGCGAACACGACACCGGTGAAGGCGCCGGCGCAGCCGCCGCCGACGGCCGCCCATACTGCAACCCAGAAGAAGGACCCGGCCGCGGCCTGCGCGACCAATGTCAGCGCAAGAGCAAAGGGCGCAGCGATCAGGATCGGTCGGCGCCCGATCATGTCGGACATCCAGCCGCCGAACGCGGAGGTCAGGCCCCAGGCCGTTGCCGTCAGGGAAACCAGGTTGGCGACGAGCGGCATGGCGACATCGAGGTCGTGCGACATCTCCAGCAGGAAAGGAGCGCGCGTGGTCCCGCTCGACGTCGCGGCAAACGACCCCAGGCAGGCGGCGCCGATCAATGCCCAGGGCAGGCTGCGGGACGGGGAAACGCTCATGCAGGCGTTGCTATGACAGGAATGGCGGTATGCCGCATCGGCCGGATCGACATCCGACCCATGCCGCGGACGTCAGGCTGCCTGCTTCTTGCCCTGGCCGATCTTGGGCTCCGTCCCGTTGAGCAGGCGCGCGATGTTCTCGTGGTGACGCACCCACACGAGCGGCACGAGCAGTGTGAGCAGCATCGCGGCGCGCGGATCGGTCAGGAACCACGAGGCGATGGCGGCGATCACGACGCTGAGCAGTGCAGCCAGCGAGGAGTAGCGGAAGACCGCGGCCATCAGCAGCCAGGCGGCGCAGGCGATGGCCCCGACCGGCCAGGACAGACCCCACATGACGCCGAGCGTGGTGGCGACGCCCTTGCCGCCCTTGAAGCCCAGCCACACCGGGAACATGTGGCCCAGCACCGCGCCCGCGGCGGCGCCGACGGCGGGGAGCTGACCGACCTGGTCGGCGATCAGCACGGCCGCGACGCCCTTCAGCGCGTCCAAGAGCAGCGTCGTGGCAGCCAGGCCTTTGCGGCCGGTGCGCAGCACGTTGGTGGCGCCGATGTTACCGGAGCCGACATTGCGGATGTCACCCAGTCCGGCGGCGCGCGTCAGCAACAAACCGAACGGGATCGAGCCCATCAGGTAGCCCATCAGGAACGGGCCCGCCATCAGGATCAAGGTCGAGATCATCGTCGCGTCCTACGGGCTGAGCAGCCTGCAGTTCGTCGAGTCGACATAGGCCGTGGTGGGCGGCCCGATCAGCTCGGTGGTGATCTGCTCGCCGGGCTGGATCGACACCGGCCCGTAGTAGGCGTCCTCGAGCGCGCGGGTGCCGTTCATGAAGGTGCAGACCGCCTGCGTCTCGATCGGGCGCTGGATGTTGGATTTCAGCACGATCGTGACCTGCCAGTAGCGCGACGGACCGTAGGTCAGGTTGTTCGCGCCGATGGTGACCAGCGGCTGCGGCGTCGCGAAGGTCGGCACCGGACGCGGGCCGCTGCGGCGGGCCTGCGGCTGCGGCTTCGGTCCCATGGCCTCCGGCGGCCGGTAGGTGGACCGGCTGGGGTCGAAGGCCGCGTTGGGATCGTAGGGGGCCGGGGCGGGAGTGCCGAGCGGCTGGGGGCTGCCCAGGGTCGCCGTGCCGCCGCCGGGCACGCCCAGAGGCTGGGGCGTCAGCGGGGCGGCGCTGATCGAGGAGCCGGTGCTGGGCATCGGCGAAAGCGGTGTCGGCGTCGCCTGAAGCGGCGTCGGTGTCGGTGCGGTCGCTGGGGTGGGGGCTGCCATTGTGGGCGCCGCTGCAGGGGCCTGCACGCCGCCGACCTGGGTCTGCAGACGATCGTAGCAGGACAGGCGTGCCTGGGTTTCGGTGATCTCGCTGCAGATCTGGATGTGGCGCGTCAGCGCGTCCAGAAGGTCGTCGCGCGACCCGCCACGCGACTGTGCGTGGGCGGTGCCGGCGAGCGCGACGGTCGCGACGCCGAGAAGAAGTGAGTGCCGGAGCATCATCGGTTCCCCGTTGAGAGACGAAACGACCATATCAGACCAGATGGCCGTTTGAAGGCATCGGTTAGGCGGCCGCCGCCTCCGCGGCGAAGCTGTCGTCGCGATAGATCGTCCGGCCGCCGACGATCGTCGCCAGGACGCGGCCCTGGACCGGGCGCTCGTCGAACGGCGAGTTCTTGGTCTTGCTCCAGAGGTCGGTGCGATCGATCTTCCAGGCATAATCGGCGTCGAACAGGACGAGATCCGCCGGCGCGCCCTTGGCGAGCTTGCCGGCGGGCAGGCCGAAAAGCGATGCGGGCGTGCTGGACAGGCGCTGGAAGAGCCGGGGCAGGGTGAGATGGCCGCCATGCACCAGTTCGAGCGAGATCGGCAGCAGTGTCTCCAGCCCGATGCCGCCCGGCTCAGCCTGGGCGAAGGGCACGCGCTTGCTGTCCTGATCCTGCGGCCGGTGATCGGACACGATGGCGTCGATCGTGCCGTCCTTCAGCCCTTCGACGACGGCCACCCGGTCCTTCTCGGCGCGCAACGGCGGTACGAGCTTGCAGAACGTGCGGTAGTCGCCGACGGCGAGATCGTTAAGCGCAAAGTACGGCGCGGCGGTATCACAGGTGATCCGGAGGCCGCGGGCCTTGGCGGCGGCGATCACCTCCACCGACTCCGCGGTCGAGATCTTGGTGAAGTGCATGCGGCCGCCGGTCATCTCGGCGAGTCTGATGTCGCGCTCGACCATCATCACTTCGGCGAGCGGCGGACAGCCGGCCAGGCCGAGGCGCGTCGCCATCGCGCCGCTGGTCATTGTGCCGCCGGACAGCGCCGGTTCCTGGGGCAGGTGGACGATCAACGCATCGAACGTCTTGGCATAGTAGAGCGCGCGGCGCATGACCTGGGCATTGGCGACGGCATGATCGGCATCTGTGAAGGCCACGGCGCCGGCCTCCGCGAGCAGGCCGATCTCCGCGAGTTCCTTGCCTTCGAGGCCCACGGTCAGCGCGCCGTAGGCATACATGTTGGCGAGCTTCACCTGGCGGGCGCGGCGGGCGACGAACTCGATCAAAGAGGCGTCGTCGAACGGCGGCTCGGTGTCGGGCAGCAGCACCATCGAGGTGATGCCGCCCACGGCGGCGGCGGCGCCGGCGCTTTCCAGCGTCTCCTTGTGCTCCTCGCCGGGCTCGCCCGTATGCACGCGCGTGTCGACGAGGCCGGGCGCGAGATAGTAGCCGCGACAGTCGACCGACCGGATGCCGTAGGGCGCGCCGGAGGCGAAGAGGTTGGGACCGAAGTCGGCGATCTTGCCGTCGCTGATCAGGACGGCGCCGAGATACTCGGCGTCGCCGGTCGGGTCGACAATGCGGGCGTTGATGTAGGCGGTCGAGCCGGCATGCGGCGGCGCGGCCTTGTCGATCTTTCCGCTCACGCCACGGCTCCGAACTGGTTGCGCTGTCCACCGATCAGGGCATCGAGACAGGCCATGCGGACCGTGACGCCCATCTCGACCTGCTCGTGGATGACGCTTCGGTCGAGATCGTCGGCCACTTCCGAGTCGATCTCCACGCCGCGGTTCATCGGGCCGGGATGCATGATCAGGGCGTCGGGCTTGGCATACTCGAGCTTGACGCGGTCGAGACCGAAGAAATGGAAGTATTCGCTGATCGAGGGAACGAACGAGCCCTGCATTCGCTCGGTCTGCAGCCGCAGCATCATGACGATGTCAACGTCCTTCAGGCCCGTCTTCATGCTGTAGTGGACCTCGACGCCCAGCTTGTCGACGTCGGTCGGCATCAGGGTGGGCGGACCGACCACGCGCACGCGGGCGCCCATGATCTGCAGAAGGTGGATGTTCGAGCGGGCCACGCGGCTGTGCATGATGTCGCCGCAGATCGCCACCAGCAGACCCTCGAGACTGCCCCGTCGTCGGCGGATGGTGAGCGCGTCGAGCAGCGCCTGCGTCGGATGTTCGTGCTGCCCGTCGCCGGCGTTGATGACGGCGCAGTTGACCTTCTGCGACAGGAGATTGACTGCGCCCGACTCGTGGTGGCGCACGACGATGGCGTCGGGCCGCATGGCGTTCAGCGTCATCGCCGTGTCGAGCAGGGTCTCGCCCTTGCGCACCGAGGAGGTGGCGACATCCATGTTGATGACGTCGGCACCGAGCCGCTTGGCGGCAACCTCGAAGCTCGTCCGCGTCCGCGTCGAATTCTCGAAGAACAAGTTGATGATGGTGCGACCCGCGAGCCTGTCGCGCCGCTTGTCGATGGACCTGTTCTGGTCGATGTAGGTTTCAGATAGGTCCAGCAAGCCCGAAATCGTTTCAGGCGAAAGACCTTCGATGCCGAGAAGGTGGGGCAACCTCGGCACGCCCGCGCGATTGTTTGTCACTAAAGCGCGACGTTAA
>CANIEC010000029.1 GCA_947466085.1 Rhodospirillales bacterium
CGGGCTCGGTCAATGAAATGCCGATCGGAGGTGGAGCCCTCGGGGCCTATGTCTCGCTCGACGTCCTCTGCCACGCCAACGTGGATCCCGCGCGTGCCCTGAAAGAGGCGCATCGCTGCCTCGCGCCGGGCGCGATCGCGATCTTCAATGTGCCGGCCTATTCCTGGATGCTGTCGGCCCACGACAGGCGCGTCCACAATGCCCGCCGCTTCACGCGCGGCGAGGCTCGCGCCCTGATCGCTGCGCCGGGCTTCCGTATCCTTCGGGCGAGCTATTGGAACACGCTCCTGTTTCCCTTGATGCTCATCCACCGGCTGGTCGAGCGTGGCGACGCGGAGAGCGATGTGCGCGACTATCCGCGGTGGCTCGATGCCCTCTTCTCCACTGCGCTCGCCCTCGAGCGCGCCGCCATCGGCGCCGGGCTCAGCCTGCCGTTCGGCGGTTCCCTATTGATCGTGGCGGTGCGTGATGCTTGAGAATTCCGAACAGACGCAGGGGCCTTCGCCAGCCCTGTCCATCGTCGTGCCGGTCTACAACGGCGCGGCGACCGTCGGCGAACTGGTGAAGGCTCTGCGCGCCCTGGAGATCGAGGGTGGCCTGGAGGTCGTCCTGGTGGTCGACGGCAGCCCCGACAACAGTCTCGACGTATGCAAGCAGCTCGCGGCCGAGCCCGGTGCCCCGGTGACGGTTCTCAGCCTCAGCCGGAACTTTGGCGAGCACAATGCGGTCATGGCGGGCTTCGCGCGGGCGCGTGGTGCGTACACGATCACCATGGACGACGACCTGCAGAACCCGCCCGAGGAAGTCCGTCGCCTGTTCGAGCATGCCCGCGACGGCAGGTACGATGCGGTCTACACCTACTACGAAGAAAAGAAGCATGCGGCCTGGCGCAATCTCGGCAGCCGCTTCACCAACTGGTGCGCCGACAAGCTGATCGACAAGCCGCCCGGCCTCTACCTCTCGAGCTTCCGCTGCGTTTCGCGCTTCCTGCGCGAGCGGGTCACGTCGAGCTACGAGGGACCGGCGCCTTACGTCGACGGCCTGATCTTCCAGATCACCCAGAATGTGAGCCGATTGCAGGTCAACCACCTGCCGCGCGCCGAAGGGCGCTCGAACTACACGCTGCGCCGCCTTCTGCGACTGTGGCTGGCGATGTTCCTCAATTTTTCGGTGATGCCGCTCCGCATCGCCACGATCCTCGGCCTGGTCTTCGGTGCGCTGGGTGCCCTGGCCGCGGGCATCACGATCATCGAGGCGATCATCTCCGACAAGCCACCCCAGGGATGGGCTTCGCTGATGGTCGCGGTGCTCGTGCTGGCGGGCGTGCAGCTGCTCGTGATCGGCATGATCGGCGAATATCTCGGCAGCATGTTCCTGGCGGTGAACCGCAAGCCGCAATACCTCGTACGGGAAGTGTTCCGCCGCGGTCCTGGTCCGGGGGGGCTCGACATCGAGCAGCCGAAGGTCGATACGCGGGCAGCCGGCCAGCCGCATCGCGAGCCTTCGCACGAGCCGGACCGCAGGGAGAGCTGAAGCATGACGATCTACTATGTGGCGCTGGGGATCGGCATTCTGGCCGGCATCGGCGGCCAGATCCTCCTGAAGGCCGGTGCCGATGCGCCGGACTTCGTGAGCCAGCTCTTGCGCCCCTCGACCATCATGGGGCTGGCGCTCTACGGCTCGGCCGCGTTCCTCTACATCGTCGCGCTGCGCAAAATTCCGGTTTCGGTCGCCTTTCCCAGCGTGTCGCTCTCCTATGCGATCGTTGCAGTGCTCGGGCACTTCCTTTTCGGCGAGCCGTTCGGCATCAAGCAGATCGGCGGCATCGCGCTGATCGTGGGCGGTGTCGTTCTCATCAACCAGAGCTGAGGGGCGCCCCGTGAATTACGAGCAGATCAAGTACGAGACCAAGGACGGCATCCTCACCATCACGCTCAACCGGCCCGACAAGCTCAACGCCTTCACCGGCAAGATGCTGTCGGAGCTGCTCGATGCGATGGACCGCGCCGACCGCGACGACGACGTGCGCGCGGTCGTCTTCACCGGCGCCGGCCGCGGCTTCTGCGCGGGCGCCGACCTGTCGGGTGGCGCCAACACCTTCAACGCCGAGAATCGCGGGCCGGTCGATCCCGGGCTGGACGGCCATCGCGACGGCGGCGGCCTCTTTACCCTGCGTCTCTACGAATCGCTGAAGCCCACCATCGCCGCCTGCAACGGACCGGCGGTCGGCGTCGGCATCACGATGCAGCTCGCCATGGACATCCGCCTCGCGTCCGAGGCGGCGCGCTACGGCTTCGTGTTCACGCGCCGCGCCATCGTGATGGAAGCCTGCTCGAGCTGGTTCCTGCCGCGCCTCGTGGGCCCGCAGCAGGCATTGGAATGGGTGATGACGGGTCGCGTCTTCTCCGCCGAGGAGGCGCTGAACGGCCGGCTCGTGCGCTCTGTTCACAAGCCCGACGACCTGCTGCCGGCCGCCTATGCGCTGGCCCGCGAGATCGCCGACAACACCGCGCCGGTCTCGGTCGCGCTGAACCGCCAGATGATCTGGAAGATGCTGGGCGCCGACCATCCGATGGAAGCGCACAAGGTGGATTCCAAAGGCATCTACTCGCGCGGCAAGTCCGACGACGTGAAGGAAGGCGTGACCGCCTTCCTCGAGAAGCGCCCGGCGCGCTTCCCCATGAAGGTGAGCGACGGCATGCCGTCGTATTTCCCGTGGTGGCCAGAGCGCAAGTTCAGCTAGCCGATCTTTCTCCGTGACCGGCGGCGGTTGCCGCGCCGCGCGCCTTGCGGCAAGCTTCCGGAAAACAAGCCTGTCACGGAGGAAACGATGACCAAGCTGCAGATGCGGCGCCGGACCCTGCTGGCGGCCGCCCCGATCGTACTGGCGGCCCCGCATGTCGCGCGGGCGCAGGCCAAGCCCGAGAAGAGCAAGGTCATCCTGGCCGTCGGCGGCAAGTCGGCGCTCTATTACCTTTCGCTGACCATCGCCGAGCGCAAGGGCTTCTTCAAGGAAGCGGGCATCGACGTCGAGATCAACGATTTCCAGGGCGGCGCCAAGTCGCTTCAGGCCCTGATGGGCGGCAGCGCCGACGTCGTCGCCGGCGCCTACGAGCACACGATCCGCATGCAGCAGCGCGGCCAGGACGTCACGGGCTTCGCCCTGATCGGCCGCGGCATGCAGATCTGCATCGCCTTGCGTAATGACGTGGCCGCCAGGGTCAAGGGGCCGGCCGACATCAAGGGCATGAAGTTCGGCGTCACGGCGCCGGGCTCCTCGACCCACATGCTGCTGAATTTCTGGGCGGCCAAGGGCGGCTTGAAGGCCAGCGATGTGGTGGCGATCGGTGTCGGCGCCGGCGCCTCGGTCATCGCCGCGGTCGAGAAGGGCGAGGTCGACGGCGTGTCCCAGACCGATCCCGCGCTCACCATCCTGACCGACAAGAACCTGGTGAAGGTCGTCGTCGACACGCGCACGACCAAGGGCAATCAGGAGGTATTCGGCGGCGCCTTTCCGGCGGCCAGCCTCTACTCGCAATCCGACTTCATCAAGAAGAACCCGGGCACGACGCAGGCGCTGGCCACCGGCATCGTGCGCGCCAACCAGTGGCTGCAGGCGGCTTCGCCGGCCGACGTCGCCAATGCCGTGCCCGAGGGGTACCTGCTGGGCGACCGCACAGTCTACGAGAAGTCGTTCGCCGGCGTCCGTGAGACGATCTCGCCCGACGGCACCATGCCCGCCGGTGCGATGGAGAATTGTCTCAAGTTCCTGGCCGAGAGCGATCCCGCCATCAAGCCCGCGGCGGTGAAGCTCGCGGACACCTGGAACAACGAGTTCGCCCAGCGTGCAGCCAAGCGCAGCTGACCGGACGTGACGACAACGAAGGAAGTGCCGGCACTGGCGCTGGCCGATATCACCTGCCGCTTTGCCGCCCGCGATGATGCGAGCAAGGCCTACACGGCGGTTGCCAATGCAACCCTCAACGTGGCGCGGGGCGAGTTCGTGTCGGTGGTCGGGCCGACCGGCTGCGGCAAGTCCACTCTGCTCAATGTGGCGGCGGGGCTGCTGGAGCCGTCCTCGGGCACCGTCGAGGTGTTCGGCGAGAGGTTGCTGGCAACGGCGGGCGTGAACCGGCGGGCGGGTTACATGTTCCAGGCCGATGCGCTGATGCCCTGGCGGACCGGGATCGACAATGTGATCGCAGGCCTCGAATTCCGGGGCGTCCCTCGGACTGAGGCGGTCGCGCAAGGAGAGGGGTGGTTGCGCCGCGTCGGTCTGGCGGGGTTCGGCGACCGCTATCCGCACCAGATGTCCGGCGGCATGCGCAAGCGCCTGGCGCTCGCCCAGACGCTGATCCTCAGTCCCGACATCCTGCTGATGGACGAGCCCTTCTCGGCGCTCGACGTGCAGACGCGCCAGCTCATGGAGAACGAGCTGCTGGCCCTATGGGCAGAGGATCGCAAGTCGGTGCTGTTCATCACCCACGATCTCGAGGAGGCGATCGCGCTCTCGGACAGGGTCGTGGTCCTGTCCGCCGGCCCGGCGACGCGGCCGATCGGCGAGTTCAGGGTCGACTTGCCGCGGCCGCGCGACGTCTCGGAGATCCGCATGACGCCCGCTTTCCTCGACCTTCATCGCGAAATCTGGGCCGCGATGAAGGAAGAGGTGCTGAAGGCTTACGAGCAGCAGAAGGCGATCTGAGATGCGGCTCAGGATCCTGCAACTGCTTCTCCTCGGCCTGTTGATCGTGGCCTGGTATGTCATGACGGCGCCCGGGCTGATCCCGCCCTTCTATTTCGACAAGGCCAACAGAGCTGCCTTCTTCTTCGGCGAGCCGCAGAAGGTCTTCTGGGTGATCTTCGACTGGTTCGCGAGCGGCGAGATCTTCCCCCATCTAGGCATCACCCTGCTCGAGACGGCGCTGGGCTTCACGATCGGCGCGGCGGCGGGGCTGGGCATCGGTCTTTGGCTCGCGCTGTCGCCCACCGCCTCGGCGATCACCGATCCCTACATCAAGGGCTTCAATTCGATGCCGCGCGTCGTGCTGGCGCCCATCTTCGCGGTCTGGTTCGGGCTCGGCATCTGGTCGAAGGTGGCACTGGGCGTGACGCTCGTCTTCTTCGTGGTCTTCTTCAACGTCTATCAGGGCGTGCGCGAGGTCAGCCCCAACCTGATCGCCAACGCCCGCATGCTGGGCGCCTCGCAACGCCAGCTCCTGCGCTCGATCTACCTGCCGAGTGCCATGAGCTGGGTGTTCGCCAGCCTGCACAACGCGGTGGGCCTGGCCTTCGTGGGGGCCGTGGTCGGCGAGTATCTCGGCTCCTCGATGGGCGTCGGCTACCTGATCCTCCAGGCCGAGGGCACGTTCGACATCAACACCGTGTTCGCCGGCATTCTGGTGCTCACGGCCTGCGCCCTCGTGCTCGACAGTCTGGTTGGGGTCGTCGAGCGCCGCCTGATGACCTGGCAGCCCAAGGCGGGGCAAACGGAGAAGGTCTGAATTCCTATCTGCCCGTAAACCTCGCCGCCCGCTTCTCGAGGTAGTGGGCGACGCCTTCCTTGAAGTCGGAGGTTTGGAAGGACAGTTCCATTTCGTGATTTGCCTGGACCGTGGCCTCGGCCAGTGTCTGGAACTGGGCTTCCCAGAGCTGCCGCTTCATGACCGCCACCGAGCGTGGCGAGACGGTGTTGGCCAGCAGAGTGGCGTAGGCGCGGGCCTCGGCCAGCAGCTTGTCGTCGGGGATGACCCGGTTCACGAGGCCCATCGCCAGCGCCTCGGGCGCGCGGAACTTGCGGGCCGAGCAGAGCAGGTCGAGCGCCGTCGGCAGTCCGACCAGCCGCGGCAGCAGCCAGCTGACCCCGTGCTCGGCGATCAGGCCGCGCTGCGCGAAGGCGGTGGTGAAGACCGCGGATTCACCCGCGAAGCGCAGGTCGGCGTAGAGCGGGATCACCATGCCGAGGCCGGCCGCCGGACCGTTGATCGCCGCGATGATGAACTTCGGGATCGTCGGGAAATACGAGTAGTTCATCCGGAACTCGGGCAGCGTGCTGCCGCCGGGAAGTCCCTCCTGGGCCTTGGTAGACCTGTCGGCCGAGGCCCCCGAGCCGATCGCTTGGAGGCCGCCCATGTCGGCGCCGGCACAGAAACCACGACCCGCACCGGTCAGGATGATGGCCCGCACCTCGGGATCGGCGCCGGCCTCGTGCATGGCCTCCTTGAGGTCGAGATGCATCTGCCGGGTCCAGGCATTGAGCCTCTCGGGACGATTCAGGGTGATCGTGCAGATGCTCTCCGCGACGTCATAGAGGACGGTCTCGTACGCCATATGGGGGTCTCCTCCTGTGCATTCTTGTGAGTGGCATGATGGGCAAAAGGCCGCGACGATACAAACGCGGAGGATAGCTATCGAGCCAGACACGCGTGCGTTTCTGGTCAATATTGCAGTTGATGCGAAGTAAATGAAACAGAGGCAGTGAATGGCAAAGCGAGAGTTCGCCCATCCCAGCGAGATGCAGAAGCACGTGGGAGAGGAAATCGGCGTGAGCGACTGGGTCGAGATCACGCAGGAGCGGATCAACCTCTTCGCCGATGCGACCGGCGACCATCAATGGATCCATGTCGACGTCGAGCGGGCGAAGAAGGACATGCCGGGCGGCAAGACCATCGCCCACGGCTTCCTGACCCTTTCGCTGATCCCGATGCTCAGCCAGCAGATTTCGCACATCAACAACGTGCGCAACGGCATCAACTACGGCTGCAACAAGGTGCGTTTCACAAATCCGGTCCCGGCCGGCTCGAAGGTGCGGGCGCGCGCCAAGCTGATCGCGGCCGATCCGATGGACAAGGGCGGCGTGCGCCTGACCAACCAGGTCACCATCGAGATCGAAGGCCAGGAGCGTCCGGCCTGCGTGGCCGAGACCATGTCCATCGTCTACGGCACCTGAGGGACCGCGTTTGCTGACACGCGAGGACCTGACGTCGGAGCGGATCGACCAGATCGTCGCCGACGCCCGAGCCGCCGGCTACGACTTCTTCCTGTCGTCGCCGGAGCGCGAGGCCAGCCTCAACGAGGCCTTGCTCGACCGACCGCCGGGCGAGGAGACCTGGATCTTCGCCTACGGTTCGCTGATGTGGAACCCGGCCCTCGAATATGCCGAGGTCCAGCCCTGCAGGGTGGAAGGCTGGCGCCGGTCCTTCTGCTTCTGGACACCGATGGGCCGGGGTACGCCTGAGCTGCCGGGCCTGATGCTGGCGCTGGCCGATGGCGGACAGTGCGAGGGCATCGCCTATCGCCTGTCGCCCGAGCTGGAGCGGCAGGAACTGGGCCTGCTGTGGAACCGCGAGATGCTGGCGGGCGTCTACAAGCCGCGCTGGGTGCCGACGAAGCTGCGGGACGGGCGCACCGTCAGCGCCGTGACCTTCGTCGTCGAGACCGGCCACTGTCAGTATTGCGGCGACCTCCCGATCGAGCGCGCCGCCTACCACATCGCCTTCGCTGAGGGCCGCCGCGGCGCCTGCCGCGAGTACCTGTTGAACACGGCGGAGCATGCGCGGTCGCTGGGCATCCACGATCCCTATCTCGAGGAGCTGGTGACCCGTGTCGTCCGGCTGCGCGAGGAGCAGGTGCCTGCCACCGCCTTGGCCTGATACCTGATCATCGGAGGAGGCGACGCACTCGCCTCTCGGAAGCCGCCGAACCGTCGAGGGTGCGGCGTCGCAGGGCGTGTGACATAGTCGCGCCGTGTCTGCCCTCGTTGCCCGCTGGCTCGCGCTGCCGCCGAATTTGCGCGGGATTTTCTGGGTCGCTTTCTCGGGCGTCCTGTTCGCCCTGCTCAACGTGTTCACGCTGATCCCGGCGCAGCATCTCAATCCCTACGTGATGGCCTTCCTGCGCTATTTCTTCGGCGCGCTGTTTCTCGTGCCGATCGTGATGCGACTTGGCCTCTACCGCTCGCTGCACACGAGGCGGCTGCCCCTGCACATCTCCCGCGGCGCCATCCATACCGCGGGCATGATGCTGTGGTTCGTGGCGCTGCCGCTCACCACCCTGGCCGAGATTACCGCACTTGGCTTCACAGGGCCGATCTTCGTCACGATCGGCGCCGCGCTGTTCCTCTCCGAGAAGGTGCGGCTGCGGCGCTGGATCGCCGTCATCGTCGGCTTCATCGGCGCCATGATCATTATCCGGCCGGGCTTCGGCGACATCCACATCGGCGTCATCTGCATCCTGGTCTCGACGCCGATCTTCTCGGCCTCGAACCTGATCTCCAAGGCGCTGGCCCGCACCGATTCGGCGACCACGATCGTGATCTGGCAGAACATCGTGATCGTCGTCTGCGCCCTGCCGTTCGCGCTGTGGTTCTGGCAGACGCCGGAGTGGGGCGACGTGGTCTGGTTCCTGCTGGCCGGACTGGCCGGCACGCTCGGCCATATCTGCCAGCAGCGCGGCTACCAGCTCGCCGACATCACGCTGCTGCAGCCGATCGGCTTTCTGTCGCTGATCTGGAACACGATGCTGGGCTATTTCCTGTTCTTCCAGAAGCCCGACGTCTGGACCTTCGTCGGCGCGGCGGTGATCTTCGCCAGCGCCCTGTACATCTCCCACCGCGAGGCGGTGCGGCGGGCGCAGATCAAGACGGCGGCGGTGAAGGCCAATCCAGAGGCTTGAAAATACCTCCGTCGTCTCGACCGGAGCCTCGCGCAGCGAGGCGCAGCGGAGAGACTTTCTCTCTACGAATTGTCGGCTCTTGGTGGAGCGAAGGTCTCTCCGCTACGCGCCTGCGGCGCTCCGGTCGAGACGACGGGTTTGCGCCCGCTCAGCCGCCGGTCACGCTCATGTGGCGGGGGACGGCGGGGCCGCTGTGGCGGCGGTCGATGATGAAGTCGTGGCCCTTGGGCTTGCGCGCGATCGCCTCGGTGATGGCGCGGTCCAGGACCTCGTCGCTCTCCGAGGCGCGCAGCGGCGCGCGCAGGTCGGCCGCGTCCTCCTGGCCCAGGCACATGTAGAGCGTGCCCGTGCAGGTGAGCCGCACACGGTTGCAGCTTTCGCAGAAATTGTGGGTGAGCGGCGTTATGAAGCCCAGCCGCCCGCCGGTCTCCTCGACGCGGAAATAGCGGGCCGGTCCGCCGGTCCGGTAATCCGTCTCGGTCAGCGTGAAGTGCCGGGCAATCTCGGTGCGGGCCAGCGACAGGGGCAGATACTGGTCCAGCCGCGCCGCGTCGCCGATCTCGCCCATCGGCATGACCTCGATCAGCACCAGGTCCATGCCGCGGCCGTGGCTCCAGCGGATCATCTCCTCGAATTCGCCGTCGTTGACGCCGCGCAGCGCCACGGCATTGATCTTGATCGCGAGCCCGGCGCGCTGGGCGGCATCGAGGCCGCGCATCACCTGGTCGAGATCGCCCCAGCGCGTGAGCTGGCGGAATTTGTCCGGATCGAGCGTGTCCATCGAGACGTTCACCCGGCGCACGCCGATGTCGGCCAGTTCCTGGGCGTACTTGGCGAGCTGGCTGCCGTTGGTGGTGAGGGTCAGCTCTTCCAGGGCGCCGCTGTCGAGGTGCCGGCCGAGGCCGCGGAACAGCGACATCACGTTCTTGCGCACGAGCGGCTCGCCGCCGGTCAGGCGCAGCTTCTTGACGCCGCGACGGACGAAGGCCGTGCACAGGCGCTCCAGCTCCTCGAGCGACAGGACTTCCGCCTTGGGCAGGAAGGTCATGTCCTCGGCCATGCAGTAGACGCAGCGGAAATCGCAGCGATCCGTGACGGAGACGCGGAGATAGGAGATGTGGCGGCCGAACGGGTCGATCATGGCTCTTCGGTTACGATGACGCTGGGATAATGGGCATGCGACATACCCCCTGCAAGAGGCGATTCCGGACCCGATTTCGTCAGCAGCCGCAGGAGGTTGTCGACCGTGTCGGCCTCGGCGGCCAGCTTGTCGGTCCGGATGCGGTTGATGCGCGGGAAGCGCATCGCAACCCCGGATTTGTGGCGGGTCGAGCGGGCGATGCCATCGAAGGCGATCTCCAGAACCAGCTTCTGCTCGACCTCGCGAACCGGGCCGTATCGATTGGTCGTGTGGTCGCGCACCCATTTGTCCAGCCAGCGCAGCTCCTCGTCGGTGAAGCCGAAATAGGCCTTGCCGACGGGGGCCAGCTCAAGGCCGCCCGCCGCGCCGTCGCGCCAGCAGCCGAAGGTGAAGTCGGAGTAGAAGGAGCTGCGTTTGCCGTGGCCGCGCTGGGCATACATCATCACGCAGTCCGCGAGCATGGGATCGCGCTTCCACTTGAACCATGGCCCCTTGGGTCGGCCGGACAGATAGGCGCTGTCGCCGCGCTTCAGCATCAGCCCCTCGATGCCGTCGGCCCGCATCTCTTCACGCTTGGCGGCAAGTTCCTCCCAGTCGGCGAAGGTCACCAGCGGCGAAAGGTCGAAGCGCGGGCGCTCCTTCAGGGCGATCCAGGCTTCGAGGCGGATGCGGCGCTCGTCGAAGGAAAGGCCGCGCAGGTCCTGGCCCTCCAGCCACAGCACGTCGTAGAGGCGGACATGCGCCGGATGCTCCTTCAGCATCTTCGGCATCACCGTCTTGCGGTTGAGCCGCTGCTGCAGGTCGTTGAACGGCGCCACCGCGTTCTCGCGGCGCACGAGCAGCTCACCGTCGAACACGCCCTCGAAGTCGATCGCCTCAATGATGTCGGGAAAGGCTCCGGACACATCCTCGCCGGCGCGGCTGTAGAGCCGCTTCAACCCGCCGGACGCGGCGACCTGCACGCGGATGCCGTCCCATTTCCACTCGGCCCGGAAATGCGCGGGATCGAGCGCGTCGAGTTCGCTGCGGTCGATCGGATTGGCCAGCATCGCCGGCAGGAAGGCGGCCCCGGCGTTGGACTGCGGTCGCGGCGCGCCCTGCAGCAGCCAGTCGAACAGCGGGCGGTAGGGCGCCTCCAGCCCGTGCCAGACCTCTTCGACGGCATCGACCGGCTGGCCGCCGATGTTCGCCACTGCCTGCTTGGCCAGCCGCGCCGAGACGCCGACCCGCAGCGCGCCCGTGAGAAATTTCAGCAGGGCCCAGCGGCCCGTCGAATCGAGCGTGTCGAGCCAGCGCTTCAGGATCGCCGGCGTCTGTGTGCGCGTGGCCCGCTGCAGCGTCTCGATGACCTCGGCGAGCGTCGGGGGAGGGCCGGCGGCCGGCTCGGTCTCCCAGATCAGCGCCAGCGTTTCGGCAAGGTCGCCGACATAGTCATAGGAGAGGGCAAACAGCTCCTCGCCGATCTTCTCCTGGCCGAAGCCGCGCAGCAGGGCGGGCTTGGCCGACGGAAAGTCGAGCCCACCTGTCAGTGCCGCCAGCGCCCAGCCACGATCGGGATCGGGAGTCTCGCGGAGATACGTCTCGATCAGCCGCAGCTTGGCGTTGCGGGCCGGTTGGAAGGAGAGGGAGTCGAGAAGGCGGGCGAAGGCCTGCACGGTTCAGGAGTCCTCGTCCTCGCGGCCGGCCAGGTGCAGTGCCTCGGCGTCGATGCCGAGCCCGCGCGCATAGTGGACGAGCGCCTCCTCGCGACCGTGCGTCACCCAGACCCTGGGCGCGCCGACATCCTTCAGGGTCTGCGTCAGTTCCGGCCAGTCGGCGTGATCGGAGATCACCAGCGGCAGCTCCGCGCCGCGTTGCCGGGCGCGGGCGCGCACGTTCATCCAGCCGGAGCACACGGCGGCGATAGGCTCGGCGAAGCGCCGCGACCAGCGGTCGGCGAGGGCCGAGGGCGGGCAGAGCACGATGGCACCCTTGAACGTCTCGAGAATCGCCTCGGAGACGGGCGCGACATCGCCGAGATCGACGCCATGCTCCTGGTAGAGCTTGCAGAGCGACATCAGCCCGCCATGCAGCCAGATGCGCTTGTCGTAGCCCGCCTCGCGCAGCAGGCGGATGACCCTCTGGCACTTGCCGAGCGCATAGACGCCCACCAGATGAGTGCGCTCGGGAAAGGTCGCGACGGAGCGCAGCAGCTTGCCGATCTCGCCGGCATCGGAGGGATGATGGAAGACCGGCAGCGCGAAGGTCGCCTCGGTGATGAACACGTCGCACGGTACGGGCTCGAACGGCGGGCAGGTCGGGTCCGGCCGGCGCTTGTAATCGCCCGACACCACGATGCGCTGGCCCTTGTATGCCAGCACGGCCTGCGCCGAGCCGAGAATATGACCGGCCGGGGCGAAGCCGACCTCGACGTCGCCGATTCGCACGCTCTCGCCGTATTTCAGCGCTTGCTGCTCGGTGTCGGGCATGTCCTGGAAACGCGTGCGCATGATCGCCAGGGTTTCCGGCGTCGCCAGCGCCTTGCGATGGCCCGGCCGCGCATGGTCGCCATGGCCATGCGTGATCACTGCGCGCGGCACGGCAAAGGCCGGATCGATATAGAAATCGCCCGGTTCGCAATAGAGGCCGCGCGGCGTCGGATAGAGCCACGTACGGGGATTCAGGGTCTCGGTTGCCGTCGTGATTGCCATGGCTCCTGATGCATCCTACCCCACAGATATGGGACTTCCCGACCTGTTTGCACGCTGGTTCGAGAGTCGCGGCTGGGCGCCGCGGCCGCACCAGCTCGCGCTGGTCGACCTGGCGCGGCGGGGCAAGAGCGCGCTGCTGATCGCGCCGACCGGTGGCGGCAAGACGCTGGCCGGGTTCCTTCCGTCCCTGATCGAACTCACCGAGCGGCGGCAGGCCGGCCAGGACCTTGCCTACAAGAAGGGGCAGGGGAAGCTGCACACGCTCTACATCTCGCCTCTGAAGGCGCTGGCGACCGATATCCGTCGCAACCTCGAACAGCCGCTGGCCGAGATGCAGCTGCCGGTTCGCGCGGAGAGCAGGACCGGCGACACGCCGCAGAGCCGGCGCCTGCGTCAGCGCGAACGGCCGCCGGACCTGCTGATGACGACGCCGGAGTCGCTGGCGCTGCTGCTCTCCTATCTCGATGCGGCGAAGTTCTTCGCCAGTCTCAAATGCGTGATCATCGACGAGCTGCACGCCTTCGCCACCAGCAAGCGCGGCCATCATCTGGCGCTCTGCCTGTCGCGGCTGGCGACGCTCGCCCCGCAGGCGCGTTTCGTCGGGCTGTCCGCCACCGTCGCCGATCCGCCGGAACTCGCCGGGTTCCTGAACCTGCGCGACGAGCCGGTGGAGATCGTGATGGGCGAGCCCGGCGCGCCGCCGGTCGTGTCGATCATCGACGCGCACGAGCGGCTGCCGTGGGGCGGCCACATGGGACGCCATGCGGTGCCCGAGATCTACAACATCATCCGGCAGCACAAGACCTCGATCATCTTCGTCAACACGCGCGCCCAGGCGGAGCTGGCCTTCGATGCGCTGTGGCGGATCAACGACGACAATCTGTCGATCGGGCTGCATCACGGGTCGCTGGCCGTCGAGCAGCGCCGCAAGGTCGAGGCGGCGATGGCGGCGGGCAAATTGCGCGCGGTGGTCGCCACCTCGTCGCTCGATCTCGGCATCGACTGGGGCGATGTCGATCTGGTCATCCAGATGGGCGCGCCCAAAGGCGTCAGCCGCCTGATGCAGCGCATCGGCCGTGCCAACCACCGGCTCGACGAGCCCAGCCGCGCCATGATCGCGCCGGCCAATCGCTTCGAGGTGCTGGAATCGCTGGCCGCGCTCGAAGCGATCGAGGCGCGTGAACTCGACGGCGATCCGCCGCGGCCGCCCTGCCTCGACGTGCTGGCCCAGCACATCGTGGGCTCCGCCTGCGCCCAGCCGATCGACCGCGAGGCCTTCTTCGCCGAGGTGCGGCGCGCGCAGCCCTATCGCGACCTGCCGCGCCAGGATTTCGACGATACGTTCGACTTCGTGGCGACCGGCGGCTACGCGCTGGCGGCCTACGATCGCTGGCACCGGCTGAAGCAGCTGCCCGACGGGCGCTGGATGCTGGCCTCGCCGCTGGTGGCCAAGCAGTTCCGTATGAATGTCGGCACCATCGTCGAGCTGCCGTTGATGAAGGTGCGGCTGCGGCGCGGCGCGGTGCTGGGCGAGGTCGAGGAGGGCTTCGTGCAGGGGCTGGTGCCGGGCGATACGTTCGTGTTCGCCGGCCGCCTGCTGCGCTTCGAAGGCGTGAAGGAGCTGGCGGCAATCTGTTCGCCAGCGTTCAGTGGCGATCCCAAGGTGCCGGCCTATGGCGGCGGCCGGCTGCCGCTCTCGACGTTCCTCGCGGCAAGGGTACGCGGCATCCTGCAGGATCCGCTGAAGCATCCCAAGCTGCCGGCCGAGGTGCAGGAGTGGCTGCGCATCCAGGTCTTCCGCTCGATGCTGCCGCCGGCCGACAAGTTGCTGGTCGAAGGCTTTCCGCGCGGCGGCAAGCAGTTCCTGGTCGCCTATTGCTTCGAGGGCCGCAATGCGCATCAGACCCTGGGCATGCTGCTGACGCGGCGCATGGAGCGGATGGGCCTGCGGCCGCTGGGCTTCGTCGCCACCGACTATGTGCTGGGCCTGTGGGGGTTGCGGCCGGCGTCGCCGAAACAGCTCGACGAGTTGTTCGACGAGGACATGCTGGGCGACGATCTCGAGGCCTGGATGGACGAATCCAGCATGCTGCGGCGCTCGTTCCGCAACGTCGCGGTGATCGCCGGCCTGATCGAGCGGCGCTTTCCCGGCGAGGAGAAGTCGCGCCGCCAGGTCACCTTCAGCTCCGACCTGATCTACGACACGCTGCGCCAGCACGAGCCCAATCACATCCTGCTGCGCGCCACGCGCCAGGATGCGGCCTGGCAGCTCGCCGATCTCAAGCGGCTGGGCGACCTTCTGAAGCGCGCCAAGGGCCGCATCGTCTATCGCCGGCTCGACCGAATCTCGCCGCTGGCTGTGCCGGTGCTGCTCGAGATCGGCAAGGAACGGGTGCTCGACGGCACGGCTGAGGACGAGCTGCTGGACATCGCCGCACAGGAGCTGATCGACGAGGCGACACGTCTTTGAGCAGGTAGTTCAGATACCCAGGAACGTCCAATCGATGGCGTCGACGATCCTGTCGCGAAATGCCCCAAGACTTCCCACCGAACGGCGCAGTTCCGTCACCGGCACATTGGTCAGGGAGGGCATGAGTAGAACAAATTCCCGGTCGCCGATCTCGACAACGGGCATCAGCCGACCGCCGATCGGACCGATTTCCGCCCGTGGGGCCAGGAAGGCAATGATGCGTTCGCGGCCAAGTGCTGCGATATCGGCTTGAAGAACGACCACGTAGGGGTACGCCCGGCGGGCTCGCGCGAGCGGATTGGGAAAGACCTCAAGCTGCATCGTCACGATCGGCAAGATGTTCTCGCAACATCTCGGCCGGAGAGCCGTGCTTTTCGACGTAGGCGTTATAGGCGCCGAGATCCTGGCTGATCTCTGCTCTGACCCTCTCAGAGATGCGCTCGGCCAGTGCCTCTGCCAATGCCGCTTCGGCCACCTGCGACGCATTGATGCCCTGGGCCTTGGCCTTGGCGTAGAGGTCGCCATTCAGGGTGAGGCTAACCGTACGCTTTCGGGCCGCTGGATCGTAGTTGAGCTGCCTCATTGCTATATTCCACTCGAAAACACATGTGTTTTAAACATGTGTTGTTTGACGCTGGTCGTCAAGAGTTGAGGGGCTCAGTGGAAGTCCCGGCTCTGGATGCGGATCCTGGGGCGTTCGAGGACGATGCGGCTTCGGTCGTATTTCGGCTGGCCGGCCGGCTTTTCGGGAATACTCCGGCTCGAACGATGGCGCGTGGCGTTGGCCTCCGCGACCTTCACCCGACGGTCCCCCGGATCGCTGCGGACCTCGTCGCCACGACCGTTGGTCAGATGGAACAAGTCGAGTTCGGAGATGGAGTCCAGTTCGGCCGAGAGATCCCACAGCTCATCCGCGACCAGATGGATCACCTTGTATTCATCCTCGCCCTGGCACTGGATGCGCCCGCGCACGCCCATCAGCCGGGCCCCCATGACGATGCGGCGATGGGCGTCGAACACCTTGGGCCAGACCACGAGGTTGGCGATGCCGAACTCATCTTCGAGCGTGACGAACACCACGCCCGAAGCCGTGCCCGGTCGCTGGCGCACCAGGACGAGACCCGCCAGAGTCAGGAGCTGGCCATTCTTCGACGTCTTCAGCGCGTCGGTGCTGGACATGCCGCGCTGCGCGAGAGTTGCCCGCAGCAGCTCCATCGGGTGCGACCGCAGCGACATCGAGAAGCTGCTGTAATCGTCGACCACCTGTTCGCCGAGCGTCAGTGCGGGAAGGGCGACGGCGGGCTCGAAGTCGCACGCTCCCGACTCCGTATCGAGCAACGGCAGTTGCCCATCGGAGAAGCCACGCACCGCCCACAATACGTCGCGCCGCGTGAGGCCGAGGGACGCGAAGGCATCGGCACGGGCCAGCGCCACGATCTGCTTCTTGCTGAGGCCACTGCGCCGCCACAGGTCGGAGGGATCGCGATAGGGCCTGTCGCCACGGCGCGCGACCATCTGCCTGGCCGCGTCCTCGGAAAGCCCGGTGACCTGGCGCAGGCCAAGACGCAGCGCGCAGCGGTTGTTCCGTCCCGGCTCCAGGGTGCAATCCCAGTCGCTGTCGTTGATATCGGGCGGTCGTACGTTGACGCCATGCTCCTTTGCGTCGCGCACGAGCTGGGCCGGCGCGTAAAATCCCATCGGCTGGGCGTTGAGCAGGGCCGCGGCAAAGACTTCAGGGTAGTAGTGCTTCACGTAGGACGAGGCGTAGACCAGGATCGCGAAGCTCGCGGCATGGCTCTCGGGGAAGCCATACTCGCCGAAACCTTCGATCTGCCTGAAGCAGCGTTCGGCGAAGTCACGGTCATACTTCTTCCCCAGCATGCCCTCGATGAAGGGAGTCTTGAACTTGTGGATGGTGCCGTTGTGGCGGAACGTTGCCATGGCGCGGCGCAGCTCGTCGGCTTTCTCAGGCGAGAATCCCGCACCGACGATGGCGATCTGCATCGCCTGTTCCTGGAACAGGGGAACACCCAGCGTTCTCTCGAGGACCGACTTGAGTTCGTCCCTCGGATAAACGACGGCGCGGGGATTGGCGCGGTTCTTCAGGTAAGGATGCACCATGCCGCCCTGGATGGGCCCCGGCCGCACGATCGCCACCTGGACGACGAGATCATAATACTCCCTGGGCTGCAGCCGCGGCAGCATCGACATCTGCGCCCGGCTCTCGACCTGGAAGACGCCGACCGAGTCGGCGCGGCACAGCATCTCATAGACGTTCTCGTCGGTCGGTCGCATGGCGAGCGACAGCTTCTCTCCGAAATGCTTCTCGATCAGGGCAAAGCTCTTGCGCAGCGCCGTCAGCATGCCGAGCGCCAGCACGTCGACCTTGTAGATACCCAGCACGTCGAGATCGTCCTTGTCCCACTCGACGACGGTGCGCTTCTCCATCGCCGCGTTCTGGATCGGCATCAGCTCGTCGAGGCGGCCCTCGGTCAGCACGAAGCCGCCGACATGCTGTGAGAGGTGACGCGGGAAGCCGCACAGCGCTGACGACAGTTCGAGCGCCAGCGTGATGCGCGGGTCCATCGGGTCGAGACCCGCTTCCCGCACATGGTCGGCCTTCACGCCGCTTGACCCCATGCCCCACACCGTGTCGGCCATCACGCCCACCGTGTCGGGCGACAGGCCCAGGACCTTGCCGACCTCGCGGATGGCGCTGCGGCTCCTGAAGGAGATCACCGTGGCCGCCAGGGCGGCGCGGTTGCGGCCCTTCGTTTCGTAAATCCACTGAATGATCTGTTCGCGCCTCTCATGCTCGAAGTCGACGTCGATATCGGGCGGCTCATTGCGTGAGTTGGACAGAAAGCGCTCGAACAGCACTTCCGTCTCGTTGGGATTCACCGAGGTGATGCCCAGGCAATAGCAGACGGCGGAATTGGCCGCAGAGCCGCGGCCCTGGCAAAGGATGCCGCGATCACGCGCCTCCCTTACGATCTCGTACACCGTCAGGAAGTAAGGCGCGATTTCCTTGTGGCCGATGAGCGCGAACTCGCGGTGGATCGTGCTGGCCACCTTGTCCGGAACGCCTTCCGGATATCGCCATTTCGCCCCCTCCCAGGTCAGGCGGATGAGCTTGTCCATGGGGGTCTCGCCGCCCTCGTAGACGATCGGATACTGGTAGGTGAGTTGTCGAAGCGAGAAGCCGCAGCGCTTCACGATCTCCTGGATATGCGCGATGGCATGGGGATGGCGGCGAAACAGGCGCGCCATCTCTGCGGGATCCTTGAGGTGGCGTTCGGCGCTGACGAAGCGGCGGAAGCCAAGCTCCTCGACGGTGCAGCCCAGGCGGATCGCCGTCACGACATCCTGCAACGCCCGTCGCTCGGGGACATGATAGTGCACGTCGTTGGTGGCGACGAACTTCACCCCCATCTCGGTGGCGAGATCGTCGAGCCGGGCCAGGCGCCGCGCATCGTCGCCCCGGAACAGCATCGTGCCCGCGAGGTAGCAGCGGTCGCCGAACAGTCCGGCCAGGGCACGCAGCCTGTCGCGGAAGGCCGGGTCTCCGGGATTGCGAGGCGGCAGTACGATGGCCAGCAAGCCCTCGGCATGCGCGGCGAGATCGTCGAAGCCGATGTCGCACTGGCCTTTCTCGGTGCGCCGGTTGCCCAGGGTCAGCAGGCGGGACAGGCGCTTGTAGGCGTCGAGGTCGGTCGGATAGGCGAGCAGCGAACAGCCGTCGCGGGTTTCGAGGCGGCTGCCGGCCAGCAGCCTGATCCTGTCTTTCCCGGGATCCTTCGGATGCTTCTCGTCGCGCGAGGCGGCGAAGGCACGCACGACGCCGGCCAGCGTGTTGCGGTCGGTGATGCCGATGGCGGTATGGCCGAGTTCGATCGCCCGTTCGACAAGTTCCTGCGGATGCGAGCCGCTTCGCAGGAAGCTGTAGTTGGTCGTGACCTGGAGCTCGGCGTAGTCCATGGCATCAGGGATCGACGAGTTCGTCTGCTCGGGCGAGCGGGACACCCCGCACCGCAATGCCTTCGCTCTTCAGCGTCTGCAGGAATTCGTCGTCGGCGCTGACCAGCGGCGCCTGGGCGGCCTCGGCGCAGGCGGCGTAGAAGCACTCGTGCACCGGCCGGCCGCATTGCAGGGCGATGGCCAGCGCGCGGTTGCGCAGTTGCGGCGATTCGACGAAGGCCGAGATGAACGACGGCAGCGCGATGTTGCGCACGATGGGTTCGGCCTGCTCGGCCGTGATCTCGCCGCGTGTCGTCTTCTGCCAGGCCAGTTCGGCGACGCCCGCGATCAGGATATCGGGCGCGATCACCTCGTGGCGGTTGGCAAGCAATGAGCGCGCCTGCGGCCGCAAGGGCTCCTCGACGAACCATTTGATGGCGACGCCGGGATCGACGACGACGATCACGTGCCACCCCCCATCTGCGCGACGGATCGCGGGGTCATGGCGGCGATACGGTCGGCCTCTTCCAGCGGATCGATCACCAGCGGCTGGCCCGACGCGTAGGTCAGCAGGTCGCGCAGGTCGGCTTCGAGCGAGCGGCCCCTGGCACGCGCATGAATCTTCAGGCGTTCGATGATCGCGACATCGAGGCCGCGGATGGTGAGCGTGGTGCCCCGTTTGGTCGTTGCCGTTGCCGTCTCCATTTCACTCTCCCCTTCAGGCGCAGAAACCGTGGAGGAACCAGCGGGCGGTCGGCTGACCGTTGGCGGCGAGCTGGTAAGGCCCGTCGCGAAACAGCCAGAAGCGGCCGCCGTCATCGTCCTCGACGCGGTAGTAATCGCGCACCGGCGGCAGGGTGCCGGCCGGCGGATGAGTGCCGTCGGACCGTGGTCGCCACCATTCATTGGCGATCCGTTCCGGGCCGTCGGCGCGCACGATGCGATGGGCATGCCGTCTCCAGTGGAAGACCGAGGGCGGATCGTCGGGTACGAAGGCGGTGACCTCGACGGGCTCGGGCCGCTGCAGCAGGCGCGTCGGCCGTGCGCCCTTGAGGCTGGCGACGCGGCGCCAGGCGCCCGCCGCTGCGGGCTTCGATGAAACGGCCGCAGCGACCTGCACGCGTTCGGGCAGATGGCTGTCGCGCGACAGCAGCCGCACGACATTTTCCGCACCCAGCCGCAGCGCCAGCCGGTCGGCGAGATCGATCGTGCCGTCGACACCGGAGGCGATGCCGGGCGCGTTCTGGTCGGGCAGCGCATCCTGTGTGCCGCTCCACGCCTCGACTTCGGGGGCGGCCAGGATCATCAGCTCGACGCCGAAGCCGGGATCGAGCTCGCCCAGCCTCTCCTCGAAGAGTTTCATCAGCTTCGGGTTGTCGCGGTTAGGCCGGCTGGTGCCGATCGAGGTGCGGTCGACCGATCCGTCGACGCGATAGAGCGCGATCTCGAGCTGGCGCGCGCCGACGCCTGCCTGCTCGAACTGGCGGCACAGCGCGGCCAGCAGGCGGCTGGTCGCGGCGGCGATGTCCTCGGCCCGGCCGATCGGCTCGGCGAAGGCGAGGCGCGTGCGGAAGGCAGGCGGGATACGGCGCGGTTCGATCGGCTCGGCGAGCGTACCCAGCGCCTGGTCGAGGCGATTGAGCGGCTGGTCGCCGAAGCGGCGGACGAGCGGCGCGCGCGGCATGGGATAGAGATCGCCGATGCGCCGCAGGCCGAGCTTCAGGAAGGTCTCGAGGATCGGCGGGTCGAGCCGCAGCCCTTCGACCGGCAACGAGCCGAGCGCATCGCGTTGGCCGCGCGACGGGCAGAAGAGATCGGCCTGGCGCTCGGCGAAGCGCGCCAGTGCCCAGGCGGCACCCGCCGTGTCGGCCATCGCGGCGCGACAGGAAAGGTCGCGGCGGGCCAGGCGCGTGACCAGGTCGGCCAGTAGTGCACGTTCGCCGGCCTCGCCCTCGCCGAAGAGATGCGTGCAGCCCGTCACGTCGAGCAGCAGGCCGGCATCGCCGCCGAAGCCGCCGGCGCTGCAGGTCCGTTCGATGTCATCGGCAAGGGCCCCGCCCATCGGGTCGATCGCCACCCAGGGCGTGTAGCGATCGCACCAGCCCGCGATCGCCTCGATCAGGCGAAGGTCGGCCTGTGGCTCGCCCGCGACCGTGATGATGTCGGGCAGCAGGGCGCGCGCATCGGCCAGCCGCATGCGCGGACGCAGGCCGGCGGCCCGGGCATGCGGATTGACGGCGGCGAGGCGCGGGCAGCCGTCGTGCCAGACGACGGCGGCGGCGGCCCTATCCGACCAGTCTTTCTTCGAAGTGCGACCCAGGCGATCCGTGGAGAGCTTGGGGAACCACAGCGAGACAATGCGTTTCATCGTTCCACTCCAGGAGCCAGGACGGTGTTTCGGCGGCGGACGGCGTGCCGAAGCGGTTGCGCCGAAGTTCGAGGCGCCAGCGCGCGGCGCCGACATCCTTGAGCCCCGGTGTCGAGCAAGAGGGCGCGGAGGCGATCCGCCACCGCGTCGCGCATACGCTTTGCGGCGGCGCGGGCTGGGCGCGCAGCAGCAGGGCGGGCACGCCGTTCTTCTCGGCGGCGAGCGACAGGCGGCGGCCGGCCGTGGGATCGGCGGCCCGCGTCTCGCCCAGCACGGCGGCGATGCCGGGGCAGCGCAGCCCTTCCTCCATCGCCCAGAAGAGATCATCGTCGCGATGGGCCGTGACCATCAGCAGGCGCGCCGGATCGAACCAGGAGGAGAGCGCGGGCGCATAGGGCGGCGCATCGAAGCGGCCGGTCGGGCGGCGACACCACAGGATCGTGCCCGGTCCGAAGCGTCCGAGCAGATGGGCGGCGAAGCCGAGTGCGGCACCGTCATGGGGCGCCACGCGGCCGGAGGGACAGGGCCCGGCCTCGATCTCGTGCAGGGCGCCCGTCAGCAACCCGCCATCGGGCAGCAGGGCGTCGATGGCCGCAATCCCAAGGGGAACCGCGGCCGCTTTGCCGCTTCTCTGGACACTGTTTGCCCTCTCCAGACGCCTTACTTTTTCCCGCAAGGCAGTGGGGACCGAAGTCGCCGGATCGTTGGCAGCCCTTCGATCAGGGGGAGCAAAGGCACTCGGGGAAATGACCGGCATCGCCCCCTCGTCGGTCTGGTGGATGGGCTGTGGGTTAAATGTTCGTGTTTTGTTCTAGTTACTTCACAATCGTGAGTCAACGGGACTCAGAGCTGGCATATCGAGTGCATCCGGGGAGAAGCTGCCGTCCTGTCCCGGAGGCTCCATGACTCTTCGTCTGTCCCTCTTCGCCCTGTGCGCCACCGCCTTCGCCTTGCTGGCGGGACCGGCGCTGGCACGCTGTTCCAAGAACCTGGTCGAGCTCGGTCCTACCCTGCAGGGGCGGGGCGTGCAGATGGCTTCGCTCGACGGCGCACAGATGGCGGCGGACACCGCGAGCCGCGCCGTCATCACCTTCCTCGGCCATGCCAGCTTCGAGATCGACACGCCGCAGGGCGTGCGCGCCATCACCGACTACAACGGGCTGAACGGCTTCGGCCGCAAGCCCGACATCGTGACGATGAACAACGCGCACTCCACGCACTACACCGACACGCCCGAGGACGGGATCACCTACGTGCTGCGCGGCTGGCCGAGCGAGGCCGGCGAGACAGAGGCGCGCCACGACATCTCGCTCAAGGACCTCAAGGTGACGAACTTGCCGACCAATGCGCGCGACTGGGGCGGCGGCTCGGCGCGCATCAATGGCAACTCGATCTTCACCTTCACCATCGGCGATCTCTGCATCGCCCATCTCGGCCACCTGCATCACCGGCTGACAAAGGACCATCTCGACGAGCTGGGCCGCATCGACGTGCTGATGGTGCCGATCGACGGCGCCTACACGGTCGGCCTGCCGGTGATGGTCGAGGTCGTCCGCCAGATCCAGCCGCGCATCGTGCTGCCGATGCACTATTGGGGACGCGGCCAGGTCGCGCGCTTCGAGGAGCTGATGGCGGACCAGGACGCGGTGTTCATCTGGCCCGACCGCCGCACCATCGAGGTCGCGCACGACAAGCTACCCGAGAAGCTCACCGTCTATGTCGTCGGCGGCAATGGCGGCGACTGATCCTGTCGATGCCGCGAGCTGGCTGGAACACTGGACTCTCGAAGCCGATGGCGAGCCGCTGAAGACCCATAGCAGCCTGCTCTTGCCGGTGCGGCGCAACGGTGAGCCGGCCATGCTCAAGATCGCGCATGAACCGGAGGATCGCCGCGGCAGCCAACTCGCGTCGGCTGCGCTGGGATGCTGATCCGTCAGTCCTGCTTGGCCATCCCGTCGGCGAGCATGCTCAACGCCGTGTCGCGGGTATCGAACACGAGCTGCCGCGCGAAGCCCTCGGCGGCCTTGGCGTCGCCGGCGAGGATCGACTGGACCAGGCCGCGCCAGTTGATGATCGATTGCCGGCGTCGGTCGGACGTCGACAGGCTGAGCTTTGTATAGCGGGCGGTCTGGCGGCCGAAGGACAGGATCAGGTCGGCGAGCCGGCGGCTGCCGGCATTGCGCACGCAGAACTCGCTGATCGCCAGACTCGCGCGGGCATAGGCCTCGGCATCGTCGAGCGATCTTTCCAGTTCGGCACAGAGGCGTTCCAACTCCGGTCTGCCGTCCGGGGGGAGGGCGGCCACGAGGCGCTGGCAGGCAAGGCCCATCAACTGGGCACGAATATCGAAGATGTCCTCGACCTCGGCGGCGCTGAGCGCCGTCACCTGCGCGCCGCGCTGGGGCTGGATCGTCACCAGACCTTCGCTTTCGACGATGCGCAGGGCCTCGCGAACCGATGCTCGGCTGACCCCGAAGGCTGCCGCGAGGTCGACCTCGCGCAACTTCTGGCCCGGCTTGAATTCGTTCTCGACGATGGCCTGCCCGATCCGCACCGCGATCTGCGCGGGCAGGGTGGCATAGATGTCGTAGGTCTTTTGGACGGGTGCGGCCATGGGTTGGAACCCTCTAGCGGCATTTCGCTCTTGCTTCCACCAAGTAGGTCCCTGAATGTCTGCAATCAATAATGTCGACATTCAGACGGAGGAGGAATCCCATGGAGGAGTTCGAACTGGAGGAAGCCGTCGGCCGCTCGGCATGGCTCGGTCAGGACCTCCAGAAAAGCGACGAATGGCTCTACCGGCTGAGCCCGGACGAAATCACTGAGATTGACGGGGCTCTGCGCCATCTCCAGTCCACCGGCCGCCGGATTCCGGACATCGGCAAGGAACACTTCCCGCTGCCGCGGTTCGCGAGGACGTTGCGGCTGATCCAGACGGAGATCGAGAATGGCCTGGGTATCCTGCTGATACGTGGCCTGCCGCGCGACCGATACAGTGCCGAAGAGATGGGCCTGATCTATTGGGGCATCGGAGCACATTTCGGGCGCGCCGTGGCGCAGAACGCACAGGGCGACGTGCTCGGCCATGTCCGCGATCTCGGCCGCGATCAGTACAAGGACATGCATGCACGCGGCTATCAGACCGCCAACCTGCTGCCGTTCCACAACGACTCCTGCGACATCGTCGGTCTGTGCTGCCTCGAGACGGCGCAGAGCGGCGGCCTTTCCGCCGTTGCCAGCTCGGTTGCGGTCTACAACGCGATGCTGCGCTCGCGTCCTGACCTCGTGAAGGTCCTGGCCCAGCCGTTCTATGCCGACCGACGCGGCGAAGAGTCGGAAGGGCAGAAGCCCTATTACATCACGCCCATCTTCATCTGGCACAAGGGCCGGATGTTCAACCGCTTCAATCGCACCTTCATCGACTCCGCGCAGCGCTTCAACGAGGTGCCGCGACTGACGAAGCTGCAGATCGAGGCGCTCGATACCGTGGCGGCCTACTGCAAGGATCCCGTGTTCCGTCTCGACATGAAGCTGGAGCGCGGCGACATGCAGTTCGTGAACAACTATTGCGTACTGCACTCGCGAACGGCCTACGTCGATCACAGCGAACAGGATCGCAAGCGGCACCTGCTGCGCCTGTGGCTGCGCACGGCGGCCTTCACTGACTACCCCGCCTCGTTGCGCGATCGCTACGAGGACATGGACAGGTGGCGCTCCAGCCCGCGCCCGCCGTCCTACAATTTCGTCACCATGAAGGAGGTGACGACCCACTGACGCTGCCTCGTCTCGGCCGAATCAACCAAGAACAACCGGAGGAAACATGACGATGACGAGGCGTGTGCTGGCCGTCGTGCTGGCGCTCCTGCTGACGTGCGCGCCCGCGATGGCGCAGTATCCTGACAAGCCCGTGAAGCTTGTGGTGCCGTTTCCACCGGGAGGCCCAACCGACGTCTTCGCACGCGTTCTCTCGGCAGCGCTGGCGGAGCAGCTTGGCCAGCAGGTCGTGATCGAGAACAAGGGCGGCGCCGGCGGCACGGTCGGCACCGATTTGGTCGCCAAGGCCAAACCCGACGGCTACACGCTGCTGTTCGGCACGGCCGCCACGCATGGCATCAACGTCTCGCTCTACGACCAGCTGCCCTACGACCCGCTGAAGGACTTCGAACTGGTGGCGCTGGCCGGTCTCGTGCCGATGGTGCTGCTGGTCTCGCCCGAGCAGCCGCGCACGCTCCCCGAGCTGATCGCCAAGCTGAAGGTCGACAAGGGCAAGTCGAGCTATGCCTCGTCCGGCAACGGCACGACCAATCACCTTGCCGGCGAACTGTTCAAGACGCGCGCCGGCGTCGAGGCCGTGCACGTGCCCTATCGCGGCTCGGGGCCGGCGTTGCAGGACCTGATGGGCGGCCGTGTGACCTTCATGTTCGATTCGTTTGGCACGTCGCTCGAACAGATCAAGGCCGGCAAGCTCTATGCCGTCATCATCATGGCCGACAAGCGGAGCACCGCACGCCCCGACGTTCCGACCGCAGCAGAGGCAGGCCTCGCAGACTTCGTGGGTGGTACCTGGAACATCGTGGCGGTTCCGGTCGGCACGCCCAAGCCGATCGTGGACCGGCTGAACGCCGCCATCAACAAGGCGCTGGTCAGTCCGGCCGTGGCGGAACGACTGCAGCAGCTCGGAATCGAAGCGGTGACGGATTCGACGCCGGCCAGCACGCGCGCCTTCGTGACGGCCGAAATCGCCAAGTGGCGCGACGTCATCCGTGCCGCCGGCGCGAAGGTGGACTGACCATGCGGCTTATCCTCGCTTCGCTCTTCGCCTGTGTCGTCGGGCTGCTGTCGGCCGGGCAGGCCGCTGCACAATATCCCGACAAGCCGCTGCGCATGGTTGTGCCGTTTCCGCCGGGCGGCCCGACCGACCTGATCGCGCGCGTGGTCGCCGTCGGCATGGCGGCCGATCTCGGCCAGCAGGTCATCATCGACAACAAGGGCGGCGCCGGCGGCAATGTCGGAACCGAAATAGTCGCCAAGGCGAAGCCCGACGGCTACACGCTGCTGTTCGGCACGGCAGCGACGCACGGCATCAACATCTCTCTCTACAAGAGCCTGCCCTATCACCCGGTGAAGGACTTCGAACTGGTCGCGCTTGTCGGCCTCGCGCCGATGGCATTGTTGGTACCGCCGGGGCAGCCGACGAAGCTGCCGGACCTCATTGCCAAGCTGAAGGCCGAGCCTGGCAAGGCGAGCTATCCGTCCTCCGGCAACGGCACGACCAATCATCTCGCTGGCGAACTGTTCAAGACTCGCACCGGAGTGGACATCCTGCACGTGCCCTATCGCGGAACAGGACCGGCGCTGCAGGACCTGCTTGCCGGACGGCATGCGCTGATGTTCGCCACGCTGGGGCCGGTGATGGAAAATGTCCGGGCGGGGCAGTTGATCCCGGTCGGGTTGATGGCGGACAAGCGCAGCACGGTGATGCCCGACATCCCGACCATGAAGGAAGCCGGCCTGGCCGACTTCGTGGGCGGTACCTGGAACATAATCGCCGTGCCCGCGGGCACGCCGGCGGACATCGTCCGCCGCCTCAACGCTTCCATCTACAAGGCGCTGGCCGATCCGACGCTGGGTGAGCGGCTCAAATCCCTGAACGTCGAGGCAAGCGAGGCACTGACGCCCGCGGAAACGAAGGCCTTCGTGGAGGCCGAGATCGAGAAGTGGCGAAAGATCGTGATGGCCGCGGGCGCGCAGGTCGACTAGGCGCCGGCGCCACGTCCCTTCTCGAACCCGGCGAGGAACTGGACGAGGTTGCGGCCGAGATCGTCGCCGAGATAGCCGCCTTCCTGGACCAGCACGGTCGGCAGGCCGAGGCGCGCGATCTTCCCGGCCATCGCATGGAAGCCCGCGCCGGTGACCTTGAGGCCCTGCAGCGGATCACTCTCGCTGGCGTCGAGGCCCAGCGCCACGACCAGTGCGGTGGGCTGGAAGTCGCGGATGCGCGTGAGGGCCTTGTCACCCGCCTCGAGCCACGGTGCGTCGGGCGAGCCCAGCGGCAGCGGCAGGTTGAGATTGAAGCCCTTGCCCTTGCCCGCGCCGTGCTCCTGCGCATGGCCCCAGAAGAAGGGGTAGTAATGGTCGGGATCGGCGTGGATCGAGACGGTGAGCACGTCGTCGCGCTCGTAGAAGATCCCTTGCGTGCCGTTGCCGTGATGCACGTCGACATCGAAGATCGCGACGCGCTGATGTTGCGTGCGCAAGCGTTGCGCGGCGACGGCGGTGTTGTTCAGAAAGCAGAAGCCGCCCGCCATGTCGGCATAGGCGTGATGGCCCGGCGGCCGGCAGAGCGCATAGGCATGGTCTTCGCCCGCCAGCACCATGTCGGCCACCGTGGCGGCGACCTCGGTGGCGGCGAGGGCCGCGTCCCAGGTGTGCGGCCCGATCGGGCAGCCGGTATCGACCTGGTGCCAGCCGGCGCGGCCCGCGAGCGCCTTCGGATAGGAAGCATGGGCGCGTGCCGGATGGACGTTGGGCACCACCTCCGGACCCGCACCCGGCAGCTTCGCCCATTCGCGCGCGGCGATCTGCAGGAAGTCGAGATAGTCCGGCGTATGCACGGTGGCGGCCGGCGCCGGTCCATATGATTTCGGCGGCAGGATCGTATGGCCCGCTTCCGTGGCGGCAGCCAGCAGGCGGGTGGCGCGTTCGGGCTGCTCGGCGCTGCGCTGCTTGGTGCCGCGCACGACGAAGTGCTGCGGATCGTGCTGGGCGTGCTTCTCGGAATAAACGATCTTCACGGTAGGACCTCAGGTCGTCGCGATGGCCTTCGCCGATTTGAGGGCGGCGATCTCGTCATCGCTATAGCCCACCTCGCGCATGATCTCGACCGTGTGCTCGCCGATACCGGGTGACTTCTGCCGTGTCTCGACCGGTGCTTCGGACAGCTTGATCGGGTTGGCGGCCGACTTCACCGGGCCGATGCCGGGATAGTCGATCTCCAGCACGCTGCCGCGCGCCCGGGCATGGTCGCTCGCCATCACGTCGCTCACCTTGTAGGCGGCGGAGCAGGGCATGCCGGCGGGGATCAGCCGCTCGAGCAGCTCGTCGGCCGTGTACTGCAGGAAATAGTCCTCGATCATTCCTTCGAGGAGCGCCCGATGGGCGACGCGGCCGGCATTGGTCTTGAAGCGTTCGTCGTCGAGCCAGTCCTTCCTGCCGAGCGCGCTACAGAACAGGCGCCAGAAGGCATCGTTGGTACCGGCCACGAACACCGGCTGCGTCTTCGTCGGGAAGACGCGCAGCGGGCAGAGGATCGTGTTCGACGTCCCCATGCGCTCGGGATTCTCGCCGGTCAGCCCATGGTTTGTGATCCAGTGGCTCATCATGTGCATGCCGACATCGAACAGCGACAGGTCGAGCCGCTGGCCCTTGCCGGTCTTGATGCGGTGCAGAAGCGCGAAGGCGATGCCGCCGGCGCAGGCGAGACCGGTCGAATAGTCGATCGGCGCCGTGCCGACGCGGCACATCTCGCCCTGGTAGGGACCGGTCGCGTCCATCAGGCCGATCTCGGCCTGGATGCAGGGATCGTAGCCGGCACGCGGGGAGTAGGGGCCGGTCTGGCCGTAGCCCGAGATCGAGGCATAGACGGTCTGCGGATTGACCTTCGAGACGACATCCCAGCCGAAGCCCAGCTTGTCGATCACCCCCGGCGTGAAGGCCTCCATGAAGACGTCGGCCTTCTTCACCAGACGCATCAGCACGTCCTTGCCGCCCTCGCTGCGCAGGTCGATCGCCAGGCCGCGCTTGTTGCGGTTCATCGACGGCACCCAGGCGCCGCCGAAATGCGGCCGGAAATGCTCGCCGTTCAGCGGCTCGACTTTGATCACGTCGGCGCCCATGTCGCCCAGCATCTGGCCAGCCGTGGGGCCGGCGATGACCTGCGTCAGGTCGAGAACGAGCGTGTCGGACAGCGGAAGCATGCGATGCGTATCCATTCCTGTAGTGGAGGATTCAAGCAATAGCGGTGCACAGCCAATCCTGCCAGCGCCGGCCTAGGCGCCCAGCAGGCGTCTGCTCAGCAGGGCGCGCATATCGCGGCGGCCGTCGGCGACGAGGAACACGACAACCTCGCGCTCATAGACGCGATAGACGATACGGTAAGGCTTGAAGTGAATCTCCCGAAAGCTGCGGTTGCCCATGGCCAAAAGCTCGCGCGGATGCGATCCGCGGTCCGGCAAGCTCGTTAGGGACGCAAAGGCTTCCTCGATTCGCTGCGCGACGTGCTCCGCCTTCTCCGGCAAATCGTGGAGAGCGATATAGTGGGCAATGTCGTCGAGATCGAGAAGGGCCTGTTCGGTCAGTACGACCGCATAGCGCTTCATTCCCCAGCTCTTGTCCGCTTGATCCTATCGCGGAAGCGCCGCATCGCCTTGACTGCGGGCACGGTCTTGCCTTCGTTGACCTGCTGCTCACCCAGCGCGAGGATCTTGAGGAATGCGAGCGTTTCCTGCGTTTGCTCGTAGCTGACGATATCCTGAATGACGGCGGTGGCTTCGCCATTCTGTGTGATGATCATCGGTTCGCCGCTTTCGGCAAGGCCGCGTACAACCTCGGCGGCATTGGCCTTAAGGTAGCTGATGGGCTTGATCCGGGTGGAGTACTTCATGGTAGGGTCCTCCTGACCCTGGACTGAATTTAGTCCGTTAACGGCTTGCTGACAACGGAGTCGCTATGACCATCGCCGACCGCCCCAATCTTCGCGTAGATCATGACCGGCTGTGGTCGAGCCTGATGGAACTGGGCCAGATTGGCGGCACGGAGAAGGGCGGCGTCTGTCGCATCGCGCTCACCGACCTCGACCGGCAGGGGCGCGATCTGTTCGTCCGCTGGGCGAAGGAGGCGGGCTGCACCATCAAGATCGACCAGCTGGGCAACGTCTTCGCCCGTCGCGAGGGACGCGATCCGGCGAAGCCGCCGATCATGACCGGCTCCCATCTCGATACCCAGCCGACCGGCGGCAAGTTCGACGGCGCCTATGGTGTGATGGCCGGGCTCGAAGTGCTGCGCGTGCTGCACGATTCGAACTACGTCACCGAGGCGCCGATCGAGGTGGCGGTCTGGACCAACGAAGAGGGCTGCCGCTTCGCGCCGGCGATGGTCGCGTCGGGCGTTTTCGGCGGCGCCTTCACGCTGGAGCATGCGCTGTCGATCAAGGACCGCGACGGGGTGAGCTTCGGCGAGGCGCTGAAGCAGATCGGCTACGACGGCAAGGAGCCGGTCGGTGGCCGGCCGATAGGCGCCTTCTTCGAGGCGCATATCGAACAGGGACCGATCCTGGAGCGCGAGAAGAAGACGATCGGCGTCGTCACGGGCGCGCAGGGGCAGCGCTGGTACGAGATCAACTGGACGGGCATGGAGAGCCATGCCGGCACGACTCCCATGGAGGGGCGCCGCGATGCGCTGGTCGGGGCGGCGGAACTGATCGTTGCCGCGCGCGCCATTGGCAACCGGCCGAACGGCCGCTCGACGATCGGCGTGATCGACAGCCTGCCGCAGGCGCGCAACACGATTCCGGGCCGCGTCTTCATGACGGTCGATTTCCGCCACCCCGACGATGCTGAACTGACGAAGATGGATGCCGAGATGCGCGCCGCCGTGGCCGACATCGCCAGGCGCCATCGCCTCGAGGTGAAGATCGAGCAGATCTGGTACTTCCCGCCGTCGCCCTTCGCCAAGGAGCTGGTCGAGGCGGTGCGTCGCGGCGCCGAACAGGCGGGCTATCCGCACATGGACATCGTGAGCGGCGCCGGCCACGACGCCTGCTATGTCAGCCGCGTCGCCCCGACGGCGATGGTGTTCGTGCCCTGCAAGGACGGCGTCAGCCACAACGAGATCGAGGACGCCAGCAAGAGCGACGTCGGCGCCGGCGCACAGATACTGCTGCAGGCCATGGTCGAGCGGGCGAATGCCTGATTGGGCGCAGGGCGATCGTTCGACGAAGTCTGTCATCCCGAGCCGCAGGCGAGGGACCTTTGATCGCTGTCGCGAAAGGTCCCTCGCTTCGCTCGGGATGACACCGAGGGTGAACTCCGCAAGCGTGCGCCGTTGAAAACCGGCGGCCTCATCTCCGTCGCGGCCGCCGCGCTGGTCGCGACGATCGCCGGCGTGGGCGGCACCTTGCCGGTCGTGCTGGCCGCTGCGCAGGCGGTGGGAGCGACGGCCGATCAGGCGAGTTCGTGGGTCTCGGGGCTCGGTCTCGCCACGGCGGCCAGCGCGCTGATCCTCAGCGTTCGTTACCGCATGCCGATCATCACTGCCTGGTCGACGCCGGGCGCCGCGCTGATCGCCTCGACCTCCGGCGTGCCGAGCTTCGCGGCGGCGGTCGGCGCGTTCGTGCTCGCAGCGCTCCTGATCCTGCTGACCGCCGCGGTGAAGCCGCTTGGTCGGCTGATCGGCAGGATTCCGCCCAGCATCGCCGCGGCCATGCTGGCTGGCATCCTGCTGCGACTCGTGATGGCGATGGTCGAGCATGTGCCGTCCGCGCCGCTGCTGGTGCTGCCGCTGGTCGCTCTGTTCCTGGTGGCGCGTCTCTTCTTCCCGGCTCTGGCCTCGCTGATCGTACTGGTCGGCGGCGCGCTGCTCGCCTGGTCGCTGGGCCTGGTGAAGCCGCTGCCCTCGCTCGGCCTCTCGACCCTGGTCGTCACTGCGCCGGCATGGGACGTGGCTACGCTCGTCGGTCTCGGCGTGCCGCTCTATCTCGTCACCATGGCGTCGCAGAACCTGCCGGGCTTCGCGGTGCTGCGCGGCTCGGGCTATCAGCCGCCAACGCAGCCCATCCTCGCCGTGACGGGTGCCGCGTCGCTCGGCACGGCGTTCCTCGGCGCCCACACGTCCAATCTCGCCGCGATCTCGGCCGCGCTGTGCACCGGCCCCGACGCCCATCCCGATCCGGCGCAGCGCTGGAAGACGGGGCCGTTCTATGCCGTGTTCTGGGGCCTGATTGCGCTGTTCGGCGCCTCGCTGGTCGGCCTGTTCGGGGCGCTGCCGCCGGCCTTGCTGGCCACCGTCGCCGGCACGGCACTTCTGGGCTCGACGGCCGGCGCGCTGGGCATCGCCCTGGCCGGCGAGCAGGACCGGCTCGCGGCGGCGGGCACGCTGGCGGTCACCGTCTCGGGCGTCACGCTGATGGGCGTCGGCTCGGCCTTCTGGGGCCTCATCTTCGGGCTGCTGATCCTCGGGGTGGACCGCCTTACGAAGGCGAAGCGCTAGCAGGCTGTTGGAATGGGTATTTGCAGGCACCGGCCAGCAACGTCGACCCGTCTGCGGTACCAGGATACCCTGTTGTGGGGTGCGACTCTCGCTTCGTCGGATTCGTTTATTGCGTTTGTTTCGTTTGTGCTCCCCGGCGATGCCCGTCCGGGAAGCGCGCGGCATAGGCTTCGAGCGGCAGGTCGAGGGCGCGGCAGAGGAAGCTGATCGTGTGGTAGTAGCCCGCGAGCGCGATCACTTCGAGGATCTGCGCCTCGTCGAAATGGGCGGCGAGCCGAGCCCAGGTTTCGTCACCTATGGTACGGCGGTCGACCAGATCGTCGACGGCGGCCAGCAGCGCTTGCTCGTCGGCCGACCAGCAGGGCGCATCGACCGGGCCGTGAACGGTCGCTGCGATCCTCTCCGCGTCGAAGCCGACCTTCTCCGCGAAGAAGGCGATGTGGACGCCCCATTCATACTCGGCCCCGAGGCGGGCCGTCGTGCGGTCGATCACGACCTCGCGCTGACGCAGCGAGAGGGTGCCTTTGTCGAGCAGGCCGCCGGCGAACATCTTCCCGAAAACGCGCGGGTTGCGTGCCATCGTCCGGAACAGATGCAGCGGCGGGACGCCCGGAGGCATGGTGCGCGCCAGGGCGGTCGCGATCTCGGTCGGGTAAGGCTCATCGGCGGGAGCGATGCGGGGCATGGCGGGTCTCCAAACGGCTTGCTACATATTCCGTAGCAACAGGAAATGCGGCACGCTACAGAATTTGTAGTAACGGAGCGTAATAGATGGTGAAAAGGGTGCGCGGCTCGACGACCGGCCGCCCGATCATGGCGCTGCTCGACCTGCTGGGCCGGCGCTGGACCTTGCGCATCGTCTGGGAGCTGCGCGAAGAGCCGAAGCGTTTCCGCGAGCTGCAGGACCTGACCGGGGCCAGCCCGACCATCGTGAACACGCGGCTGGCCGAACTGCGCGAGGCGAAGCTGGTCGAACTGGACGACGCGACGGGCTACCGGCTCACGGCGCTGGGTAACGAACTGCTGCGGCTGTTCCTGCCGCTGCACGTCTGGTCGGAGAAATGGGCGAAGGCGACGGCGTAGCCGCCGCGCCGTCTACTTCAGGAAGGGATTGTCGCTGCCACGTCCCTTGCGGCGGGGCGGGAAACTCTCGGCGAGATAGTCGAGGATTTCCGCGCGCTCCTCGGCCTTGATCGGTGGCATGCGATGCTTCTCGACCATCAGGTCGAGGGTCGAATCCCAGAGGTCGCGCGTCAGGCCCTGCGCCTTGATCAGCGCGACGCCGTGGCAGGCCGTGCACGCATAGAAGGTCAGCTCGCGGTTCTTGCCCTCGGGCAGGTCCTCGACCTTGTCGTTGTGCGGCGGCGGCTTGCCCTTGTCGGGATCGACGACGGGCGGTGCCGCCGCCACCTTGGGCGCCGGCGGCACGTAGACATACTTGTCCCTGTGCAGCTCGCCGGCGCGATCGAAGGCGAGCAGCACGAACGTCGCCGTCAGGCCGAGGACGGCGGCGTGTATCACATTGACCTTGCTCAAGATTCGACGAGCAGGCGGATGCGGTTGATCGGATTGGCCCCGTAACCCTGCGGGTTCCAGTTGGCGGCCTGGAAGGGCTGGGTCACGCCCTTGCTGTCGGTCGCCTTGGCCCAGACTTCATAGTAGCCCGTGGTCGGCAGCTCGATCGAGGCGGTGAAGTTCTGCCAGGCATACTTGTTGGCCGGCGCATCGACTTTGGCCGGCTTCCAGGTGACGCCGTAGTCGGTCGAGATGTCGACGGTCTTGATGTCGAAGTCGCCGGCCCAGGCATGGCCACGCAGGTCGAGCTTGCGCGAGGTGAGGCGCGTGCCGTCGGCGGGGAAGGTGATGACCGAACGGACGGGCATCGATTCCAGGATCGCCATGTCCTTCTCGTTGCCCTTGCTGCCGGGGACGATCGGCGTCTTCGGCACGCGGTAGGAGAAGCCGCCCATGCCGGGACCGTCATGCTCCTTGTCGCGGATCCAGATGCGATTCAGCCACTTGATCGACGCCGAGGCGGGCCAGCCCGGGATGACGAGACGGACGGGCGCACCGTGGATCAGCGGCAGGTCCTGGCCGTTCAGCTTGAACGCGATCAGCGTGTGCTCTTCCATCGCCTTGGCGATCGGCACGCCGCGCGAGAGGGTGGGCTTGTCGGTTTCGCCGGCCAGGGTCGGATCGGCGCCATAGCTGCCGATATAGGTGGCGGAAGGTTTTAGCCCGGCCGCCTTCAGCACGTCGGCGAGGCGCACGCCGGTCCACATCGGGCAGCCGGCGCCACCGTTGGTCCACTGGTTGCCGCGGGCCTCGGGTGAGAAGAAGGAGCGGCCGTTGCCGCCGCATTCCAGCATCAGCTGGTAGGTGACGGCGGGGAACTTCGTCATCAGGTCGCCGACCGTGATCTCCATCGGCGTGTTGACCTCGCCGTCGATCTTGACCTTCCACGCCTTGGGATCGCCCGTGATGTCGGGCACCTGTCCGTTGTTGCGGATGAACAGCTTGTTGGTCGGCGTGACATTGTCGTCGAGCAGCTCGGCCTGGGTCTCGGCGACGAGCGGCTTGTCGCCCAGGACAGCGAGCTTGGCCTTGCCGTCCATTTCCAGCAGCTTCGGTCCCTTGGCGGCCGCCGGCGCACCCTGCGCATGAGCCGCGCTGCCCATCGGCAAGGAAGCCCCCAACGAAGCACCGACGGTGGCCATACCGACCCCCTTCAGCACAGTACGGCGAGACGGCTTGGACGTTCCGGAACGAAGCATTTTTTCCTCCCTGAGGAGGCTTTCTTAGCTCAAACTTTCCGCCGCGTCAGCCAGCCGGACAGGACCAGGGCACAGGCCGCGATGGTCACCACGAGGGTGGCGAGCACGTTGATCTGCGGGTCGACGCCCAGCCGGACGCTGGAATAGACGCGCATCGGCAGGGTCTGCGACTGCGCGCCGGCGACGAACTGGGTCAGGATCAGATCGTCCAACGATAGTGTGAAGGCCAGCAGCCAGCCCGAGCCGACGGCCGGCGCAATCAGCGGCAGGGTGATGGTGCGGAAGGTTACCCAGGGCGTGGCGCCGAGATCCATCGCCGCCTCTTCCAGCGCGCGGTCGAAGTCGGAGAGGCGGGCCTGCACGACGATGGCCACGAAGGCGATCGAAAATGTCGTGTGGGCGATGGCGATGGTGAGGAAGCCGCGGTCCGGTCCGCCGAAGAGTCTCTCCGAGCCGATGAACAGCAGCAGCATCGAGATGCCCATGACGACTTCCGGCATCACCATCGGAGCGACCACGAGGCTGCCGAACAAGGTGCGCCCGGGAAAGCGTGGTGCCCGCACCAGCGCGTAGCCGGCGGCGAGACCGAGCAGCGCAGCACAGGTCGCGCTCACCAGCGCAATGCGCAGCGACAGCCACGCGGCCTCCAGCATTGCTTCATTGGCGAACAGGGCGTGCCACCATTTCAGGGAGAAGCCCGACCAGACGGTGACGAGGCGCGACTCGTTGAACGAATAGAAGATCACCAGCGCGATCGGCAGGTAGAGGAAGGCGTAGCCGAAGGCCAGCATGCCGAAGGCGAAGCGGGCGCGACCCCTCATGCGCGACCTGTCATGCGGGGGCCCTCATGTGCGCCGCTCCAGGCTGCGTGCCTGGTTGCGCTGGAAGAGCGCGATCGGCCCGACCAGCAGCACCAGCAGGCAGACCGCAAC
>CANIEC010000030.1 GCA_947466085.1 Rhodospirillales bacterium
ACCGGCGGATTGTCGACGATCTCGTCGCGCCACGGCACGCCGTCGATGTCGATCTCCATGATGCGGAAGTTCGGCACGGCGGCGCAGAAATGAGCCGAGATGGCGCTGGCGAGATGGCCATAGAAATTATGCGGCGCCACGTTCACCTCGTAGACGTCAGCCATCGAGGCGATCTTCAGGGACTCGTTGAAGCCGTTCCAGATCACGTCGACGATGGCGGTGTCGAAGGCATAGGCCTCGAAGTACGGGCGGAAGTCGCGGCGCTCCAGCAGGGTCTCGCCGGAGGCGATGGGACACGGCGCGTCGCGGCGGATCATGGCGATCGACTTCGGATCGTGGATGTCGAGCTCGAGCCAGGTGAGGCCGGTCGGCCCCACCGCCTCGGCGATGCGCTTGAAGCCCTCGGTCCGGAAGTGGAAGTTGGTGTCGAGCATGATGCCGACATCGGGACCGGCGCCGGCGCGGAACGCCTCGACGGTCTTTGCGGCACTGCGCGCGATGAAGGCGTCCCAGTTGCGCTCCGGGAAACCCTTGCCGACGACGAAGCCCGGACGATAGGCGCGCAGCTTGCCATCGACCTCCATGGCGATGTTGGTCTTGCAGGCGGTGAAGCCCTTCTTGCGCACCTCCTCGCCGGTCCGTGCCATGTCGTCATAGGAGCGCACCGCCGGCGTGCCGCAGAGATCGGGATTGCGCATGCGGTAGGACCCGCAATGCGACCAGTAGACGGGAATGCGGTCGCGCAGCTTGCCGCCGAACAGCTGATAGACCGGCACGCCCAGCGCCTTGCCCTTGATGTCGAGCAGTGCGTTCTCGATGGCGGCAATCGCCTGCCGCACCACGCCGCCGCGCGACTGCGTCGACTTGGTGGCGAGCACGGCGTTCACCAGCTCGATGTCCATCGGGTCCATGCCAATCACGCTTGGCATCAGGTTGTCGATGACGCCCGAGAGGCCGGGACTGCCGAAGCTCTCGTTGTATTCGGACCAGCCGATCGGGCCGGTGTCGGTCACCAGCTTCAGGAACGAGAAGAGACGCCAGCCGGCGTCGCAGCGGAAAATCTCGTAGCTCTTGATCTTCATGTTTCCTCTCCCGCGTTTTCTATTATTTGCGCCAGGCCGAGACGATGGATGCCGCCTTGGCGCGCACCGTGGCCGCATCGTCGCCTGGCTTGTAGAGCGAGGAGCCGAGACCGAACCCCGCGGCACCGGCCGAGCGCCAGGCTCCCATGTTGTCCGCGCCGATGCCGCCGACCGGGATCACTTGCGTGCCCTTCGGCAGCACCGCCAGCAGCGCCTTCACCACCGCGGGCGAGGCGATCTCGGCGGGAAAGAGTTTCAGGCCATGCGCGCCGGCCTTGAGAGCGGCGAAGGCTTCCGTCGGTGTCAGGATACCGGGCAAGCTGGCCATGCCGAGCCGCACCGTCTCCCCGACGACATCGGGATCGAAGTTCGGTGCGACGACCAGTTCGCCGCCTGCCGACGCGACGTCGCGCGCCTCGGCCACCGTCAGCACCGTGCCGGCGCCGATCACGGCGTCGGGGAAGCGCCTGCGCAAGGCCGCGATGCTGTCGAGCGGCTGCGGCGAATTGAGCGGCACTTCGATCAGGCGAAAGCCCGCCTCGACCAGCACCTCGCCGATCGCCGGCGCCTCCTCGGGCTTCAGCCCGCGCAGGATGGCGACGAGCGGCAGCTCGCCCATCGCGGCCTTGAATCGATCGACGCTCGTCATCCCTGCAAGGCCCTCATCCCCGCCCATGTCGCTTCGCCGCCGAAGCAGCGCACGGCGACATCCATCGCCTTCAAAGCGAGAGCATAGCGCGCCGTGAGCGCCGGTGCGCCGATCGCGATCACGTCGCGGGCGGCCGGGGCTTCGTGGCCCAATTCTTCCCCGATCAGCAGGCCCGACAGGTAACTCGCCGACTGCGCCGGCGACAGCCGGTCGAACAGGGCAAGCGCCCGCACGCCGAAGGCATTGTGCAGCAGCCCCTCGCCGTTGCCGGCGCGCATCACGCCGCGCAGGAACATCGCCTCGTCGAGCGGCGCCTCGGCGTCGAGGGTCCGCGCGAGAATCGAATGCTGGCTGAGCAGGCCGTAGACCTCGCCGGTCATGCAGGTGCGAAAGCCCACGATGCGGCCATCGCGCACCGTCGCCCACTTGCTGTGCGTGCCCGGCAGCACGAACAGCCCGTCGGAAAGATCCGCCAGCCGCAGCGCGCCGAAGATCTGCACCTCCTCGCCGCGCATCACGTCGGGCACCTCGCCCTGCTCGACACTGAGGCCGGGCACCAGCGCGATCCGGCCCGGCTCGATCCAGTGCAGGCTCCGCTTGAGGTCTTCAGGCCCGGCGGGACACGCGACGTAAGGCGCTTCGACCCAGCCCTGCCGGCTGCCGGCCATGCCGGAGATCAGGCAGACGCTGCCGGCCGGCTTCATCCAGTCGGAAAACAGCGAGTCAAAGACGCCGGCGAAGTCGCCCTTGGGTACGTTGAGAATGCCGAGCGGCGCGCTCTTCTCCTCCAGCACGTTGCCCGCCGCATCGAGACGGGCGCCACGCAGCGAGCTCGTGCCCCAGTCGACGGCGATCAGATGCGGCACGGCTTCGACCCCAGTTCCCCGGCGGCGATTGCGAACAGCTCGTCAGCCGAACCGATCGCCACGAAATGCCCGGCCCCTTCAACGGCATGCCATTCGGCGCCCGGCATCCGGTCGGCGACGGTCCTGTTGATGAAAGCCGGCACAAGCCGGTCATCCATGCCTTGCCACAGGTGGACCTTGCGCTCGATCGCCCTCACGTCAAAAGCCCAGCGCCGATAGAGCCGTTCACTGTCGCGAACCAGACCGTCGCTGCCTCGAGCAAAGCACTCGGCGGACATTTGCCGGAAGATCGCATCGACATCCGGTTGCAGCAGGATCTGTCGGTCGTAGTCATTCACGGCTTTCCGCACTTGCTCGACGAAGGTCGCCCGGAAGTATTTGGCGGTCACGCCAAGAGCAGCATACGTGAGACGGAAGCCGGGCTCGAAGCGCAGCGCCAGCGATCCCCCCAGCGCGTCCGCCCTGGAAAGATGATCCGCAGCCCAGTTGTCGCCGAAGGCGCCGTAGCTACCGCCCGCGACGCTGCTGACATGGCGCAGCCGAAGGGGATCGATGTAGGCAGCGGCCGCCAGCGCCCATGGCCCGCCCTCCGACCAGCCCGTCACGCCGAACTCGCGATATCCCAACGCGTCGGCGATGGCCGTCAGGTCGTCGGCCCAGCCTGCGTAGGTGCGCGCTTTCTGGGGCGTGGACCGTCCGATGCCGGGCCGGTCCACGCATATCAGCCGCAACCGGTTCTTCGATGCTGAATTCGCGAAGAGACGCGCCTCCAGCCGGCAACTGGGTCCACCATGATTGTGGATGACCAGCGCCCCCTGCGGGTCCCCGACCTCGAGATAGCTGAGCGTACGGCCGTCCCGGGTGGTGACCGCGCTCGTCATGGACGGGGGAGGCTCGTCACCATGCCCGACCCTGGACCTAGTCCCGGCAGGACCACTCGAGCATGCGCTTCATGAAGGCCTCGCCGGCGTCGATCTGCGAGGCGAGGATGAATTCGTTGGGCTGATGCGCCTGGGCGATGTCGCCGGGGCCGCAGACCACCGTCGGCACGCCCAGCACCTTGCGGAAGATACCGGCCTCGGTGGCGTAGACGACCGCGCCGACCGTGTTGGAACCGGACCAGCTGCCGGCCAGGGTCTTGGCGTCGTCGTTGCCCTCGGGCGAGAAGGCGGGCGTCGAGGCGCGCAGCTCGGTTTCGATGGCGGCCGCCGGATGCTTGGCCTTCATCTTGGGCAGCAGCTCTTCCTTCAGCCACTTCTTGGCGCGCTCGCCCAACTCCTCGATCGGCCGGGTCGGCAACTCGCGATAGCCCCATAGGACCTCGCACTCGCGCGCCAGGATGTTGCCCGCGGTGCCGCCGATGATGGTGCCGACGTTGAAGGTCGCGGCGGCCGGCATGAACTCGCTGTCCTTGGGCGCGGCGGCCTCGAGTTCCTCCTGCACCATGTTGAGATAGTGCACGAACTCGCCCGCGAAATGGATGGCGCTGACGCCGAGATGGGTCATCGAGGAATGGGCCTCGAAGCCGGTGAACTTGGTGACGTAGCTCTGGCTGCCCTTGTGGGCATGCACCACGGTCATCATGGTCGGCTCGCCGATGATGATGACCCGGGGCTTCGGCACCTCGCTCGCCATGCGGGCGGCCAGCGAATGCGCGCCGAAGCAGCCGATTTCCTCATCGTAGGAGAGCGCGAAGTGGATCGGCTTCTTGAGCGATGCCTTCAGGAACTCCGGCAGCATGGCGAGGCCGATGGCGTAGAACGCCTTCATGTCGCAGGTGCCGCGGCCGTAATACTTGCCGTCCTTCAGCGTGAGCGTCCACGGGTCGGTGACCCAGGGCTGGCCGTCGACCGGCACGACGTCGGTGTGGCCCGACAGGACGACACCGCCCGGGACGTTGGGACCGACGGTGGCGAAGAGATTGGCCTTCGAGCCGTCCTCGTTGGGCACCAGCTTCGACTCGACGCCGTGCCCCTTGAGGTAGGCCTGCACGTACTCGATCAAGGCGAGGTTGGAATTGCGCGAGGTGGTATCGAACGCCACGAGTCTGCGCAGCATTTCGATGGAATTGACGGTCTCTCCGGCCATGATGTCCCTTGTCTACTCTGTTCCGACCTCACCCCTGACGGATGAGGCAGAAGCTAAACCGACGTGCGGCCGATCATGCTCAGGAATTCGCGCCGTGTCTCGCCATTGTTCCGGAAGGCACCCAGCATGCGGCTGGTGACCATGGTGACGTCGGACTTGTGGACGCCGCGCGTGGTCATGCACTGGTGCGCCGCCTCGATGACGACGGCGACGCCGCGCGGCTGGAGGACTTCCTGCAGCGTGTTGGCGATCTGCGCCGTCAGCTTCTCCTGGATCTGCAGGCGATGGGCATAGGCATCGACCACACGGGCGAGTTTGCTGATGCCGACCACGCGCTTGTCCGGCAGGTAGCCGACATGAACCCTGCCGATGATCGGCACCATGTGATGTTCGCAGTGCGACTCGAGCCGGATGTCGCGCAGCGCCACGACCTCGTCGTAGCCCTCGACCTCCTCGAAGGTCCGCTGCAGCATGTCGCGCGGATCCTGGTCATAGCCCGCGAAGAACTCCTCGTAGGAGCGCACGACACGGTCGGGGGTGCCGGCCAGGCCCTCGCGACCGGGATCGTCGCCGGCCCAGCGGATCAGCGTGCGGACGGCGGCCTCGGCCTCCTCGCGCGAGGGCCGGGACAGGCCGGTAGCGAGCGAAACGACCTCGCGCGGCTTCGCCATCTTGTTCATCGTCTTACTCCCCTTGATCCGGGCGGCCTAGTTTAGGCTGCGCTGCACCGTCGGCGTGTCGAGCGAAAAGGTCGGAATCTCGATGTCGAACTTCTCGCCCGCCTCGTCCACCATCTGATACGTGCCGCCCATGATGCCGGATGGCGTGGAAAGTGGTGTTCCGGAAGTGTACTCGAAGACCTCGCCGGGACGCAGCAACGGCGTCTTGCCCACGACACCGGGGCCCTTGACCTCCTGGAGCCGGCCGAGGCCGTCGGTGATCTTCCAGTGCCGGCTGCGCAACTGCACCGCGACATCGCCGCCGTTCTCGATGCGCACCGTGTAGGCCCAGACATATTGCGACTTCGCGGGCTCCGACTGGTCGGGCAGATATTGCGGCTCGACCGTCACCTGAATGGCACGGGTGGTGGCTTTGTACATGTTCGGGCGAATTCCTTCCGGCCTCTGACATGGGAGTTTCGACCCAAAAGGTCAAATGCCTCTACAGCCACCGGGGATCGGCGGTGAAGTCGATCGTGATCCAACGGTGCGGGCCTTCGCCGCCGATCGCCTCGGAAATTTCGCGCCGGATGGCATCTGCCTCACCCACGCTGTCGATCGGACTCTCGGGCGGCACGGCGACATGGATTTCGATGAACTGCGCGCGGCCGACCTTCGCCACGTAGCTGGTGTAGGTCTTGAAGCCGTGCCGGGCGACGACCTCGTCCAGAACCTGCCGGACCCGGGCGTCAAGTTCGGGCGGCGTAATCAGCAGGATCTCGGTCAGCGCCCGGCGCACTGTGTGAATCGGCACAAAGACGAGGATGAGGGACAGCACAGCCAGGATGAGCGGGTCGGCATAGGGCGTGAGATGGGCGTAGCGGGTGCCCTCGAGGCACCACGCGACCGCGAACGCCAGCAGCAGCGCCGAGGTGATGGCGGCCGACATCAACCAGCTCTGCACATCGAGGCGCACGAAATCCGACCCGATCTGCCGATTGCGGTGCCGGGCGTAGAAGAACATGCCGAATGCCACGACGCCGACGGCGGCGGCATAGGCCATGGCCCAATCGAAATTGAGCTGCCGGCCACCGGCCAGCAGGCTGTCGATGGAATTCAGGAAGGCGTAGAAGCAGAGCAGCATCAGCGTGCCGCCGTTGAAGGCCAGCACCATGGGCTCGATATGCCAGTAGCCGAACTGGAAGCGCCGGTTCTCGGCGACGCGGCTGACGAGGCGCGAAACGAACAGCGCGAGGCCGGACATGGCTGCGTCGATCGCCGAAAAGACGCCGTCGAACACGATCGACATCGACCCCGACAGCAGACCGAACACGACGCCGACCGACGCCACCCCGATGGTGACGGCGATGGAGAGTTTCAGGAGTCTTTGTTCGGCGGCCGCATTCTGCATGCCGCCACACTAGCTCAAATCGGAAAGACCAGGCAGGTCGTCGTGCCATGGGCGAGCAGCTTGCCGGAGGCGTCGGTCAGGCGCCCCTCCGACGTGGCGATGCGCGAGCCGACATTGATGACCTTGCCCTCCGCCCGGACCGGCCCGGTCCTGTCGGTCATGGCACGCACGTAGTTCACCTTGATCTCGACGGTCGTGTAGCCGCTGCCGGCCTTCAGCATCGTGTGGATGCAGCAGCCCATCACCGAATCGAGCAGGGTGGCGGCGATGCCGCCATGGACCGTGCCCAACGGGTTATAATGATCGAAGACCGGCGTGTAGCCGAAAATCACGCGCCCGGCTTCGACTTCGAGCAGATTGAAGCCCAGCGTCCTGGAGAGCGGCGGCGCCGGATAGCGCCCCTCCAGCAGGCCCTTGAACAGATCCAGCCCGTCGAGGGTGCGCGCCTGCTCGATCGGCACCACGCCATATCCCGCCTCTGCCGCCATGTCCGTCTCCGTCGCGAATTTAAGTGCATATACACATTGAGGCTTTGCCGGCGCAAGAAGCGGCGATAGTCTCGGGTCCATGACTTCCGTCCCGGCTCCGCTCCGCCTGTCGACTGCCGAGTGCACCTGCTTTCGGGTGCGCAGCGCGGCGCGGCGCGTCACCCAGATCTACAGCCGGCACCTGGCGCCGACCGGCCTGCGCATCTCGCAATTCTCCCTGCTCGCCCACGTGCTCTCGCGCGGTCCCGTCAGCATCACCGAACTGTCCAACCTGCTGGCCACCGATCGAACGACCCTGACGCGCAACCTGCGGCCGCTGCTGGCCTCGGGCGTGATCGAACGGGCGGCCGCGGGCGACAAGCGCCGGCATGAGCTGGTCGCGACGCCGGCCGGCCGCGCCCTGTTCAAGCGCGCGCTGCCGCTGTGGGCCGAGGCCGAACAGGAAGTACGGACGGCGATGGGCGCGAAGCTCACCGCCGACCTGCACGGCGCCCTCGACCGCTCGATGGAGAAGCTGGCGCCGCTCTGACAGGGCGCTGGAAAAGCCGAGTCCTGGCAAATAACCGAAACAAACGAAATAAACGAATCAAACGAAGCGAGAGTCGCACCCCTGAAACAGGTATCCTGATACCGCTGATTTTGCCTGCCGGCGCCTGCTAAGCGTGGGCGGCGAAGAAGCCGAGTTCGAGTTCCATGGCGCGGCGGTAGTTGGCGCGCACAGCCTCGGTGTCCTCCGCATGGAGATCGAGCAGCGCCTCGAGCTGTTCGGCCAGCGCCTCGAAGCCCGGATCGGCATAGGTCTTGACCCATTCCGAATAGAGCTTGGCCACGCTGTTGGCGGCCAGCGAACGACCGAGGAAGGCGTAGAGCCGCATGCACGGGGTCATCGCCGCGATCGTCTCGCCGAGATTGCCGCGCCGCGCCGTCTCGAGAAGAAAGTCGACATAGGCGCGCGTCGCCTCGATGGGGGCGACGCCGTCGAGGTCGACCCGCCAGCGTTCGGCATAGCCCTTGTGGAGCTTGAGCTCCTGCAGGACGCCGGCGATCAGGCCGGCGAACCCGTACAGGTCCTCACGCGAGCGCGAATTGGCGAGGCAGAAGGCGTAGGCCCGCGCGAAGGCTTCAAGGAAATAGGCGTCCTGCGCGACATAGCCCTTGAAGCATTCGATCGGCAGCGAGCCGTCCCGCAGCCCGCGCACGAAGCCGTGCGACAGGATGCGTGACGCCAGGTCGGAATTCGCCGCCCACAGGTCGGCCGAAAGCGCCATGTTCCGCCCCCGACGGCCGGCGTCAGGCGCCCAGCGCCTGGACCAGGTCGGCGACGATGTCCTCGACATCCTCGAGGCCGACCGAGATGCGGACCGTGCCGTCGGTGATGCCGAGCTTCGCGCGCTCCTCGGCGCCGATGCGCATGTGCGTGGTCGTGGCCGGATGCGTAACCAGGCTCTTGGCGTCGCCGAGATTGTTGGAGATGTCGACCAGCTGCAGGCGGTTCAGCGCCGCGAACGCCGCCGGCTTGCCGGCCTTGACGTCGAACGTCACTACGCCGCCGAAGTCGGACATCTGCTTCGCGGCCAGCGCATGCTGCGGGTGGTCGGGACGTCCCGGATAGAGCACGCGGCCGATCGCGGGATGGGCGGCCAGCGCGTCGGCGACGCGGCGGGCGTTGGCGCAATGGCGCTCGACGCGCAGGCCCAGCGTCTCGAGCCCCTTCACCAGCACCCAGGCGTTGAACGGGCTGAGCGACGGGCCGGTGTTGCGGATGATCGGCTGCAGCTTGTCGATGATGAACTCCTTCGAGCCCAGCACCGCGCCGCCCAGGGTGCGGCCCTGGCCGTCGATGTACTTGGTGGCGGAGTGGACCACGACGTCGGCGCCGAATTCGAGCGGCCGCTGCAGGATCGGCGTGGCGAAGGCGTTGTCGAGCACGACCTTGGCACCGGCCTTGTGCGCGAGGTCGCACACCGCCTTCACGTCGACGATGTCGAGCATCGGATTGGAGGGCGATTCGAACAGCACGGCCTGCGTGGGCTTGGCTAGCGCCTTCTCCCACTGCGCGAGATCACCGCCGTCGACCAGCTCGCTCTGGATGCCGTACTTCGGCAGCAGGTCGGCCACGATGTAGTGGCAGGAGCCGAAGAGCTGGCGGGCCGCGACGATGCGGTCGCCCGACTTGAGCAACGCCAGCAGCGCGAAGAACACCGCCGACATGCCGGTCGAGGTGGCGCGGCAGGCCTCGGCGCCTTCCAGCGCGGCCAGCCGGTTCTCGAACATGGTGACGGTCGGATTGCCGAAGCGCGAATACTGGTAGTGGTTGCTCTCGCCCTTGAAGGTGGCCTCGGCCTCCTCGGCACTCGAATAGGCATAGCCCGAGGTCAGGAACAGCGCTTCGGACGTCTCGTCGAAATTGCTGCGGATCTGCCCGCCGCGCACCGCGCGGGTCTGGGTGCGCCACTTCGAAACGTCGGCTTGCGCCTTCTTCACGGGAATCGAACCATCCATCTCACTCTCCTGTCTCGCCGCGTGCCCTTTCCTGGCAACGCAAACGAAAAGCCCCCGACCTGGAAGGACGGGGGCTTTGCGAGCACCTCCGACCTTTTAGCGATGTTTAACGTGGTCGCAAGCCGGTCGGCTCAAATCTCCACGGACCGCCTCTATAAGGGCGGCGATGGCCGGACGCAAGCCCGTCGATCGGGCTCGCGCCGGCCGTGCTTCACTTGCTTACATCAGTGCTTCTGCTTCGCCAGCGCCTGCTCGCGGAGCTTGGTCATGGTGATGCGCGAGGTAATCGCCTCGGCGTCCGTCTTCACATGGATGATCGAGGGCTTGCCGGCGCCGAGCGCGCGCTCGAAGGCGGCCTCGAAGTCCGCGGTCCGCTCGACCGTCTCGCCGTGACCGCCGAAGGCGCGGGCATAGGCCGCGAAGTCGGGGTTCTTCAGTTCGGTGCCATGAACGCGCGTCGGATACTCACGCTCCTGGTGCATGCGGATCGTGCCGTACATGCCGTTGTCGACCACGATGAACACGATGTTTGCGCCGTGCTGGACGGCGGTCGCGAACTCCTGGCCGTTCATCAGGAAGCAGCCGTCACCGCTGAACGACACGACGGTGCGGCCGGGCGCGGCGATCTTGGCCGCCACCGCCGACGGTACGCCGTAGCCCATCGAGCCGTTGGTCGGCGCGAGCTGGGTGCGGAAGCCGCGATACTGGAAGAAGCGGTGAACGTAGCCGGCATAGTTGCCCGCCCCGTTGGTGACGATGACGTCGTCGGGCAGGCGCTTGTTCAGCCAGCCCACGATCTCCGCGAGATTGGCGGAACCCGGCTGCGGCGTCGGCTCGATGTTCTTCAGATAGTCGGCGCGCGCCGCAGCGACGCCCGCCTTCCAGGCAGAGGCATCGACCGGCTTAATCGCCTTGGCCGCGGCGGCGAACTGCGACATGCCGGAGTTGATCGGCAGGGTCGCCTGGTAGACGCGGCCCAGCTCCTCGGCGCCGGCATGCACGTGCACCATCTTCTGCGCCGGCACCGGCAGCTCGAACAGCGTGTAGCCGCCGGTGGTCGCCTCGCCGAGACGCGGACCGATCGCGATGATGAGATCGCTCTCCTTGATGCGCTTGCCCAGCGGCGGGTTCACGCCGATGCCGAGATCGCCGACGAAATTGTCGTGGCGGTTGTCGATCAGGTCCTGGTTGCGGAAGGCCGTCGTCACGGGCAGGTGATTGGCCTCGACGAAGGCCCGGATGTCGTCGCAGGCCTTCGCGTCCCAGCCGCCGCCGCCCAAGATGACGAGCGGCTGCTTCGCCGCGGCCAGCAACTCGCGGAATGTCGCCATGTCTTCCGGCGCCGGCGCGCCGCGCGCGACCTTGTAGGGGCCGGTATCGGCAACCTCGACCTCGTCGACCAGCATGTCTTCCGGCAGCGCGATGACGACCGGACCGGGCCGGCCGTTCATCGCGCGGTGGAAGGCCTGGCTCACGATCTCGGGGATGCGCCGGGCGTCCTCGATCTGGGTCACCCACTTGGCCATCTGGCCGTACATGCGGCGATAGTCGATTTCCTGGAACGCCTCGCGTTCGGCCTGTTCGCGCGCGACCTGACCGACCAGCAGAATCATGGGCGTCGAATCCTGGAAGCCGGTATGCATTCCGACGCTGGCATTGGTGGCGCCAGGCCCGCGCGTGACGAAACAGACGCCGGGCTTGCCGGTCAGCTTGCCGTAGGCCTCGGCCATGTAGGAGGCGCCGCCTTCCTGGCGGCAGATGACATAGCGGATGGAATTGCGCTGGGCGTAGAGGGCGTCGAGGGCGGCCAGGTAGCTCTCGCCGGGCACGCCGAAGATCGTGTCGGTGCCGTGGATACGGAGCTGGTCGATCAGAACCTGCGCGCCGCTGCGGCGCGGGTGTGCGTTAGCCATTTTGGAGATCTTTCCCTTACTTCGTGGGTGAGAAGGTGGTCGGCACCAATATCTTGTTGTTCATGGTCTTCATATATTCTCGGCTCTTCTGCAAATACGCCTGCCAGGCAGGATCAGCCGCCATCGCCGCGCGACGCTTCGTGCGATCGGCGAGGTCGGCATAGCCCCACATGTGAACGATCTCGTTCACGTTGCCGACCTCGGTCGTGTAGTAGCCGACGAGGTTGCCGAGATGCTTGAGCTGGACCGGCAGGCCCTCCTTTTCGTAGAGCGCGAGGAAGTCGCGCAGGCGGCCTGGCTGCAGCTCGTAGGTTCGATGGTCGACGATCACTTTCCAATCCCTCCCGAATTCCTGCCGATTGTGTGCCGTGCTTCGTCGCGTCTCAACCCCGCGACGCGGTGGACTCAACGCTTGATTCAGCGCATAAGTGCTGCATTGCGACACTCGCCGACGAGCATCATCATGAGTCTCGGCACACAGTCGCGGAGCGCGATACCGGTCAACGTCTTCCCGTGAGCTACTTGGTCATCTGTCAAAGGTCATCGAAACGCTTGGACGCATCCGTCCAGCAAGCGCGCGCCGGACTCCGCTCGATCCTTCCTCTAGCCCAGAGCCTTGAATGAGTCGCAAATTGTTTGTGGGCAACCTGCCCTATTCGGTCACGTCTGAGCGTCTGTCTGAAGCCTTCTCTCAGTTCGGCACCGTTACATCTTCGAAAGTGATCGTGGATCGCGAGACCGGCCGCAGCCGCGGCTTCGCGTTCCTCGAGATGGAAACCGATGACCAAGGCGCCTCGGCCATGCAGGCCATGAACGGCGCGTTGCTGGATGGCCGCTCGATCGCAGTCCGTGAAGCCGTCGAACGTCAGCCCGGTGGTGGCGGCGGCGGTGGTGGATATGGCGGCGGCGGCGGCGGTGGTGGTGGCCGCGATGGCGGCGGCTTCCGTCCGCGCGGCCCGCGCCCGCCCTATGGTGGCGGCGGCGGTGGCGGCTACGGTGGTGGCGGCGGCGGTGGCGGTGGCTACGGTGGTGGTGGCGGCCGTGAAGGCGGCGGCGGCGGTGGCTATCGCGGCGGTGGTGGCGGCGGCTACGGTGGTGGCGGTCCCGGCGGAGCCAGTGGCGGCGGCTATGGTGGCGGCGGTCGTGAGGGTGGCGGCGGCGGCGGTGGTTACCGTGGCGCAGGCCCCGGTGGCGATGGTGGTCCGATGCGGGATCGCCGTGCCGATTTCTCCAGCGCGCCTCCTGCTCCTCCGGCCGAAGGCGGCGATTTCGGCAAGCCGGCCCGTCGTTTCGGCGGCGGCGCTCCGGACAAGCCGCGCCGCGAGCGCGACTACGAACCGCGCAAGCGCGGCTTCGACGACGATCAATAGGCCGTTCTGGCAATAGGCCGTTCTGACGGTCGACCTGAACGCCGGAGGATTTCCTCCGGCGTTTTTGTTTGCGCGCGCCGCTACGGTGTTATGCTTCGCTTCTTCGACGGAGGTGGGCATGAGGCGACGGTCGGCGCTCGTAGGCTCCATGGCGGCGCTGGCGACGGCGACATCGGCTCACGCCCAGACACCGGTCGACCTGCAGCTCGTGCTGGCCGTCGACGTCTCGCGATCGATCGACGAGGTCGAAGCCGAGCTCCAGCGGCGCGGCTATATAGAAGCGCTGACCAACGACCGGGTGGTCGACGCCATCCTCTCGGGCGAGAACCGGCGGATTGCGATCTGCTACACCGAGTGGGCGGGCGCGCACTTCCAGACCGTCGTGATCGACTGGACAGTGATCGACAGTCCGGGCGCCGCCAGGCGCTTTGCCGACAAGCTCGCCGAGGCGCCTCGAACCTCGCAGAGCTGGACCGCCGTCGGCGCCGCCCTCGTCCATGCCGGCCAGCGCTTCGAGAATGCCCCCTTCATCGCCAAGCGGCGGGTCATCGACGTGTCCGGCGACGGCCGCACCAACGACGGGCCGCCAGCCGAGATCGTGCGCGACAAGCTCGTGTCGCAGGGCATCGTGGTGAACGGCCTGCCGGTGATGATGAACCGCAGCAATTTCGGCCGCCCACCCGACCTCACCCTCGACAAGTACTACGAGGAGAGCGTCATCGGCGGCCCGGGCTCGTTCCTGATCGTGGCCGACAATTTCGACCATTTCGGCCGCGCCGTGCGCACCAAGCTGGTGCGCGAGATCTCGGCGACCGACGGACCGCGCGTTTCCTCGCCTGCCTGATCTCGCGTCTTCCGGGTCCTTGGCAATTTCCCTTGGCCCCGATTGCCGGAAGCCGCATCATCGGCCCCGCAAAGGCTGTTGAGGATGGAGCTCCGAAAAATGCTGGCGAACGACCCGGTCACCCAGGCGCGGATCGACCTGACCACCGCCCTGCGCGCGGCCGCGCGGCACGGGCTGAACGAGGGCGTCTGCAACCATTTCAGCATGGCAGTGCCCGGCCGCGATGATCTCTTCCTGGTCAACCCGCAGGGCCTGCACTGGTCGGAGATCACGCCCTCCGACATCGTCATGGCCGACGGTGACGGCAACATCATCGAGGGCAAGTATCCGGTTGAGCCGACCGCCTTCTACATCCACGCCCGCATCCATGCGGGCAACCCGCGCGCCAAGGTCGTGCTGCACACCCACATGCCCTACGCGACGGCGCTGACCTCGATCCGCGACGGCCGGATCGAGATGTGCACCCAGAACGCCTTCCGCTACTGGGGCCGCATCGCCTACGACGAGGCCTATGGCGGCGTCGCCCTGTCCAACGACGAGGGCGAGCGGATGTGCCGCGCGATGGGCGACAAGGACATCCTGTTCCTGCGAAACCATGGCATCATCGTCTCGGGTCCGACCGTTGCCCAAGCCTACGACGACCTTTATTACCTCGAACGTGCGGCGATGGTGCAGGTGCTGGCCATGCAGACCGGCCGGGAGCTGCACAACATCGACGAGGCGATGGCCGAGCATACGGCCAGGCAGATCGCGGGCGAGGCGCAGCAGGCCTTCCTGCATTTCGAATCGCTGAAGCGCATGCTCGACCGGGACGAAGCCGGCTGGAGCAGGCTGACGGCGGTCGAGGGACGTTAGGGGAAAGACGAATGCGCATCGCCGCCACCTTTGTCGCGCTTTCGGCGCTCTGTTTCGCGGCGCCGGTCTCGGCCCAGGGCTACGGCCTCGGTGGCACCGGCGGGCCCAAGCTCGGCGAGCTGGAGATCAAGGCGTACCAGAAGATCCCGAAGGTCAAGATCGCCGTCCAGCTCACCTCCGACACGCACCTCGCGCGCGAGCTGCGCCGCCAGGTCATGGAGCGCCTCACCCAGCGCGGCAACCAGGTCGGCTTCAGCGGCGGCAACATCATGCGCATGGACGTGAGCTACTTCGACCTGTCCGGCGGCATCGATCGCGAAATGCCGATGATGCAGAGCCAGGACTACGAGACCGGCGCCAATCCGCGACTCATGCTGCCGGCCAATCCGATCGGCCGGCGCGACACGATCCCGGCGGCGCCTTCCGGTTCGACCCTGCGCGTGTCGCTCACGCTCTACGAATCGAGCGGCGGCAAGGTGCTGTGGACGGCGACCGGGTCCTGCAGCGTGCGCGCGAGTGCGGCGATGCAGGCCGGCCTGTCGATCGTGAACCACATGTTCGACAATGCCGATGCCAACCGCGTCGCCGACGCCGGTTGCCCGCTCTAACCCTTTGAAAACACAGAACCGAGGAAACGCAATGCCGCGTCTGGCTCCGCTCGACCTGACCAAACTCGATCCCGAACAGAAGAAGGTCGCCGACGCGATCATGTCCGGTCCCCGCGGCGGCCTGCGCGGCCCCTTCGAGCCGTGGCTGCGCAGCCCCGTCCTGGCCGACCGCGCCCAGAAGCTCGGCGAATATTGCCGCTTCGACAATTCGCTGCCGCGCGACCTGTCCGAGCTCGCAATCTGCCTGGTCGGCCGGCACTTCAAGGCACAGTTCGAGTTCTACGCCCATGCCCGCCTCGCCAGGGAAGCCGGCCTGGCGGAAGACATCATCGAAGCGGTCCGCCTGCGCGCCACGCCGCCCTTCAAGCGCGACGTCGAGAAGGTGGTCTACGATTTCGTCACCGAGTATCTTGAGACCAACCGCGTGGCGCCGGCCAACTACAAGCGCGCCGTCGATGCGTTCGGCGAGAAGGGTGTCGTCGATCTGGTGGGCGTCTGCGGCTACTACATGCTGGTGTCGATGACCCTCAACGTCTTCGAGATGCCGCTGCCGCCGGGCGAACCCGACCCGCTGCCGTAGACGGCGATGGATTTCGCGACCCTCGTGCTCTTCTTCGCAGCGGCCCTGGCGATCGCGATCTCGCCCGGACCCGGGATATTCTACGTGGCGGCTCGCACGCTTGCCGGGGGCCGGAGCGAAGGCTTGGCCTCCAGCTTCGGCACGGGACTTGGCGGGCTGGTCCATGTGGCGGCCGGCGCGGTTGGTGTGTCGGCGCTGGTGATGGCCAGTGCCGAAGCCTTCACGATGCTGAAGCTCGCCGGCGCGGCCTATCTGGTGTGGATCGGCCTCAAGACAATCCGCGAAGCGCGTCAGACCTTCGAGGCCAAGGCGGTGACGACAGGCGCGGCCAGGGCCTTTCGCGAGGGCATCGTCGTCGAAGCGCTCAATCCCAAGACCGCGGCCTTCTTCCTCGCGTTCCTGCCGCAGTTCGTCGATCCGGCGGCCGGTCCGGTATGGCTGCAGTTCCTGGTACTTGGTTTGATTTCCGTGGCGCTCAACACGGCCGTCGATGTCGTGGTCGCGCTGCTGGCCTCGCGGGCCCGCTCGATTGCAACTGCGCGGCCGACGATGCTGCGCCGCCTGCGCATGGCCGCGGGCGGGCTCATCGCGGCGCTCGGCCTGGCGCTCCTCTTCGCGCGGCGGCCTGCTTCTCTTTAGCTAATCCTCGAAAATTGCGACCGCGCGCGTCCAGCCGGCGGAGGCGCCGCGGATCTTGTGCGGGAAGCAGGCGATGGTGAAGCCGTCGCCCGGCAGCGCTTCGAGGTTATGCAGCTTCTCGAGGTGGCAGTAGCCGATGTCGCGGCCGGCCTTGTGGCCTTCCCAGATGATCGACGGATCGTGGTCCTTCGCCCATTTCTGGGCGGTGAAAAAGAAGGGCGCGTCCCAGCTCCAGGCGTCGGTGCCGGTCAGCCGCACGCCCTTCTCCAGCAGGAAGATCGTGGCGTCGTAGCCCATGCCGCAGCCGGCATTGACGTAGTCGTCGTTGCCGTAGCGCGAGCCCGCGCGCGTGTTGACCACGACGATCTCCAGCGGCTTCAGCTCATGGCCGATCCGCTTCAGCTCCTCCTCGACCTCGGCGGCGGTGATCACGTGGCCGTCCGGCTTGTCGCGGAAGTCGAGCTTCACGCCGGGCTGGAAGCACCATTCGAGCGGCACCTCGTCGATGGTGATGGCGCGCTCGCCCTTGTTCATCGTCGGATGGAAATGATAGGGCGCGTCGAGATGGGTCCCGTTGTGGGTCGAGAGGTTGACGTTCTCGACCGCCCAGCCCGCACCATCGGGCAGGTCTTCCTTCTTGAGACCGGGAAAGAAGCCGGCGATCTGGCCGGCCGTGTCGGCATGCTTGTGATACTGGATCTTCGGCCCGAACGGCGGCGGATCGGAGATCACGTCGTTCTCGAGATAGATCGAAAGATCGACGAAACGGCGGGGCATTGGGCGTCCTCTTGTCAGGGACCTTTCAGCGCATCCACGATCGAACGTGTCAGCAACCTGCCGATGCACTTCTGGCCGAAATCGTTGAGATGGAGTCCGTCGAGCTGGACAAACTGGGCGTATGGCATCCCGTCATCGTACCATCCGCGCATGATGTCGTAGCGTCGGAACAGGCCGGCGGAATAGTCCCTGGCCGCATCGGCCATGATCTTCTCGTAGGCATCCTTGTCGGGTGCGGCGACGACCGCCGGCACGTATTGCAGGTTCATCAGGATGAAGTCCGCGCCCAACGACTTGCCGAGCTTCAGGCCGCCGCGCAGCGTGCTGTCGAACCTGTCGAGCGGCATGTGACGGATGGCGGCGTTGGTGCCGGTCTGCCAGATGACCAGCGAGGCCGGGTTTTCCTGCATCTCCACCTGCATGCGGGCGGCCATCTCCTCGACGTCCTGGCCGCCGATCCCGCGGTTGATCACCTCGATGTCGATGCCGGGGAGTTCCTTCTCTAGGCCGATGCGGAGCTGCGTGGGATAGGCGAAGGCCGGATTCGACACGCCATATCCAGCGGTCGTCGACGAACCCAGGGCAATGATGCGGAGCTGCTTGCGCTCGGCGATTGCCTTGCGCGCGACCGGCAGGTTCGTCCCCAGCGCGAGCAGGGCCGGCGTGGCGCGGCACAGGGTCATGGACTTCGCGTGCGCCGCTCCGCCCAACGCGAACAGGAGGGTCGCGACCAGAAAGGCGATCAGCCGGCTCATCGGGGCGCCCCGGTTGCCGCCCGCACACGAGCCGGCGCACGCACATTCCCGCGCTTGAACCACGCGGCAATATAGGCGGCTCCGCACATGATGACGATGCCGAGGAGGCTCACGACAATCTGCGACAAGATCGAATCTTCATGCTGGCTTACGATCACCTGGCCACTGAGCGCCAGGAAGGTCCCGATGCAGAATATAAGCAAGGAAGCCTCACCGCATCTGCGAAGTGGCTCCCAGATGCGCCATTTGAGACCGGGGGCGTCGATCGGCACGGCAATCCGGACCAGCCAGGCGATGGCCAGGAAATGCAGGAACCGCAGGATGTCGATGTTGGTCTTGTCGATCGGATAGATGATCCGCGCCACCCAGGCCGGGACCAGCTTTTCCAGCGGATTATAGTGCCAGGACAGGGCGATGAAGGCTGCAAACAGGATAAACGCGATCGCCAGGACCGTCAGTGGACCGCGGAACCGGTCGAGGCGGGAAAGGCCGGGACCGAACACGGCGCAGGCTGCCCCGACATGGAACACGACCTGCCAGGCCATGGGGTTGAAGTACCAGACCTTCTCGTCCGGATAGGCCGGCAGGTTCCAGTTGAAATGGCCGGTCGCGGCATACAAGGCGAGGGAAACCCCGATCACGACCCAGGGCCAGCGCACCACAACGGGCAGGGCCAGAGGGAACACGGCCAGCAGCACGATGTAGAGCGGCAGCACGTCGAGATTGACCGGCCGGAACTTGAGCAGGGCCGCCTCGAGAATGGCGCGATAGGGATTCTGGCCGAGGCCCAGCAGTTCCATCTCCTCGATCAGCGCCGGCGTGTCGCGGGCGATCGAGACCCAGGCGATCTGTGCCGAAAAGGCCACGAACAGCAGGATGTGGGCGACGTAGAGCTGCCAGACGCGGCGATAGATGCGCGCGGCGGTACGTGGCCAGCCCTCCTCGTCCAGCATGCGGCTGTAGGCGATGACGGCGGTGTAGCCGGAGATGAAGACGAAGATCTCGGTCGCGTCGCTGAAGCCGTAATTGCGGACGGTCAGCCAGCTCACGATGTTGGTCGGAATGTGGTCGAGGAAGATGAACCACAGAGCGAGCCCGCGGAACAGGTCGAGACGGATGTCGCGAACGGAGGCGGCGGCCATGCCTATTGGTACCGCAGTCAAATCGTCTGCGCTACGCTTCGCGCCGGAGGAATGAAATGACCAGGACACCCCTGCTGCTCGTCCCCGGCGTGCTGTGCTCGCCCCGCCTGTTCGCCGCACAGGTCACGGCCCTTTCGAGCCAGGCCGATATCGTCGTGCCCGACTGGCGCACGGCGCCGCTGTCCATCTGGGACAGTTGGGAGAGCGCCGCCCGCTGGGTCGTCGACCAGATGCCGGCCGGGAAGTTCGCGCTGGCCGGCCTGTCGCTGGGTGGCATGCTCGCGGTCGAGATCATGCAGTTCGCCGCCGACCGCGTGACCAAGCTCGCGCTGCTCGACACCGGCATGAGGAGCCAGAGCGAGGCCGAGCGCGCGATCCGGCGCGCCCGCATCCGTCTCGCCAACGAGGGACATTTCGAACTGGTTCTCGGCATGCAGATGACGCGCTTCATCCCGGCCTATCGCCTGCCCGACAAGGCGCTGGTCGACGAGGTGATGACGATGTGCGGTGAGATCGGCGTCGAGATCTACAAACGGCAGGAGGAGCTGGCGGCGATCCGCACCGACCGGCGACCCGACCTGCCGCGCATCAAGTGCCCGACCATCGTGGTCTGCGGCCGCGACGATGCGGCGACGCCCTTGTTCCTGTCCGAGGAGATCGCCAAGGCCATCCCGGCGGCCGCCCTCGTCGTCATCGACCAGTGCGGCCATCTGGTCACGATGGAAAAGCCCGGGGAGACCAACCTGATCCTGAAGACGTGGCTCGACAGGTGAGGATTCCCGTCATCGCGAGCGGGGGACCCCCGCTCTGGAGCCCCGCGAAGCAACTCACGGCGGCCACGGAGTCGTCTGATCGTTCCGTGAGGTCCTTCACTGCGTTCAGGACGACATGAAACTTCAGCCGACGATCTTCTTTTCCCGCAAGCTGGCGATCTCCGCCGCACCGAGGCCCGCCAGTTCCGTCAGCACCTGATCGGTGTGCTCGCCCAGCGCCGGCGGCGGTCGCGTGTCGTCGACCGGCGTGTCGGAGAAGTGGAAGTTCGAACCGATCAGCGGCACGTCGCCGACGCGGCTGTGCTTGTAGGTCTTCAGCATGCCGCGACGCTTCACTTCCGGCTCGTCCAGCGCCTCCTTCATGGTGCGGATCGGGCCGGCCGGGAGGTGGCGCAGCTTCTGCGCCCAGTTCTCCTTGGTGTCGGTCGTCAGCACCTCTTCCATCAGGCGCGTCAGCTCGGGCTTGTTGGCTACGCGATTGGCGACCGTGTCGAAGCGCGGATCGGTCAGCCACTCGGGATGGCCGAGTGCCTTGCAGGTGTCGCCGAACAGCTTCTGGTTCGCGACCGCCATGTAGATCTTGCCGTTGGAGGTCTCGAACGAACTGTTGGGTGCCGAGGCAAAATGCCCGTTACCGGCACGCCGCGGCTGCTCGCCGCCGATCAGATAATAGGAGCCCATGTTGCCCAGCGACACGAGCGCCGTATCGTAGAGGGCGAGATCGATCTGCTGGCCCTTCCCGGTGTCGCGGCGGGCATAGAGCGCGGCGTTGACCGCGGCGACGGAGTGGATCGCCGTCATCGTGTCGACGATGGCGATGGCGTGCCGCAGGCCCTCGCCATTGGCCTCACCGTTGACGCTCATCATGCCCGACTCGGCCTGCAGCACGGGATCGTAGCCCGGCCGGTCCGACAGCGGCCCGGTCTGTCCGTAGGCCGAGATCGAGAGATAGATCAGCTTCGGGTACTTCGCCGCGACGCTCGCATAGTCGAAGCCGTACTTCTTCAGGACTCCCGGCCGGAAGTTCTCGACCAGCACGTCGGCGCCGGCCAGGAGCTTGTGCACGATCGCCTGGCCGTCGGGCTTGGTGAAGTCCAGCGCGACGCTCTTCTTGCCCCTGTTGAAGGTCATGAAGAAGTGACTCTCGCCATCGGGCCCGCCCGCGCGCGGGCCGGCGCCCTTGCGCGTGTCGTCGCCGCCGTCGGGATTCTCGATCTTGATCACCTCGGCGCCCATGTCCGAGAGCATCTGGGTGCACATCGGTCCCGCGATCACGCGGGAGAAATCGATGACGCGAATGCCGTCCAGCGGCGGCCGACCTGATTTTGACATGACTGCAAGGTAGGGCTGCAAGCGGCGCGCTGTCCATCCGATGCGCATGCGCTAAACTCCACTCCCATGGACACATTCCGCACATCGCTGTCTCGCCGCAGCCTCTTCGCCCTCCCGCTTCTCGGCGCCCTGCCCGCCGCTGCGCAGACCGAAACTTATCCGACCAAGGCCATCCGGATCATCGTGCCTTTCGCGCCCGGCGGTTCGGGCGACATCACGGCGCGCCTGGTCGGCAAGTACATCGAGGAAAAGACCGGCCAGCCCTTCATTGTCGAGAACAAGCCGGGCGCCAATGGAATCGTGGGCGCGATGTCGGTGAAGGTGGCGCCGCCGGACGGCTACACGCTGATGCTGGCCACGACCTCGACCAATGCCGCCAACGTCCACATGTACAAGAACCCGGGCTACGATCCGGAGAAGGATTTTTCGGTCGTCGGCATCATCGGCTCGTCCGGCACCTTCCTCGTGGTGCCGGCCGACAGCCCTTACAAGACCCTGGCCGACCTGCTGGCCTATGCGAAGGCGAACCCGGGCAAGCTCAACTTCGGTTACTTCAACGCGAGTTCGCAGGTCCCGGCCGAGGTGCTGGGCAAGCGCGCCGGCGTCGACTGGCAAGGCGTCGGCTACAAGGCGATCGGCAATGCCTGGAACGATCTCTACGGCGGTGCCATCAACTTCATGTTCGTCGACCTCACGGCCGGGCGCGGCCAGGTCGTCGACAAGAAGGCGCGCGCGCTTGCCATCTCGCTTCCCAGTCGAAGCCCGCTCTATCCCGATACCCCGGTCCTCGCCGAAACCTTCCCCGGTTTCACGACCTCGGGCTTCCTGGCCATCGCGGTGCCGAAGGCTACTCCGCTGCCGATCCAGCAGCGACTGAACACGCTGATCAACGAAGCCATCACCTCGCCCGAGAACAACAAGCGCCTGACCGAGGAATTCGCCCTCACCGCCAAGCCGCTGACGCTCGAACAATGCGCCCAGCAGGATCGCGAGGAGCGCGCCAAGTGGGCCGACTACGTCAAGATCGCGAAGATCGAGCCGCAGTAGAGATCAAGCCGGACGGTCGGGCGGGTCGCGCCAGCGCGACAGCGGAAGCTCGTCGAACCCGTCACCGTTGGGCGCGGCCTGCCCGGCGGTCTGGCTTTCGCCCAGGGACGAGGCGGCAACGGCCTCTGCACGCTCCCGCAGGAAGACTTCGGCTGCCTTCTCGCCCTCGGCGATCAACCGGCCGATATTCTCCGAGCCGCGATCGATCTTGCCCTCATAGTCGAGAAGGTCCTGAAGCTCGGCCGGCATCTCGATGCAGGGGATGTGGTAGGGCTTGGCGCCATCGGTGTGGAACGACTTCGGAATGCGCACAGGCGCCTTGATGTCGAAGCGGCTGAGGAACTCCGGCCGGAAGGCGTCGGCGAGGATCAGGTCGTTCATGAACTCGAGGTGCCCGAGCTGCTGGAACAGCGAGATATTGCCCTCGAGTTGATTGCGCCGGTCAACGATCTCGCCCGGCTTCACGGGCACCTGCCGGCTGGCCGTGGGATTGATCTTGATCAGCCAGATCTCGTCGGGAATGTTGGCGTCGCCGACCGAGCGTGGCCGAAGCAGTTCCTCGACCGGCGGGTTGTCCGAGAAGAGACCGTCCCAGTAGGCATCCTGCCCGATCTGCACGGCCGGAAAGATGTTTGGCACCGCGCACGAAGCCAGAACGTGCTCCACGCGGATCGCCTCGCGTGCCGACACGAACTTTGCGAGCGCGCCGCTGGTGATATTCGCCGCGCCCAGCATGAGCACCGGCCGCTGCGGCTTTGGCCCCCAGGAGGCGATCTCGGCGAAGTCGATATGCTTCTCAAGAAGCCCGCGGAAATCGGAGAAGCCCATCCGCTGCCCCTTGGTCATGAACTCCATCATCGACTGCATGACCGGCGAGGACGGGCTGAGTTGCAGGGTCGGCATCATGCCGGCATTCACCAGCCGCACCGATTCGACGATGAACCGGTTGATCGCGTGCTCGACCGGGCCCTGGGCGGTGTTCTCCTCCCAGAAATCCATCATGCGCTTCCAGACCGGCCGCTCGCCCTTCATGAACGAGTACCAGAGCAGCGTGGCGCAGACGGCGCCACCCGAGGTGCCGCTGATGGCGACGAACTCGAACTCGTCCTTGAGCCGGCCCTGACCCTGGGCCTGGCAGAGCGCCTTCAAAGCGCCGGCCGTGAAGGCAGTCTGGCTGCCGCCGCCCTGGCAGGCGAGAGCGATCTTGATCTTGGACATGAGACACTCTCTTCAGAAACGGAACGACCCAATCTAGCGCGAAGCCGGTGATTTCTCCCGATCAACTCTTCGAATTCCGCCTCCCGGACGCGCGTGACGCAAGAATCGACGGGCGGACGGCTTGCAAATTGCATGGCGAGGCTCGCCAAATGACCGCTGCAGAATTCGGGAGGAAGACAAAGTGCCGGTGTCCGATCCGATCGCGTTGGAGCTCTTCAAGAACGCCATTTTCTCGATCGCCGACGAGATGGCGCTCACTGTCTTCCGAACGACATATTCCGGCGTGCTCAAGGACAACATGGACTATTCGACGGGCTTCGCCGATGCCAACGGCAAGCTCGCCGCCCAGGGCCTGACCTTGCCGGGCCATCTCGGCTCCGTGCCGACCGCCATGGAATCGATCATGCGTCACTTCGATGGCGACATGGCCGAGGGCGACGTCTTCATCATGAACGACCCGTTCGACGGCGGCATGCACCTGCCCGACATCTTCGTGATCAAGCCGTTGTTCCACGAGGGCGAGCGTCTGGCCTTCGCCTGCACGGTCTGCCACCACATCGACGTCGGCGGCCGCGTGGCCGGCTCGAACGCCTCCGACTCGACGGAGATCTACGCCGAGGGGCTGCGCATCGCGCCGATGAAGCTCTACGACAAGGGCGTCCTCAACAAGACCATCATGACGTTCATCGAGAAGAACGTCCGCCTGCCGGTCCAGCTGTTCGGCGACCTGCGCGCCCAGCTCGCGGCCTGCCATATCGGCGAGAAGCAGTTCGCCGAGCTGGTGGCGCGCCACGGTCCGGAAGAAACCAAGTTCTACCTCAACGAAGTCATCGACTATGCCGAGCGGCTGACGCGGGCGGCGATCCAGGAGCTGCCGGACGGCCAGTGGAGCTTCGAGGACTGGATCGACGACGACGGCGTCGACTACGGCAAGCCCATTCGCCTGTTCGTCACCATTACGAAAAAGGGCGGCCACATGGTGGTCGACTGGACCGGCACGAACCCGCAGGTCAAGGGCGCGATCAACAACACGCTCTCCTTCACCAAGGCCGCCTCCTACACCGGAATCCGCTCGGTGCTGCCGCCAGGCATTCCCAACAACGAAGGTGTCTTTCGCGCCATAGAAGTAATTTGCCCGCCGGGCACCGTCGGCAACGGCGTGCTGCCGGCGGCCTGCGCGGCGCGCGGCCTGACCGGCTTCCGCATGACCGACTGCATGTTCGGTGCGCTCGCCATGATGCTGCCCGACCGCGTGAAGGCGGCGGGCGACGGCGGCAACACCGGCATCTCGATCGGCGGCTACGATTCGGCGCGCAAGCCCTTCGTCTATGTCGACTTCACCTGCGGCGCCTGGGGTGCACGCCCTTTCGCCGACGGGCTCGACGGCAATTCGCACATGTTCGCCAACATGGCCTCGCACTCGATCGAGGTGACCGAGGCCGAGCAGCCGATCCAGCTGTTGGCCTACGAGTTCGTGGCCGACAAGGCGGGTGCCGGCAAGTATCGCGGCGGGGTGCCGTTCCTGCGTGACTACAAGTTCCTGGAGACCGAAGGCATGCTGCAGGTCCGCTCCGACCGGCGCGACCATCGCCCGTTCGGCCTCTATGGCGGCAGTCCCGGCGGGCCGTCTGAGAACTATCTCAACCCCGACGGCGAGAACCGGCTGCTGCCGTCCAAGCTCACCATGACGGTCAAGGGCGGCGACATCTTCCGCCACGTGCTGGCCGGGGCCGGTGGCTGGGGCGACCCGCTGGAACGCGATCCCGCCGCGGTGCTGCGTGACGTTCGCAACGAACTTCTCTCGCCGGCGAAGGCGCTGGCCGACTATGGGGTCGTGATCAACACCAGCTCCTGGACGGTCGACATCGCGGCGACGGAGCTACGCCGCGCCGAGATCGCCAAGGCGCGAGGCTGGACCGAGCCGCCCAAGGTCCAGTGGCACGACCCGGTGCCGCTCGCCCGCGCGGCGGAGTAGCTCTCGTGTCTTTGCCGGGAGCGCGCCACTCCAGTGGCGCTCATTTGTTGCGAACAAGCGAAGATGCGCCACTGGAGTGGCGCGCTCCCAGCCATGAGCAGATCCAATGACCGTGACTTATCGCGTCGGTGTCGACATCGGCGGCACCTTCACCGACATCGTGCTGCTGGGCTCCGACGGCACCATCCACACCAAGAAGATCTCTTCGAGCGTCGGCAATTACGCCCAGGCGATCGTCGACGGCTTGAGCGAAGTGTTCCGCGAGACCGGGCTCGACGGCGGCGCCATCGAGGAGATCCGCCACGGCACCACGGTCGCGTCCAACGCGATCCTCGAGCACAAGGGCGCCCGCGTCGGGCTGATCACCACCAAGGGCTTCCGCGACGTGCTGGAGATCCGCACCCTGCGTATGCCCAAGCTCTACGATCTCGCCTGGACCAAGCCGGAACCGCTGGTCGAGCGCTATCTGCGCCGGGTGGTGGACGAGCGGGTTGACCATGCTGGCCATGTCGATCGTGCGCTCGATCCCGCCGACGCCGAACGCGCCGTCGATGCACTGCTGGCCGAGAAGGTCGAGGCCATCGCGATCTGCCTGCTCAACTCCTTCGCCAATCCGGCGCACGAGCTGATGCTGCGCGACATCGTCGCCCGGAAGGCGCCCCACCTGCCTCTCAGCGTGTCCTGCGAGGTCCTGCCCGAGATCAAGGAGTACGAGCGGACCTCGACCACGGTCATCAACGCCTATGTGATGCCGATTGTGGCGACCTACCTGCACGCGCTGCGCCGCGGGCTCGACGGCGCCGGAATTCCGGCGCGCCTGCTGCTGATGCAATCGAATGGCGGCCTCACCACCGATACCGCCGCCGCCGAGCGGCCGATGAACATCATCGAATCGGGCCCGGCCGGCGGCGTGGTCGGCGCGCAGGCGCTGGCCCGCGCCAAGAAGCTCGAGAAGATCATCACCTTCGACATGGGCGGCACCACCGCCAAGGCCTCGATGGTCGAGGATGGCGAGGTCGCGCGCGCCCAGGAATATGCCGTCGGTGCCGGCATCATGATCGGCTCGCGCCTGCTCACGGGCGCGGGCTACACCTTGAAGGTCCCCGCCATCGACCTCGCCGAAGTGGGCGCGGGCGGCGGCAGCCATGTCTGGATCGATCCCGGCGGCGCGCTGCAGGCGGGCCCGGAGAGCGCCGGCGCCTTCCCCGGTCCGGTCTGCTACGATAAAGGCGGCGAGGCGCCGACCATCACCGACGCCAATGTGCTGCTGGGGTACATCAATCCCGGCCATCTAGTGGGCGGCGCCGTGAAGCTCAACGCCGACAAGGCCCGGGCGGTGTTCGAGGAGAAGATCGCCAAGCCGCTCGGCATGACGGTCGAGCGCGCGGCCTACGGCGCGCACCTGATCGCAGCGTCCAACATGATCCGCGCCATCAAGGCGGTCTCGACCGAACGCGGGCGCGATCCGCGCGAGTTCTCGCTGTTCGCCTTCGGCGGCAACGGACCCTTGTTCGCGGCCGGCATGGCGGCGGCCCTGGGCATCGCTCGCGTGATCGTGCCGCCGTCGGCCGGCCTCTTCTCGTCCTTCGGCCTGCTCTACGCCGATGTCGAGCATCACTATGCGCGGACCTTCCGGCGGCTGCTGCGCCAGGCCGATCTCGGCGAGATCGACCGCGCCTGGACGGCGATGGCCGGACAGGCCAACGGGCAGCTCGCCGAGGAAGGCTTCACCGGCACGAGCGCCCGGCTGAAGCGCTCCGCGGCGCTGCATTACAAGGGTCAGAGCTACGAGCTCACCGTGCCGGTGCCCGACGGGCCGATCGACGCCCGCATGGTGACGCATCTCGAGGAGGCCTTCGGCCAGGAGCACGAGCGCACCTATGGCCACCGCGCCGGTCCCGACGAGCCGGTCGAGCTGGTCGCCATCCAGCTGGTGGGCTCAGGCCTGCGCGAGGGCAGCGGCGTGCCGCAGAACGTACGGCCGAGCCGGGTCGAGGCGACGGGTGAGGCCTCGCGCCGCGCCTGGTTCGGCGACAAGCACGGCTGGATGGAAACGCCGGTCGTGAGCCGCGCCGATCTCGCCGAGGCCAAGACCGGCCCGCTGATCATCGACGAGTACGACACGACCTGCGTCGTCCCGCCCGGCGCCCGCGCCGAGCGCGACAGCGCCGGCAACATCGTGATCACGCTCTGATCAAATTCCTCCCCATTCAAATGGGGAGGCGAATGAAAAGCGTCAGCCGAACCAGCGCACCGCGATCATCACGATGTCGGGCCAGATGCAGATCATCGCGATCATGGCCAGCAGCGCCACGACGAACGGCGCCGAGCCTTTCTCGACATCGGAGAGCTTGCCGCGTCCGCGGATACCGTGAATCACGAACAGGTTGATGCCGAAGGGCGGCGAGATCATCGCCGTCTGGATCAGCAGCACCAGCAGGATGCCGTACCAGACCGGATCGTAACCCGCCTGGACCATGAGCGGCGTGGTGATCGGGATGGTCGAGATCATCATGGAGAGTTCCTCCATGAAGGTGCCGAGTATGAGATAGAGCACGATCACCGCCCCCAGAACCTGGACCGGCGAGAGCTGCCATTGGGTGATCAGCTTGCTGAGCTGCTGGGTGAGCCCGATCGTCTGGATGATGACGTTGAGGAAGAAGGCGCCGACCAGGATCGCCACCACCATGGCCGTCGTGCGCACGGTGCCCTCGCAAACGTCGCGCAGCATGCGCCAGGAAAGCCTGCCGCGCTGGGCGGTGATCGCCAGTGCGCCGACGATGCCGACAGCGGCCGCTTCGGTCGCCGTGGCGATGCCGAAGAAGATCGAGAAGATCACAATCAGCAGCAGCGCCAGCGGGGGCAGCAGGTCAGGCAGCAGCTTGAGGCGCATCTCCCAGTTGGTCTCGACCTTCCGGCCGCCCCATTCCGGCTTCCAGACGCAGGCAACCAGCACGGTGAGGCTGAACAGCAGCGTCAGAATGAAGCCCGGCAGGAAGCCCGCGAGATAGAGCTTGGGCACGGACGTGTCGGTCATCACCCCGTAGATGATCATGTTGATCGAGGGCGGGATCAGGATGCCGAGCGTACCGCCGGCCGCCAGCGTGCCGAGGAAGAGCGGCTCGTTGTACTTGTTCTTGTCGATCTCCCCCATCGCCACGACGCCGATGGTCGCCGCGGTCGCCACGCTGGAGCCCGACACCGAGCCGAACAGCGCGCAGGAGCCGATGTTGGAATGCATCAGCCCGCCCGGCAGCCACGACAGCCACTGGACGAGCGCGGCGTACATGCGCTCGGCCGTGCCGCTGCGCAGCAGGATCTCGCCGAACATGATGTAGAAGGGAATCGCCGTCAGGATGAAGTTGCTGGTGGTCGACCAGGTCAGCTCGCCCACGATGCGATTCATCGGCATCGGCGAATAGATGCCGTTCAGGATCAGGCCGGCCAGGCCCATGCCGGCCGCGACCGCGATCGAGCTTCCGAGCAGGAACAGCAGGATGACGAGGGAGACGCCGGCGGTCATTGCTTCTTCTCCTGCTCGAGACCATGCGCCACGGCGGCGATTTCCTCCTCTGCCTCCGCGAGCGCCGACTTCGAGCCAATCAGGGCGAACAGGCCGGGATAGTCACCGGCCATGAAGGCCAGGAGCCCGCGCACCAGCAGAAGGGCGCAGAGCAAGACGAAGAAGAGCAGGCCCGCGAACCAGAGCCCCTGCGGGATCACCAGCGGCGCCTCGATCGCCGACAGCGAATGCGAATCCGACTCCCAGGATTGCTTCACGACACCCCAGGCATACCAGGCGACCATGCCGAAGAAGCCCATCAGGGTCGCAAGGCTGATCAGGTCGAGCAGCGCCCGCGCCTTGATCGACTTCAGTCGCACATAGACCGTATCGATGCGGATGTGGGAGCGGCTGAGCAGGGCCGCGGAGAAACCCCAGGCGCTGGAGATGGCGAGCGCATAGCCCGAGATCTCATCGGCGCCGCCCAGCGTGACCGACATCGTGTAGCGCAAGGTGATGTCGATGCAGATCAGCACCGACGCCACCAGCAGCATCGCGCCGCCGATAATCGCGCCGATGCGGGATATTCCTTCGGCGGCCGCCTGCAGGCGATTCATCTCGAGGCGATCCTTACGGCGTCGGTGCCTTGAGATCGAGCGCCTTGCCGACCGTGTCGTTCCACTCCTTGGCGCACTCCGAACCGCAGCGCTTGGCCCAGCCCGCAAGCACGGCACCCTCGACCAGCTTCTTGTGCGTCTCCATCTCCTCGGGCTTCACCGGGACGATGGTGGTCTTGGCAAGCTTGCCCATGGTGCAGGGCTGCACGCCTGTGTTGCAGTTGTCGGCCTCGGCGGTCGTGGTCTTGATGGTCGACCACATCTTCTCCTCGTAGGCCTTGAACTGTTCGGTCAGGAAGGCCTGCGTCTTGGGATCGAGGCGCTTCCAGGTGTCGAGGTTGACGGCCAGCACATTGATGCTCCAGCCCAGCGACATCGGGTAGATCGACTTGGTGACTTCGGCCCAGCCGGCGGTGTTACCCGAGAGGCTGCCGGTCACGCCGCAGTCGACGACGCCGGCGCTGAGTGCCGGCACGACCTCGGCGAAGGCCATGCTGACGGCGGTGCCGCCGACGCCCCCCAGGAAGTCGCGCATCGTGTTGTTGAAGACGCGGATCTTCTTGCCCTTCAGGCCGGCCAGCCCGCTCACCACGTCCTTGCACCAGAAGACCTGGGGCGTATTGCCGCCGAAGGCCAGCAGCTTGGCGTTCCAGTTCTTCTGCATCTGCCGGTCGATCACGCCGCGATAGGCGTTGCAGGCTGCACGTGCCTTGTCGGGCGTGAGCGTCAGGCCGGCTAGATCGCAGGCCTCGAAGCGCGGGTCGTCGCCGGCCATCTTGGAGATGTCCATGGCGGCGAAGTCCATGACGCCGAGCTTCAAGAGCCGCAGCATGGTCTTGTCGTCGATGCCCATCTGGTCGAGCGGCGTCACGTCGACGGTGATGGCACCCTTGGAGGCCTCGGGGATCGTCTTGCGCCAGAACGGCAGCTCGTCGTGGATCGAGACCGGGGTCGGGCTGTTCAGTCCGATCACCTTGAACTGGCTCTTCGGAAGGTCCTGCGCGGTGGCGACGGAGACGAAAGCGGCCGCCACGGCCATACCACTCAGCAATCGCTTCAGCATGTGCAATCCCTCGCTCCGTCCCCGAATTCCCTAGGAACGACGCAGCAAATTGCATGCCACGCGAAGGTGGCGCCGGCCTACTCCACGAGGATCGTGCCGAACATGCCGGCCTCACGATGACCGGGGATCAGGCAGGAAAAGTCGAACGTGCCACCTTTGGTGAAGCGCCACAGGATTTCGCCCGTCTGCTTCGGCTGGAGGCGCCGCGCGTTCCGCTCCTCGTGGCGCATGTCGGGATTGGCTTCCATCGCCTTCAAGTGACGGAGATTGTCCTCGATCGTCGCCACGACGAATTCGTGCTCGATCTTTCCATTGTTGCGCAACAGGAAGCGCACCTGCTCGCCCGCCCGCACGGTGAGCTTGTCCGGCTGGAAGAGCATGCGGCCGCCCTCCTCGCGCATCACGACCTGCACGATGCGCAGCGGTCCCGCCCCGTCGCCGGGCTTCCCGTAGGCCGTTTCCTCGGCGCCGCCGTGCGCCTGCGCCCCGGCGGCGCCGGCGAGGCTAGCGGCGACGACTGTCCAGAACCTCCAGGAGTTCGTCGATCTTGATCTGCCGGTCCTTTTCGGAGCCGGCGTGGAAGGCGTGGGCGACGCAGTGTTGCAGATGGTCATTCAGGGTCTCCTGCTCGACCTTGTCGAGCGCGGCGCGAACAGCGCGGATCTGGGTGAGCACATCGATGCAGTGGCGGTCTTCCTCGATCATGCGGGCGACGCCACGCACCTGGCCCTCGATCCGGCTGAGGCGCGCGAGCTGCGACTTCTTGAGTTTCTCGTTCATGCTTGAACCATACCCCGGTAGGGTATACATGGCAAGCATGAGCCATACCTGCTGCCATGCTTCCCACACACCGGCCGTGGACCCCGCCATCGCCATCGATCCCGTCTGCGGGATGAAGGTGAAGATCGACGGCGCGAAGAACACGACCGTGCACGAGGGGCAGACCTATTACTTCTGCAATCCCAAGTGCCTGCAGAAGTTCACGGCCGATCCCGTCCGGTATCTGAAGCCCGAGGAAGCGCCGCCAGTGGTGCCGGTCGCGCCCGGCACCATCTTCACCTGTCCCATGCATCCCGAGATCCGGCAGGTCGGGCCGGGCAGCTGCCCGATCTGCGGCATGGCCCTGGAACCGGCCGAAATCTCGCTCGATGACGGGCCGAACGAAGAGCTCCTGGACATGACGCGCCGCCTGTGGATCGGCGGCGCGCTGGCCGTTCCGCTGGTGGCGCTCGACATGGGCGGGCACCTGCTCGACCTGCACCGGCTCCTGCCGCACGGCCTCATGCCATGGCTGCTGATGGCGCTCGCGACGCCGGTCGTCCTGTGGGCCGGCTGGCCGTTCTTCGTGCGTGGCTGGCAGTCGGTGCGGACCGGCCATCTCAACATGTTCACCCTGATCGCATTGGGCACCGGCGTCGCCTGGGCCTACAGCGTCGTGGCGACGATCGCGCCCGGCCTGTTCCCCGCCGGCCTGCGCGGTGCCGACGGCTCGGTCCCCGTCTATTTCGAACCGGCCGCGGTGATCGTCGTGTTGGTGCTGGTTGGACAGGTCCTCGAGCTGCGCGCGCGCGACGCGACCGGCGGCGCCATCAAGGCCTTGCTGGGACTGGCGCCGCGCACGGCGCTGCGTATCGACTCCGATGGCAACGACGCCGAGGTGGCGATCGATCGGATCTCTGTCGGCGACCGGCTGCGTGTGCGGCCCGGCGAGAAAGTGCCGGTCGATGGCGCCGTGATCGAGGGCGCGGGATCGCTCGACGAGTCGGCCATCACCGGTGAACCGATGCCCGTTTCAAAGGCAGCAGGAGCCAGGGTAATCGGCGGCACGGTGAACGCCAGCGGCACCTTCGTCATGAAGGCCGAGCTGATCGGCAGCAACACGATGCTGTCGCGGATCGTCAAGATGGTGGCAGAGGCGCAGCGCAGCCGCGCGCCGATCCAGCGGCTCGCCGACATCGTCGCGGGCTGGTTCGTGCCGACGGTGATCGCCGTCTCGGTGGCAGCCTTCGCCGCCTGGTCGATCTGGGGACCCTCGCCCGCCTTCTCCTACGCGCTGGTGGCGGCGGTCTCGGTGCTGATCATCGCCTGCCCCTGCGCGCTCGGGCTCGCAACGCCGATGTCGATCATGGTGGGCGTCGGCCGCGGCGCTGCCGCCGGCATCCTGATCCGCAATGCCGAGGCGCTCGAGCGCCTGGAGAAGGTCGACACGCTCGTCATCGACAAGACCGGCACGCTCACGCTCGGCAAGCCGGCCCTGTCGGCGGTGGAACCCCTCGGCCGTCTGGCCGAGGACGAAATCCTGCGGTTGGCCGCCAGCCTGGAGCGCGGGAGCGAGCATCCAATTGCCGCCGCGATCCTGGCCGGCGCCAAGTCGCGGGGCACAGCGATGGCCAACGTGGAAGGTTTCACCTCGCCCGCTGGCAAGGGCGTCTCGGGCACGGTAGAAGGCCGTCGCCTTTTGCTCGGCAATGCCGCCTTCCTGCGCGAGGCCGGGATCGACGTCGCCGCGGCCGACATGAAAGCCGATGCGCTGCGCCAGGACGGCGCCACGGTCGTGCTGCTGGCGGTCGACGGCCGGGCGGAGGGGCTCCTCTCGGTGAGCGACCCCGTGAAGGAAACGACGCCGGAAGCGCTGAAGCGCCTTCGTGAGGCGGGCCTGCACATCGTCATGCTGACCGGCGACAACCGGCGCACCGCCGCGTCGGTCGCGGCCCGGCTGGGCATCGACGCCGTCGAGGCCGAGGTCCTGCCGGAAGACAAGGCGCGGATCGTTCAGCGCCTCAAGGCGGAGGGCCGTGTGGTCGCCATGGCGGGAGACGGCATCAACGACGCGCCCGCCCTGGCCGCCGCCGATGTCGGCATCGCCATGGGCACCGGCACCGACATCGCCATCGAGAGCGCCGGCATCACGCTGGTGAAGGGCGACCTGCTGGGCATCGTCCGCGCCCGCCACCTCTCGCGGGCAACGATGGCCAACATCCGGCAGAACCTGTTCTTTGCCTTCGTCTACAACGCGGCCGGCGTGCCGATCGCGGCGGGCGTTCTCTATCCGCTGCTCGGAATCACCCTCAGCCCCGTCTTCGCCGCCGCCGCCATGGCGTTGAGTTCGGTCAGCGTCATCGGAAATGCACTCCGACTGCGACGCCTGGAGATTTGAACCGCATTGCGACATTTCAGGACCTTCATGTCGCTTTGCGCTTGATCCGGAAGCCGTCCCGCCGGAAATTGAAGGCACCATGCGCCTGATCCATAGATCGCCCCGCGCCGCCAACGCCGTCCGGACCGTGTCTCCGAGCGGTGAGTTGTTCGTTGCGTCGATCGTGATGTGCATGATCCTGTCCGCGTTCGGTGACGCGGTCGATCCGACCTGGTTGGGCGAGGCGGGACTGGAGTTCGCCTTCTTCGACTTCGGTGGTGAATTCTCCATTCTGGCGATGCGCCACTGGCATCTGCTCGAGTTGCTGCTGGCCGGCGCCGTGATCGCCGCGGGGATCATGGTCCTGCGTATCGTGGCCGGCGCCTTCTTCCAGCCGCTCGATTCCGCCGACTCCGGCGCCGTCGAGAAGGTGCCGATAAAGCTCTGACGACTGATTGAACATCCTGCGACCGCCCTTCCACCGGAAGCGCGCGGCGTAGGCATACATTCACTTGTTGTTGGAGACTTTCATGGAACTCGAACTGTTTTCGGGCGCATTCTTTTCCGCGCTGCTGGCCATCATCCTGATCGACCTCGTACTGGCGGGCGACAACGCCCTCATCATCGGCCTGGTCGCACGCAATCTGCCAAAGGAAAGCCAGAACAAGGTCATCTTCTGGGGCACCTTCGGCGCCATCGCCATCCGCGCCCTGATGGCCATCCTCGTCGTCTACATCCTGGCGGTGCCGGGCTTTATGCTGGTCGGCGGCCTCGCGCTGGTCTGGATCGCACGCAAGCTGCTCACGCCCCAGGAGAATGCCGAGGAAAACCACCTCGTCAAAGCCCCGGCAGCGAGCTTCGCCGCGGCGGTTCGCACGATCGTCATCGCTGACGCGGTGATGGGCATCGACAACGTGCTGGCCATCGGCGGCGCGTCGCACGGCTCGATCCTGTTGATCCTGATCGGCCTCGCCATCAGCGTGCCGATCATCGTCTGGGGCAGCCAGCTCGTGATCAAGCTGGTCGACCGCTATCCGTCGGTCATCCTGGTGGGTGGCGCGGTGCTGTGCTGGACCGCCTACGGCATGATCGTCCGCGAGCCGATGCTGCTGTCGTGGTTCGAGGCCCATCCGGCCGCCAAGCTGATCCTGGCCGTGCTGGCTTTCTCGATCGCGCTGGCGCCCTGGTACAACGAGCGCCTCAGCGACCAGATGAAGCCGCTGACCTTGCTCCTGCCGACCGTGCTGATCTGGATGCTGGCCTTCGAAGTCGCCGGGACCGTCTGGAAGGTCCAGGCCGACTATCTGATGGCCACCACCCAGGGCGAGTACCTGATGGAAGGCGTGCGCTGGATCGGCTGGCTGCCGTTCGCCGCGCTCCTCCTGTGGGTGCGCGAGCGGCTCGTGCTGCGCAGCGCGCGCGTGGCACGTAGCGCGCAGTAAGGCTGGATCAACCGTTCCCTTCTCCTCTCCCGCAAGTCGGGGGAGGAGAAGGCCTTCTTACGACACCGTGAGTTCGGCGCCGGTCAGGCGCCGGTAGGCCTCCAGGTACCGCTTGCTGGTCGCCTCGACGACCTCCGCCGGCAACCGGGGCGCCGGAGCCTCGCCGTTCCAGCGGCCGGCATGGCGCTCGACGTCGAGCCAGTCGCGCAGCGGCTGCTTGTCGAAGCTGGGCTGCGGCCGCCCCTCCTCGTAGCCATCGCGCGGCCAGAAGCGCGAGGAATCCGGCGTCATCACCTCGTCGATCAGCAGGATCCTGCCATCGGCCGTGCGGCCGAACTCGAACTTGGTGTCGGCGATGATGATGCCCTGCTTCAGGGCGACGTCGCGGCCGCGCGTGTAGACGAGCCGGGTCAGCCTTTCGAGCTCGGCGGTGACCTCGGCGCCCAGCGCCTTCCGCATCTGGGCGATGGTGATGTTCTCGTCGTGGCCACTCTCGGCCTTGGTCGCCGGGCTGAAGATCGGCGGATCGAGACGGCCGCTCTCCTTCAGGCCCTCGGACAGGGTCTCGCCGGCCAGGGTCCCGGCCTTGGCATATTCGCGCCAGGCCGATCCGGTGATGTAGCCGCG
>CANIEC010000031.1 GCA_947466085.1 Rhodospirillales bacterium
CGGCCAAGGATAGCGGCGCGGGAAGTTGCGCCGCAACCGATCTGTGCGACCGCGACCGCGCATATCGTCTCAGACGTATCGGATGTGTCAGGCGCCGGCTTGCGTTGCGAGCCAGGCGCGGGCCTTCTTCTCCGTCTTGAACAAGGCCGCCGGTCGCTTCGACGGCGAGATGTTGACGAAGCGCTTGAACGCCAGGACGACCGATTCGTCACGGCCGACGACGGCCAGCGGACCGCTCGGGAACTGGGACGTATAGGCGCTCAGCCGCGCGCCCATCGCCATCACGTCGGCGTCGTCGTAGACCGGCTTGAGACCGGTCGCATCGAACAGCTTCGAATAGGCGAGTGCATTGGCCACGACGAGGGTGTCGAAATGCTCCTCCATCTCCTTCAGCGTGACCTCGCCCTCGGCGACGACATGGATGAGCTTCTCAGAATGCAGGATCTCCCAGCGCAGCGGCATCGTTCGCGTCTCCAGCAGCCTCCGTCTCCCCGTGCATCGAGCGTATCACGGGCAACACCGGCGCCGCCAAAGCCTGTTCGCAGGCCTGCGCTGCGCGCTATCATCGCATGGAACCGGAAGAGAATGGACGGATGAAGCTGGCTCGTCATTTGACTGTCACATTGACCATTGTCCTCGCCGCCCCCCTGATTTCTCCCGGGGCCCGGGCGCAGCAGGACACGAACTCGGCCAACTACATCATGCTGGGCTGCGAGGCGTTCCTCCTCGACCCGATCCCGACCTCCAGGTTGCTGGTCGCGGGGGTCTGCGCCGGGATCATCGACACGCTGCAGGCGATCAAGCCGAACATCTGCCTGCCGGGCATCTCGACGCGACGGCTGCTGGTGCGCGGAGTCGTCACCTACATCAACAACAATCCTGCGCGCCTGCACGAGAATTTCATCGAACTGGCAGGCGAAGCCTTGGAACAAACCTGGCCCTGCACCAAGCAATAGCGATCACAGGGCGCCGCGTCCGGTTGCAGAACTCCTGACCCACACCTCGTCGACCATCGCGGTCGCCTGCTGCTGGCGCAGATCGATTGACGTCGTGTGGTGTTACATTATAACAAGATACGGTATAACATCATTTTGGTGTAATCCTAGGAGACCCGGATGCAGCGGATCGGCGTATCGGCATTGGCCCTCGCAGCAGGTCTTTCCGCAGCCCACCCGGCACTGGCGCAGAGCGCGCCCGAGGCCCAGCCACAGCAGGCGCCATCGGACGGGCTGGCGATCGAAGTGGTCGGCAAGCGGTTCGACCGCGAGCGCAGCGAGATCCAGCCGAGCCTCGGCGCCACGCGGTACGATTTCAGCAAGACGGCGATCAGCAATACCCCGCTGGGCGAGAACGCCACGCTCAACCAGGTGCTGCTGCGCGCCCCCGGCGTCGTGCAGGACGGCTTCGGCCAGATCCACGTGCGCGGCGACCATGGCAGCCTGCAGTATCGTCTGGACGGCGTGCAGCTGCCCGAGGGCCTGGCGCTGTTCAGCAGCATCCTCTCGCCGCGCTTCGCCGACCAGCTCTCGCTGATCACCGGCGCCCTGCCCGCCCAATACGGCCTGCGCACCGCCGGCGTGGTCGACATCACAGTGAAGTCCGGCATCACCAATCCCGGCGGCGAGGCCTCGGCGATGGTGGGATCCTACAACTGGGTGCAGCCGGCGCTGGAATATGGCGGTCGTTCCGGCAACTTCGACTATTTCGCCGTCGGCCAGTATGTCAGCAATAACATCGGCATCGAGAACCCGACGCCCAGCACCGCCCCGCTCCACGACGCCACCGCGCAATGGTATGCGCTGACCAAGCTCAGCGCCCTGGCCGACGAGAACACGCGCCTGAGCTTCATCGCCGGCGGCGCCAGCGCGCGCTATCAGATTCCCAATGTGCCGGGGCAGACCCCCGCCTTCCCGGTCAACGGCATCACCGACTGGAACAGCGCGGTGCTCGACCAGCGCCAGTGGGAGGATACGTACTTCGGCATCGCCTCGCTGCAGAAGAGCTACCAGAACTTCAACATGCAGCTCTCGGGCTTCGCCCGCTACTCCAAGCTCTCCTACCAGCCCGACGCGCTCGGCGACCTGCTCTACAACGGCGTCGCGCCCTGGTCGCAACGCTCCAGCCTGGCGTTCGGCGTCCAGGCCGACGCGAGCTGGAAGGTCGCGTCCAACCACACGCTGCGCGGTGGCTTCCTCGTCCAGCGCGAGCAGGTCTCGAGCTTCAGCCAGAACAACGCGCTGGGACTGATCCCCGATCCGCTCAATCCCGGCGAACTGATCCCCGGCGACAGCCCGGTGGGATTCACCGACGGCTCCAATCTCATCGGCTGGACCTACAGCGTCTATCTGCAGGACGAGTGGAAGATCATCCCGACCGTCACGGTGAACTTCGGTGCGCGCTTCGACGCCATCTCCGGACAGATCTCGGAGAACCAGGTCAGCCCACGCATCAACGTCGTCTGGGAGCCGACGCCGCAGATTAGCTTCCGCGCCGGCTACTCGCGCTACTTCGTGCCGGCGCCGCTCAACCAGGTCGGCTTCGCCTCCCTCGCCGCCCGGACGGGCACGACGGCCGTGCCCGAGAATTTCATCAACGATCCGGTCAAGGCAGAACGATCCGATTACTTCGATGTCGGTCTGACGGTGAAACCGATGGAGGGCCTGACCCTCGGCTATGCCGGCTACTACAAGTTCGCGCAGAACTATCTCGACAAGGGCCAGTTCGGCGCGCCGATCCAGCTGGCGTCCTTCAACTATGCGAACGCACAGGTGAAGGGTTTCGAACTCTACGCCAACTACGATCAGGGTCCATGGTCCGTCTACGGCAACCTCGCCTGGTCCAAGGTCAGCGCCACCAAGATCAACTCGGCCCAGTACAATTTCTCGCCCGAGGATCTGTCCTATATCGGCAACTACTGGATCGCCGCCGACCACGACCAGGGTTGGACCGGCTCCGCCGGTGCCGCCTACATCTTCAACCAGGGCAGCGACCACGCGACCCGCGTCTCGGCCGACGTGCTGTTTGGCAGCGGCCTGCGCACCAGCGTGGTGACACCCAACGACACCTCGCTGCCGCCCTACGCCACGCTCAACCTGTCGGTGACGCAGAAGATTCCGCTCGGCGCCGGCAAGGGCACGCAGATCCGCCTCGACGCGATCAACGTCACCGACGGCGTCTACGAGCTGCGCACCGGCGAGGGCGTGGGCGTCGGCGCCCCGCAGTACGGAATGCGCCGGGCCTTCTTCGTGACGCTCGCGCAAAAATTCTGACGCGCAAACGACATGATGCGGGAAGGCCGGGCGTGCTAGAAACGCTTCATGCCTGACACCAGCCTTCCCTTCGTCCTGACCCTTCAGGGCGGCTCCAACTTCCGCGACCTCGGCGGCTACAAGACCGCCGACGGCCGCACCGTCCGCCGCAACGCGGTGTTCCGCTCGGCCCATCTCGGCGGCCTGACCGACGAGGACCGCGGCGCGCTCGGCCGCCTCGGCGTGCGCACCATCGTCGACCTGCGCGGCGTCAGCGAAGCGGCCGAGACGCCGCACCTGATCGAAGGCCTCGAGTGCCGCATCGTCGGCGCACACATCGAGCCCGGCGTCGGCGAAAAGATCCGCGGCGCCGTGGCCGACGGATCCGCCAACCCGCACATCATGATGGGGTTCCTCACGGATCATTACCGTGACTATCCGCGCCGCTGCGCCCCCGGGTTCCGCACCCTGTTCTCGACCCTGAGCGACGGCACGCACCGGCCGCTGGTGTTCCACTGCACCGCCGGCAAGGACCGCACCGGCTTCGCCTCGGCCCTGCTGCTCTCGCTGCTCGGCGTGCCCTGGGAAACGGTGCTGGAGGATTACCTCCGCACCAACGAACTGTGGACCGGCCATATCGGCCGCTATCCCGAACTCGACATCGACACCCGCGCCGCCATCGTCGAGGCGCGCACGCCTTATCTCGAAGCCGCCTTCGAGGTCGTACGCGGCGACTTCGGCACACCGGAAGACTTCGCGGAGAAGGCGCTCGGCCTCAACGTCGCGGCACGCGAGCGGCTGAAGGCGGATTTGCTGGAAGGGTGAGTTCCGCGCTACGCCTGTCGGCATGGCCGACACGCGCTACGACACTCCCGAACCCTTCAAGGTCGACATTCCCGAGCGGGCGCTGATCGACCTCGACGAGCGCCTGCGCCGCTGGCGTCCGCCGGTGGCGATTGCCGACGGCGGCTCCTGGGCCTCAGGCACCGACCCTGCGTTCCTCGCCGATCTGGTCGACTACTGGCGCCACGGCTACGACTGGCAGCGCTGCCAGGAGGCCATCAACCAGTGGCCGAATTACCTGGTCGACATCGGCCCGCAGCGCCTCCATTTCATCCGAGAACCCGGCACCGCGGTCGAGGACGCGCCGCGGCCGCTGCCGCTGGTCGTAACGCATGGCTGGCCGGGATCGATCGTCGAGTTCCTGCACCTCATCGATGTCCTCGCCCATCCCGAAGACCACGGCGGCGATCCGCTCGACGCCTTCGACGTGATCGTGCCCTCGCTGCCGGGCTACGGCTTCTCCGGCCCGCCGATTCGCGAAGACGGCACGACAGGCCCGATCGGGCCGCGCGCCATCGCGGGCCTGTGGCACAAGCTCGTGACCGAGAAGCTCAACTACGACCGTCCCTACGGCATCCAGGGCGGCGACTGGGGCGCCGTCGTCTCGTCTTGGCTCGCGTTCGACCATCCGCAGAAGGACGACTCGGGCGTCCTCGGCGTCCATCTCAACATGATGGGGCTGCGGCCGGGCCTCGATCTCAAGACGGCCACCTTGAGCGCCGACGAGCAGGCCTGGCTCGCGAAGATGGGCAGCGCGCTCGACGACAAGACCGCCTACCAGCGCATCCATGCGACGCGGCCGCAGACCCTGGGCGTGGCGCTGGCCGATTCGCCCGTGGGCCTCGCGTCGTGGATCGTCGAGAAGTTCCAGGCGTGGAGCGACTGCGGCGGCGATCCCCTGAAGCGCTTCTCGATGGACACGCTGCTCGACAACATCATGGTCTACTGGCTGACCGGCACGGCGGGCACTGCGACCTGGCTCTACCGTGGCGCCGCCGAGCAGAAGCCCCGCGCGCTGCCCGTGGGTGCGAAGGTGGAAACGCCGACCGGCTTCGCGGCTTTCCCGGCCGACATCGCGCCCGCGCCGCCAAAGGAATGGATCGAGCGCGCCTTCAACCTCCGTCGTCACACGATCATGCCGAGCGGCGGCCACTTCGCGGCGCTCGAGGAACCCGACCTGCTGGTCGAGGATATCAGGGCCTTCTTCCGCCCCCTGCGCTACGGCGCGGCGAACGATTAGGGTCTTCCCGAGCGAAGTAGAATCGCTTTCCTCCCCATTCAAATGGGGAGGTGGCGGCGTCTTGCGCCGTCGGAGGGGTCATGGCCTTGCGAGGCCCATGACCCCATCACCCCGTAAGACGGGGCACTTCCCCATCTGAATGCAGGGCGGTCCGGGGAAAATGACGCGCGATCTCGAATAGGGGAAAATTGTCATCCCGAGCGCAGCGAGGGACCTTTAGAGCCACCGACAAAGGTCCCTCGCTGCGCTCGGGATGACAAAGTGCGGACAAATCGAGCCGGCTGGACAAAACTCGGGGTCCTGAGTCGGACACTCCCTGGACTGCAACGTATCGTTGCCGCTGCTGGCGATTTGCAGGACCTCTTCAATCTTCCCCGGACAGCCCTGCATCTGAATGGGGAAGCAATTGATCTCTGCGGCTCAATCCATGTGGGAAGGACGCTAGATCGCCAGAACTCGCGGCCTTCGGGCCGCCAGCGCCGCCATTACCGCGAGCGTTGCCAGCGTGCCGAACAGCAGCAGCGAGTCGGTGTAGGTGCCGCTCCAGTCGCGCAACATGCCGGAGACCAGCGGCCCGGCGGCCTGCGCCGTCACCTGCAAGGACAGCGCCACGCCGCGAATGGCGCCATAGCTCTCGCGTCCGAAATAGTCGGCCCAGGCCACGGGCAGGAGCAGCATGATCCCGCCGATGCCGATGCCGAACAGGCCGGCCGCCGCCATCGCGGTCTCGACCCCGGAGACAAAGATCAGCCCGTAGCTGCCAAGCGCCATGCACGCCGCGCACAGCGCCATCTGGTAGCGCACCGGCCACCGCCGCGGCAGGAAGCCGATGCCGAAGCTCGCCGCCCCCGAGAGCATCGCGACGAAGGCGATCACCGAAGCCGCCGCGACCGGCGACAGGCCGCGTTCGATCAGGTGGGGTGCGTTGTGGAGGCTCACGCCGGCCTGCACGGGAAACAGGAGGACCGTGTAGAGCGAGAGCAGCCAGAAGGCCGGCGTGCGCATCGCCTGCGCCCGGCTCCAGCGCGGCTCGACGAGCGGCGGCGCCCTGCCGTCGGCCAGCCGGTCGGGCTGCAGGCCGACATCCTCCGGGCGCCGCACCAGCAGCAGCCAGCACGGCACGAAGCCGACCAGCAGCACCGTGGCGCCGACCGCGATCCAGCCGGCGCGCCAGTCGGCACCGCTTATGGCGAACTGCGCGATCAGCGGCAGCCCGACCAGCCCCGACATCTGCGCCAGGGTGGCGAACGACGCGGCGATGCCGCGGCGCGCCACGAACCAGTTGTTGAGCGCGCCGTAAAGACCGAGGTCGAACGGCCCGGCCCAGATCATCCGCGCGAAGCAGAACAGCACGTAGAACAATAGCAACGACTGGATCAGCGACAGCGCCATGCAGGCGACGCCCGTGCCCGCCACGGCGAGGCAGAGCACAAGGCGCGCGCCGCGGCGATCGACGAACGGCCCGATCAGCGGCGAGAGGATCGCCGCCAGCAGGCCGCCCAGCGACACCGCACCGGACATCTCCGTGCGCGACCATCCGAACGCTTCGGTCATCGGCAACACGAAGATCGAGAGCACGGCAACCGCCGGTCCCTGCCGCGCGAAGCCCGCGAGGCAGATGCAGCCCAGCACCACCCAGCCGTAGAAAAACGGCAGCCGCGGGATCAGGAACCGCGGCAGGGGCGGTGCTTGCATCCGCAACCCGGAGTCTTTCTGACTCAAAGTCAGCCCCCAAATACCTCATCCTGAGGAGCGCGCGCAGCGCGCGTCTCGAAGGATGGGCAACCAGCGTGGTGTCTGTAGCCGATGCGTCGAGACGGCTGCTCCGCAGCCTCCTCAGCATGAGGTGGTAGTTGGATCACAATTCCATTCAAACAGACTCTAGGCGAAGGTCGCCGTGGCCTGCGCCGCGATCGTGCCTTTGGGCGTCACCGTCCAGAGTTCGGCGCCTTTGCCGTCCGCGGTCGGCCGGCCGATCGCATCGAACGGCGATGTGTCGAACAAAGGTGCCCGGGCGCGGATGGCGAAGCTCTTGATCGACCGGCCGGGGTTGGAATCGCGCAGCAGGTCGAACAGGCATTGCTGGGCGAAGGGTCCGTGCACAACCAGGCCAGGATAGCCCTCGGTCTCGATGCAGTAGGTCCGGTCGTAATGGATGCGGTGCGGATTGAAGGTGATGGCGGAGTAGCGGAACAGCATCACCGGATCGGCCTTGATCGTACGCCGCCACGGCACGTCGGTGGGAGCCGCCTCGCGCACCGGCACGCCGCTCTTCTCGCCGGCCTTCACTTCCTCGCGGAACACCGTGTTCGCGACTTCGGTGACGGCGAGGCCGCGCGGCGTGAAGATGCGCCGCGTCTGGCTGGTGACGATCAGGCTGCCGGTGGCGCCGCCCCTGAGCTGCACATCGGAGAATTCGGTCTCGCGGCGCAGCTTGTCGCCGACCCGGATCTCGCCGTCGAAGGTGAAGGTCGAGCCGGCATACATGCGGCGCGGCAGCGGGATCTTGGGCAGCACGCCGCCCTCGGTCGGCAGCCCGTCCTCGGCCAGCACGTTGCGGCGGGCATACGAGTGCAGGAAGCAGAGATGCCAGCCCGGCGCGATCGCCTCGCCCTCGTCCGGCACCTTGTCGTCGCGATCGAAGGTGGCGATCATCGCCTTCAGCGGCGCCTGGGTGACGACGTCCTCGTCCTCGATCCTGCGGCCGAGTTCCTTCTTGAGCGGTTCGATGTCGATGGTCATGGGTGCTTCCTCCGGGCTTTCAGCCAGCCTAACCAATCCCCTGCCATGATTCGCCGCCCGCACCCGCACGAAATCAAGCTGCTGCCGCAGATCGAAAACGAAGCCGACCTGCGCTATCGGCGCGTCGGCCTCGGCCAAGTGGTCGACATGCCGCCCGCCAGCCTCGCCTCGCTCGAGGCCGGCCGGCGCGAAAGACGGCTCTGGATCGCAGTCTCAGCCCTCAACCGGCCGGTCGGGTTCGCCCTGACGAAGTTTCCGGGTGGCACGGCGTGGCTCGACCAGCTCTCGGTGCTCCAACGCTGGCAGGGGTACGGCTTCGGCACTGCATTGATCGAACAAACCGCGACGGCGGCCCGCAGCCTGGGCCATCGCACGCTCCATCTGTCGACCCATCGCGATGTCCCGTGGAACGCGCCCTACTATGCGCGACGCGGCTTCGCGGAGATGCCCCGCGCAGACTGGCCGCACGTCTTCCGCATGCAGGCCATGGAAGGGAACCGGCATGGCCATCCGCCGTGGCGGCGGACGATCATGCGGCGCTTGCTATAAATCTCCGTCGTCCTGAGCGAAGCCGCCCGCAGGGTGGCGTAGTCGAAGGACGACGGATAATTCTGTCGCCCGAGATACAAGAGATGACGCACTACTCCGCGGCGACGGAGAGGCCCATCTGCTCGCAGGTCGGTGCCACGTCGGAGACGGTGGCGCGGCGCATGTCGCGCTTGTAGCGCTGGTCGTCGAACTCCATGCCGCGATGCATGGTGCAGCGATTGTCCCAGATCACGAGGTCGTTCTCGCGCCAGCGATGGGCATGGACGAACTGACGCTGTGTCGCGTGCGCGGTGAGCTCGTCGATGAGCTGGCGCGCTTCGTCGTCTTGCATGCCGCGGATCGCGCCGGCGTGGCTGGCGATGTAGAGGCTCATGCGGCCCGAATCGGGCAAGCGGCGCACCAGCACCTGCGGCACCGGCGCGAAGGCCGCGCGCTCGCTCTCGTCGAAATCCTTGAAGCCGAGCTTGCCACGCGAGGTCATGATCGAATGCTCGGCGACCAGTCCGGCGATGCGTTGCTTGGTGGAGTCCGGCAGCGCGTCGTAGGCCGCGCGCATGTCGGCGAACTCGGTATGGCCGCCGATCGGCGGGATCGAACGGGCATGCAGCATCGAGCAGTAGGCGGGCAGGCGCTTGAACGACGAATCGGTGTGCCACAGCCGGTTGCCGAGATTGTAGAGACGCTGGCGGTTGTTGGTCTCCAGGATCCGGTTCTCGGCGTCGAGATTGCCGACATCGGCCATGTTCTGGTGCAGCCGCAGGTTATGGCCCTTGCGGGCCATGAAGACGGTCGTCTCGAGCGGTCCGAAATGGCGCGCGAAGGCGAGCTGGCTGTCGTCGTCGAATTCCTGGTCGGGAAAGACCAGGACCGCATACTTGGTGAAAGCCGCGCGGATCGCGGCCAGGTCCTCGGACGAGACCTTGTTCAGGGCGACGTCGCCGACTTCGGCCACGAAGTCGGGCGTCACGGCATGGATCGACACAGTCACCGGGCTTCCTCCTCGCTCTGCTTATGCGACGGATTGGACCACCTAACGGACAATCGGGCAATCGCGGGATATACTTTCAGCCATGATCGAGAAGCAGGAAGTGCAGGAGATCTTCCCGACCCCGCTGTGGATCGTGGACCTCCAGCCGGCCGCAGCGGCGAGCCTCAATGCGAAACTCAAGGCCGAGATCGAACGGTTGATCGCGCCGCGAGCGAAGGTGCCGGCCGGCAGCAACTGGCAGACGCCGCAGGACCTCCACACGCGCCCGGCCTTCGCGGAGTTCGCCAAGCTGGTCGAGACCGCAGGCCGCGGCGTCGCCCGCTTCCTGCAGGTCGATCAGTATCCGATGGCGATCACAGGCTGCTGGGCCAACGTCAATCCGCCCGGCGCCTACCATCCGATGCACCATCATCCCAACAACTACCTGAGCGGCGTCTACTATGTGTCGATCCCGGCCGGCGGTTCGCAGATCCTGTTCCAGGATCCCCGCGGCCAGGCCTCGATGATCATGCCCAAGCCGCGCCAGTACACCCGCCTCACCGCCAACGGCGCCAATGCGCCGAGCAGGGAAGGCCGCATGGTGATCTTCCCGTCCTGGCTGAAGCACACGGTGCCGGCCAATGACGGGGAAAGCGACCGCATCAGCATCTCGTTCAACCTGATGTTCAAGAATTTCAGCGAAACCATGGCCTCGCCGATGTGGGATCCCACGGCGGGCAAGGAGAAGTGATGAGCCTGCAGGATCGCTACGGCAACGAACTCGGCACGCAATCGGTCGCGGCGCGCGATGCCTATCTGGCAGGCGTCGAGAGCCTGATGGCCGCGACGCCCGGCATGGACACGGCCTTCCAGAAATCCGTCGAAGCCGACGAGAGCTTCGCGCTGGGCCACATCTCGCTGGCCCGCGCAAAGCAGTTGCTGGGCCGCGGCCACGAGGCCAAGGCGCCGCTGGCGCGCGCCAAGGAGCTGGCCGCCACTGCATCCCCGCGCGAGCAGAGCCAGATCGCCATCTTCGAGAAGATCCTGACCGGCCAAGGTGCCGCCGCCCTCGAGGCGATCCGCGAGCACATGAAGGAATGGCCGCGCGACGCCATGGCGCTCGCGCCCGCGACCAGCGTGTTCGGCCTGATCGGCTTCTCCGGCAAGACCGGCCGCGAGGTCGACCAGCTGGCGCTGCTCGAACCGTTCGAGAAGCACTATGGCGACGACTGGTGGTACCGCACGCAGCTCGCCTTCGCGCAGATCGAGCTGCAGAAGCTCGACGAGGGCCAGCGCAACATCGATGCCGCCCTCGAAGCCTTTCCCAAGAGCGCCCACGCCGCGCACATCCGCGGCCACCTGTTCTACGAGTTGGGCGAGCGCGAGGCCGGACTCGCCTTCCTGCGGGATTGGATGAAGGACTATTCGCGCGATGGCCTGATGCACGTCCACAACAACTGGCACCTTGCGCTGTGGTCGATGGAAACCGGACGCATGGAAGACGCCTGGCGCATCTATGACGAGGCGCTTAGTCCCGCTGTCGCCTGGGGACCGCAGGTCAACGTCGCGACCGACTGCCCGGCCTTCCTCGCGCGCGCGGAGATGGCGGGCGAACCGCGGCAGGCCGGGCGGTGGCGCGAGGTCGCCGACTACGCCACCAAGTGGTTCGGCCGACCGGGCCTCGGCTTCGTCGACATGCATACGGTGCTGGCCTACGCGATGGCCGGCGACGGCGCGACGCTTGCCAAGTTCATCGAGAGCCCGCGCGGCGCCACCGCCGACATGCTGCCGTCGCTGGCGCACGGCTTCGAGGCCTATGCGCAGGGCGACTGGAAGCGCGCGATCGGCGAGATCGAGCCCCTGCTCGCCACGCACGAGCGCCTGGGCGGCAGCCGCGCGCAACGCGACCTGCTCGAGTACATCGTGACCTCGGCGATGGTGAAGGCCGGCCGCGCCGCGGAGGCCCGCGCCATGATCGAGAAGCGCCGGCCACAAAACGGCAAGGGCAAGGGGTTCCCGCTGGCGGGGCTCATGTCATCCTGAGCGAAGCGAAGGATCTCACGCTAGCCACGGAGTTCTTTGGTCGCTCCGCAAGGTCCTTCGCTGCGCTCAGGACGACAGTTTGAATTCCTCGGCCAGCAACTCATACGACCGCTTCCGCTTCTCGAAGTCGTAGCAGATCGTCACCGCCATGATCTCGTCGACCTCGTAGGCGGCGGCGTGGCGTTCGAGCCCTGCCCTCACCGTCCTGGGCGAGCCGACCACCGAGCGGCGACGCAGTGCCGGCAGCCAGCGTTCCGCGCCGGGCGCCTTGGCGGCTTCCGTCGCTTCCGCGACCGACGGGACGGGACCGGGATTGCCGAGCGTCCGCAAGCGCATCGCCCAGACCTCGCGGCTGCGCGACAGGAGATCGGCCTCCTCGTCGGTTTCGGCGCAGAGCACCGAGATCGCCATCATCGGCACCGGCCTGGGATGAAGCGACGAAGGTTTGAAGTGCGCGCGGTAGGCGCGGGTCACGCCATCGCCGCCGTCGGGATTGATGAAGTGGGCGAAGCAGAACGGCAGGCCGAAATGCGCGGCCAGCGCGGCACTGTCGTCGCTCGATCCCAGCAGCCAGACGTCGGGCGCGGTGTCGCCGGTCGGCTGGGCCACCACGCCGGTGCCTTCGTGATTGAGCGGCAACGCGTCGTGCAGCCAGGCGACGAGGTCGCGCACCTGGTAGGGATACTTGTCGGCATTGCTCCAGTTGGGCTTGCCGTCGGCCAGGATGCGCATCGTGTGCTGGTCGCTGCCCGGGGCACGGCCGATGCCGACATCGATGCGGCCGGGGAACAGCGTCTCCAGCATGCGGAAATTCTCCGCCACCTTGTAGGCGCTGTAGTGCGGCAGCATCACGCCGCCCGATCCGACCCGGATGCGCTCGGTGAGACCCGCCACCCGCGTGATCAGCACCTCCGGCGTCGAGCCGGCCAGCGCCTCGCTGCTATGGTGCTCGGCCAGCCAGTAGCGCGTGTAGCCCAGCCGGTCGCAGAGCTGTGCGAGTTCCAGCGTGTCACGCACGGCTTCGGCCGGCGTGCGACCCTTAGCGATCGGCGACTGGTCGAGAACGCTGAGGCGCAGCGACAAGGAAGTCAGAGACCCTTCTTGCCCATCGCCAGGAACTTGTCCTGGCGGCGCGCGCGCAACGTGTCGGCGTCGAGCTTAGTGAGGTCGGCGATCGCCTCGGCCACGACCTTGCCCACGACGTCGATCGTCTCGGTGGCCGCGCGATGGGCGCCGCCCATCGGCTCGGGGATCACGTCGTCGATCACCTCGAGCTTCTTGAGATCGGCGGCCGTGACCTTCATCGCCTCGGCGGCGTCCTGGGCGTTGGCGTTGTTGCGCCACAGGATCGAGGCACAGCCTTCCGGCGTGATCACCGAATAGACCGAGTTTTCCAGCATGTAGACGCGGTCGGCCGAGGCGATGGCGAGCGCACCGCCCGAACCGCCCTCGCCGATCACCACGCTGACCAGCGGCACGCCGAGCCCGAGGCAGGTCTCGATCGAACTGGCGATCGCTTCCGCCTGGCCGCGCGCCTCGGCGTCGATGCCGGGATAGGCGCCGGGCGTGTCGACCAGGGTGAGCACCGGCAGCTTGAACCGGTCGGCCAGCCGCATCAGGCGCTGCGCCTTACGATAGCCCTCGGGCCGGGCCATGCCGAAATTGTGCTTGATGCGCGAATCGGTGTCGTCGCCCTTCTGCTGGCCCAGCACGACGATGCTGCGGCCCTGCAGGCGCCCCATGCCGCCCACGATCGCGGCGTCCTCGCCGAAGGCGCGGTCGCCTGCGAGCGGCGTGTAGTCGGTGATCAGCCGGTCGATATAGGCCTGGGCGTGCGGCCGTTCGGCATGGCGGGCGACCTGCACCCGCTGCCACGGCGTCAGCTTGGCGTAGGTCGCACGGATCTGCTTGTTCGCCTTGTCCTGCAGACGCATGACTTCTTCGGCGATGTCGACATCGCCGGAATTGGGAAGATGCCGAAGCTCGGCGATCTTGCCTTCCAGCTCCGCAATCGGCTTCTCGAAGTCGAGGTAAATCGTCATTGAGGGCAGGTGTCGCCCGGTCGCGGAATCCTGTCAACCGGCCGGCCGGCCCTTCCGGCGGGCCAGCGGATGATGGTCCTGGACCAGCGAACGCAGCTTCTCGTCGAGCACGTGCGTATAGATCTGGGTGGTGGCGATATCTGCATGGCCCAGCATCAATTGGACGGAGCGCAGATCGGCGCCGCCGGCCAAGAGATGGCTGGCAAAGGCGTGGCGCAGCACATGCGGCGACACCCGTGCCGGATCGATGCCGGCGCCCAGCGCCGCTTCCTTCAGGAGCTGTGCGAAACGCTGGCGCGTCAGGTGGCCGGTCCGGCCGCGCGAGGGGAACAGGAACCGCGAGGTCTCGCCCTCGGCGAGCTGACTGCTGCGCATGTGCAGCCAGGCGACGATCGCCGTCCGCGCCGGGTCCGACAGCGGAACCAGCCGCTCCTTGTCGCCCTTGCCGCGGACCAGCAGCATCGAGGGATCGCGTTCGACGGCAGACAAAGGAAGACTCACCAGCTCCGACACGCGCAGGCCGGCGGCGTAGAGGATTTCCAGCAGCGTCGCCATGCGGCCGCCATCCACGGCGTCCTTGGTACGCGCCGCCTCGATCAGCCGGTCGACCTCCTCGCGCGACAGGACCTTGGGCAACGGCCGTCCGAGCCGCGGCGAGTCGAGCGTGCTCGCCGGATCGTCGTCGCGCAGGCGCTCGGCGAGCAGAAAACGGAAGAACTGCCGCATCACCGAGAGGCGCCGGGCCACCGTGCGCGGCGTCATCCCGACATAGTCGAGCGACTTCAGATAGGCGCGCAATGCCGTCGGGTCGGCCGTCACGGTGCTCTGCTTGCGCCGCGCCAGGAACCCCTGAAGGTCGGCCAGGTCGGCCGCGTAGGCGAGCAGCGTGTTCTTGGAGGCGCCGCGTTCGGCCTGCAGCATCTCGAGGAAGGCCTCGACCTCGCGCACGTGCTTGAAGGCCGGCTTGCGCTTCATGGACCGTGGCCGCGGCTAGCGCGCAAGGCGCTCATTGGGGACCGGAACCTCGAAATGCCTGAGCGGAGGGCGCGGTTCGACGACCGCGAGAGCCACCAGCCCGGCAACCACCACGGCCAGGACGGCAGCGATGATCACAGGCCCAAGACGCAGGGTGGGAATGCTGAATCGGTTTCTGGAGCGGAACAGGGGCACGGCGCCGCAAGGTACCTGCCCGCCGCGAAGGCGGCAATTGCCGAGAGCTCAGACGAGCAGGATCGAGGCCGGTCGCTTGAAACCGGCGACATTATGGGCGACATCCTATGCTGCAGCTCGACATGGACGCCTCTTCCCCCCTGTCCTTGCCGCGCACCGTGGCCCTCGTTGGGTTGATGGGCGCGGGCAAGAGCGCCATCGGCAAGCGACTGGCGGCAAGACTCGGCCTCCCGTTCGTCGATGCAGACGACGAGATCGAGCGCGCGGCCGGCTGCACGATCGCTGAATTCTTCGAAAGATATGGCGAGCAGGAATTCCGTGCCGGCGAGCGCCGCGTGATCGGCCGCCTGCTGGAGGAGACACCGCACGTCCTGTCGACCGGTGGCGGCGCCTACATGGATCCCGAGACACGCGCGCTGATGAAGACCCGCGCCCTGACGGTGTGGCTGCGCGCCGAACTCGACGTGCTGTTCGACCGGGTGAAGAAGCGGACGCACCGTCCGCTGCTCCGCCAGGGCGACCCGAAGGAAATTCTCGCGCGCCTCATGCAGCAGCGCTACCCGATCTACGCCGAGGCCGACATCGTGGTCGATTCGACCGCCCAACCGGCCGAACGCACCACGGAGCAGGTACTCGAGGCGATCCGCGCCTATCTGCAGGCCCCGACACCAGGACAAACGACATGAGTTCGCCTCGCACCATCCGCGTCGACCTGGCCGGCCGCGCCTACGACATCGCGATCGGTCCCGGCCTGATCGACCGCGCGGGCGAACTGTCGCGCCCGCTGCTGGCCGCGCCCCGCGTCACGATCGTCAGCGACGACACGGTGGCCCCGCTCTACGGCGCGCGCCTCGCCGCTTCGTTCGACAGGGCCGGCGTCGAGACCCGGACGGTGACCGTGCCCGCCGGCGAAAGCAGCAAGGATTTCGCGAGCTTCGGCCGGCTGATGAACGAGCTGCTCGACCTGCGCCCCGATCGCAAGACGACGCTGGTGGCGCTGGGCGGCGGCGTGGTGGGCGATCTCACGGGCTTCGCGGCCGCGGTGCTGTTGCGCGGCGTCGACTTCATCCAGGTGCCGACGACACTTCTGGCCCAGGTCGATTCCTCGGTCGGCGGCAAGACCGGCATCAACACCCGCCACGGCAAGAACCTGGTCGGCGCCTTCTACCAGCCGCGCCTCGTGCTGGCCGACACCACGGTGCTCGACACGCTGCCGCGTCGCGAATTGCTGGCGGGCTACGCCGAGGTCGCGAAATATGGGCTGATCGACGACCCCGATTTCTTCGCCTGGTGCGAGAAGAACGGCGAGGCCGTGCTGGCGGGCGATGCCGTGGCACGCACCTATGCGATCGAGCAGAGCTGTCTTTCCAAGGCGCGCATCGTGGCGGCCGACGAGCGCGAGACCACCGACCTGCGGGCCCTCCTCAACCTCGGCCACACGTTCGGCCACGCGCTGGAGGCCGAGACCGGCTTCGGCGGGGCGCTGTTGCATGGCGAGGCGGTCGGCGCGGGCATGGCGATGGCCTTCGACCTGTCGGCCCGGCTCGGCCTCTGCCCGGCCGCGGACGCGGAGCGCGTGCGCGGCCATCTCGGCGCCGTCGGCCTGCCGGTCCGGCTGCGCACGATCGGCGGTGACAACAGCCGCACCTGGAATTCAGCGAGGCTGATCGAACACATGCGCGGCGACAAGAAGGCCGAGGGCGGCAAGCTCACCTTCGTGCTGGCCCGCGGCATCGGAAAATCCTTCGTCACCCGCGACGTCGACGAGGCGGGCCTGCGAGGCCTGCTCGACGACGCCATCGCAGCCTAGGCGCGGCATGGACGCCGAGCTGCATTTCGACATCCCGCTTTCCATCGCGATCCCGCTCGTGGTGGTCTGCCTGTTCCTGGCGGCGTACCTGTCGGCCGCGGAGACGGCGATCACGGGGGCCTCGCGGCCGCGCATGCACCGCCTCGCCCTGCAGGGCAATCCGAAAGCCGTCATCGTGAACGCGCTGCTCGACCGCAAGGACGAGACGGTGAGCGCCGTCCTGCTGGGCAACAACGTGGTCAACATCTTCTCCGCCTCGCTGTCGACGGCGGTGCTCACGGCATTGTTCGGCGCGGCGGGCGTGGTCTACGCCACCCTGGTCATCGGCGTCCTGATCGTGATCTTCGCCGAGGTCATGCCCAAGACCTGGGCGCTGCTGCGGGCCGACCGGGTGGCACTGGCGCTGGCCCCGTCGATCATGGTCACGTTGACCATCCTCGGCCCGATGGCGCGCGGCGTCGCGGCCACCTCGCGCTTCTTCCTCAGGCTGCTGAACGTGCGCACCGACCGCACGCCCGACGCCGAAGAGCAGAGCGAAGCGCTGCGCGGGGCCATCGAACTGCATGGCGAGGGCCAGAGCGGCGACAGCGCGCCCGCCGAGAAGGCGATGCTGCGCTCCGTGCTCGATCTCGGCGATCGCACGGTGGGCGATGTCATGACCCATCGCGGCAACGTCGTGCTGATCGACGCCGACCAGCCGACCGAGGCCATCGTCACGCAGATGCTGGCGGCGCCCTATACGCGCATCCCGCTCTATCGCGGCGAGGCCGACAATGTGGTGGGCATCATGCACGCCAAGGATCTCTTCCGCGCCGTCGAGGCGGCCGGCGGTCCGAAATCGGTGCAGATCGATTCGATCCTGACCCCGCCGTGGTTCATCCCGGAATCCACGGTCCTGTTCGACCAGCTCGAGGCGTTCCGCGCCCGGCACGAGCACTTCGCTCTCGTGGTCGACGAATACGGAGCGTTGCGCGGCATCGTGACGCTCGAGGACATCATCGAGGAGATCGTCGGCGACATCGAGGACGAGCATGACGCCATCCGCCGCGGCGTCGCCCGGCGCGACGACGGCAGCGTGGTCTGCCGGGGCGACGTGCCGATCCGCGACCTCAACCGCGAATTCGGCTGGGGCCTGCCCGAGAGCGTCGCCACGACCATCGCGGGGCTGGTGCTCCACGAGGCGCGGCGCATCCCCGAAGTCGGCCAGATCTATGCATTTTACGGATTTCGCTTCGAGATTTTGAAGCGCGAGGGCACGCGCGTCGCCGAGTTGCGGATCGTGCCGCCCGCCGCCATACAGGCGGGCAACTGACTTCCACCCGACACCACGAGGAACGACCATGCCGCTTTCGCCGCCGGTCGGGCGACAGCACCTTCATACGCGCCGCGTCGTCTGCCAGGGATTCTTCCGCGACGACGGGCTGTGGGACATCGAGGGCCGCATCACCGACGAGAAGACCTATGAACACGCCAACGAATGGCGTGGGCCGCTGCAGCCGGGCGACTTCGTCCACGACATGTCGATCCGGCTGACGATCGACCACAAGTTCACGATCGTCGATGCCGAGGCGGTGACCGACAAGTCGCCCTACCGCATGTGCGGCGACATCGCGCCGGCCTTCAGGAAGCTGATCGGCCTGCGCATCGGCGGCGGCTTCCATCGCGCGGTGCGCGAGCGGCTGGGCGGCGTCCATGGCTGCACGCACATCGTCGAGCTGCTGGGGCCGGTCGCCACGACCGCCTTCCAGACCGTGTCGTCGAAGAAGGCCCGCGATCTCAACAACGCGCATCGGGAGAAGACCGGCACCCTGCCGCCGAAGGATCCCGACGCCCAGCCCAAGCCGCAGCGCAAGCCCTACATGCTCGACACCTGCCATACCTGGGCCTCAGACAGCGAAGTCACCCGGCGCTGGGTGCCGCACTTCTACACCGGCCCCGACGCCGAAGCCGTCCGCGCGGCCGTCGAAGGCAAGGACGTGGAGATGGAAGGCTGACGCTAGCGCCGTCGTGGTGGCTCAAAGGTCCCTCGCTACGCTCGGGATGACAGCTTTTTCTGGATCGGCGCACTGCGCTGACCTCAACAATAATGTCATCCCGAGCGCAGCCGAGGGACCCTTCTCAGTTGCGCAGGGCGCTCAGGACTTCTTGTCTTCGGCCGGCGTCAGGGTCTCCATCGCCAGGGCATGCAGGCCGGCGTCGAGTTCGTCCCTGAGGGCGGCATAGACCAGGCGCTGGCGGGCGACGCGGGTCTTTCCTTCGAAGGCCTGCGACACGATTTCCACCCGGAAATGCGTCTCGCCCCCTTCGCGCCAGCCGGCATGGCCGTGATGCTTCGAGGACTCGTCTTCGATGGCCAGACGCACCGGTTCGAAGGCCGCCCGAAGCTTGCTGTCAATCGCCGTCGCCACCTTGCCCATGACCATCTTGCCTCATCTTGCCGGTTCTAGTCGTTGAACACATATTAGCCCGATGGCCCGACGGAGAGCGAACCCACTGGCGGCACTGGATGGTGCGAAGCCGCACCAGCGCGTCTGCGAGACCCCAGGCTGTCGCCTGCAGGGGGAATATCGTGCGCCGCGCGCCCGCGACAAGCTCGACGAGTATCGCTGGTTCTGCCTCGAGCACGTCCGCGACTACAACAAGAAGTGGGACTATTTCGCCGGCCTGGATTCCGACCAGATCGAGGCCCATATCCGCGCCGATACGACCTGGCGCCGCCCGGTCTGGCCGCTCGGTGCCCGCCGCAATGGCAATCCCTATGCCCATATCAAGGATCCGTTCGGCCTGGCCGACGATGCCGGCCTCGGGGAGAAGCCGCCGCCCAAGTACGACGGCAGCGAACAGCTGACCCCGGCGGAGCGCAATGCCCTCGATGTCCTCGAACTTTCATGGCCCCTTACCCGGAAAGTCGTGAGATCCCGGTACAAGGAGCTGGTGAAGCTGCATCACCCCGACGCAAATGGCGGGGCGCGCGAGGCCGAGGAGAAACTTAAGGAAATCAACGCCGCGTATTCCACTCTGCGGGCTTCGGAGCACCTCCCGGCCGAATGATTAGCCCTGCTTGGGGCTGTCCGTGCATTTGGCCGCTTGCAGTGCACAATCCTGCCTGCGACTATCAATTCGCCCGCAATTGGCGGGCATTGTTTTGTAGGAATTCGTGTGATGGCCTCTACGACGACCGCGGCGCGTCAGAATGTTTCGGGCATGCCGGATATCAAGGTTTCTGCGCGTCAGGTTTTCGGCATCGATACCGACATGGAAGTGCCGGCGTTCAGCACGCCGACCGAGCATGTCCCGCAGGTCGACGATGCCTACCTGTTCGATCACGACACGACGATGGCGATCCTCGCCGGCTTCGCCCACAACCGCCGTGTCATGGTCCAGGGCTATCACGGCACCGGCAAGTCGACCCATATCGAGCAGGTCGCGTCCCGCCTCAACTGGCCCTGCCTGCGCGTCAACCTCGACAGCCACATCTCGCGCATCGACCTGATCGGCAAGGATGCGATCGTCCTGCGCGACGGCAAGCAGGTCACCGAGTTCCGTGAAGGCATCCTGCCGTGGGCGCTGCAGAACCCGACGGCCCTGGTGTTCGACGAGTATGACGCCGGCCGCGCCGACGTGATGTTCGTGATCCAGCGCGTGCTCGAGGTCGACGGCAAGCTCACGCTGCTCGACCAGAACAAGGTCATCCATCCGCATCCGGCGTTCCGCCTGTTCTCGACCGCCAACACGGTCGGCCTCGGCGACACGACGGGCCTCTATCACGGCACGCAGCAGATCAACCAGGGTCAGATGGACCGCTGGTCGATCGTGACGACGCTGAACTACCTGCCGCACGAGCAGGAAGTGAACATCGTCGCCGCCAAGACGCCGCACTACAACAGCGACGAAGGCCGCAAGACCATCGCCGCCATGGTGGCCCTTGCCGAGCTGACGCGCGCCGGGTTCATCGCCGGCGACATCTCGACCGTCATGTCGCCGCGTACGGTGATCACCTGGGCCGAGAATGCGCGCATCTTCGGGGGCGACGTGGGCTTTGCCTTCCGTCTCACCTTCCTGAACAAGTGCGACGAGGTCGAGCGCAGCACGCTCGCCGAGTACTACCAGCGCTGCTTCGGCAAGGAATTGCCGGCGTCCAGCGGCAAGGGCGGCAAGCTGCACTAAGATAAGTAAAGAGGGCCGCATGGCCGCCAAGGACTCCACTCCCCTCGAGGAGTTTCGCCGCGTCACCGCCACCACCATGCGGGCGGTGTCGCGCAAGGAAGTAAACGTAGCCTTTGTCCCCGACGGCGGTTCGCTGCTGGGCCAGGAAGCCCGCATCACCGTGCCGGCGCGCGATCTGCCGGTCGAGGATGTGAGCCGCGTCCGCGGCGAGGCCGATTCGATGGCGCTGAAGCTGCGCCATCACGACCGCAAGACCCACCTGCGCCGCGTCCCCCGCGGCGAGGCGGCGCGCGCGATCTTCGAGGCGGTCGAGCAGGTCCGCGTCGAGGCGCTGGGTGCCCGCAAGATGGTCGGTGTCGCCGACAACCTCTCCGCCCTGTGGCGCCAGCGCTCCGACCAGCGCGGCCATGCCCGCATCAAGACCAAGGAAGACGCCCCGATCGCCGACGTGATCGGCCTGATCGCCCGCGAGCAGCTGCTCGGCGCCGCGCCGCCGGACTCGGCCAAGGCGATGGTCGACATGTGGCGCGCCGACGTGGAAAGCGCCGCCGGCCGCGACTTCCAGAAACTGCGCGATTCGCTCACCAACCAGGAAGCCTTCGCCCGCGCCGCCCGCCAGCTCATCCGCGACCTCAAGCTGGGCGACGAGACGGCCGAGCTCCAGGACGACGACAACGAGGACTCGCAGGACCAGGAAAACGCCGACGGTCAGTCGAACGAGACCGGCGACGACCAGAGTGATTCGAGCGAGACCCAGGGCTACGGCGCCCAAGGCGAGGAGAGCGAGGACGCGTCCGAGCAGGATGACGCCTCCGAGACCGCCGCCGACCAGGCCCAGACCGAGATGCAGATGGGCTCGGGCGACGAGGAGGAGCCGGGCCGCGCCGAGCGTCCGTGGCTGCCGCCGGGGGCGCTCAGCAACGAGCCGGCCGGCCAGCAGTATCACGGCTATTCCAACAAGTTCGACGAGATCGTCGAGGCCGACGCGCTGTGCGACGCCGAGGAACTCGGCCGCCTGCGCAACCATCTCGACCAGCAGCTCGCGCATCTGCAGGGCGTCATCGGCAAGCTCGCCAATCGCCTGCAGCGCCGCCTGATGGCGCAGCAGAACCGCGCCTGGGAATTCGATCTCGACGAGGGCATCCTCGACGCCGCGCGCCTCACCCGCGTCGTCACCAATCCGATGCACGCTTTGTCGTTCAAGACCGAGCGCGACACCAATTTCCGCGATACCGTCGTGTCGCTGCTGATCGACAATTCAGGCTCGATGCGCGGCCGGCCGATCACGGTCGCGGCGATGAGCGCCGACATCCTGGCCCGCACGCTCGAGCGCTGCGGCGTGAAGGTCGAGATCCTGGGCTTCACGACGCGCGCCTGGAAGGGCGGCCAGAGCCGCGAGCAGTGGCTCGCCGCCGGCAAGCCGGCCAACCCGGGCCGCCTCAACGACCTGCGCCACATCATCTACAAGCCGGCCGATGCGCCGTGGCGGCGTGCCCGCAAAAACCTGGGCCTGATGCTGCGCGAGGGCATCCTCAAGGAGAACATCGACGGCGAGGCGCTGCTGTGGGCGCACAGCCGACTGCTGCCGCGTCCCGAAGAGCGCAAGATCATGATGGTGATCTCGGACGGCGCGCCGGTCGACGACTCGACCCTGTCGGTCAATCCCGGCAACTATCTGGAGCGGCACCTGCGCGACGTCATCGACTGGATCGAGACGCGCTCGCCGGTCGAACTGGTCGCCATCGGCATCGGCCATGACGTCACACGCTACTATCGCCGTGCCGTCACCATCGTCGACGCCGACCAGCTCGGCGGCACGATGATGGAGCAGCTCGCCTCCCTGTTCGACGACGACGAGAAGAAGGACCTCCGCGCCGCCCGCGGCGCGGGCAAGCAGCCCGGCAAGGGCACCAAGTCCGGCAAGCGCGCCGCCTGATCGCGCGTCTGCCTCAGGTGGCAAACCGCTTTCTTCTCACGCTCTGCCTGCTCGTCGCAGCCTGCGCCGGCGTCTCGCCGCCGCCGGCCGTGGCGCAGGAACAGCCCGTCACGATCGAGAGCTCGGCCCTCACGTTCAAGATCGACGAGCCGAAGGCCACGCGGGTCGGCCGGCTGATCTGGCGGGGCGGCCTCGAGATGCGGGCCAACCTGCGCAATTTCGGTGGCCTGTCGGATCTCCACGTCACGCCGGACAATCGCACCCTCACCTCGATCTCCGACGAGGGCGCCTGGCTCGTGGCCACACCCCGCTTCGACGCCAACGGCACTCTGGTGGGTCTGGGCGATGCGCGGATGGGCCAACTGCGCGGCCTCGACGGCAAGCCGATCGAGACCAAGCCGGAAGCCGACGTAGAGGCGTTCGCGCGCCTGCCCGACGGATCATGGCTGGTCGCCTTCGAGCGCCGGCACAGGCTGTGGCGCTATCCGTCGCTCACCGAGACGCCGATTCCCGTCGAGGGGCCCGCCGACATCGGCCGCCAGCCCGACAATGGCGGGATCGAGGCGATGGCTGCCCTCGCGGACGGCACGGTTATCGCGATCAGCGAGGAGTACAGCCAGCAGCCGGAGACGGTGGTGGGCTGGATCGGCAAGCCCGACGGCAGTGGCCGGTACACCTGGAGTTCATTCAGCTACGCGACCCTTCCGGACTACAGGCCGACCGCGCTGGCGCTGCTGCCGGACGGCTCCTTCGCCACCCTGGAGCGGGCCTTCGACATGGTGCGCGGGGTGCGGGTCCGGGTGATGCGGTTCGACGCGGCTGAGCTCAAGCCCGATGCGACCGTGCGGCCCGAGGAGTTGGCGCGCCTCGCCTCACCCTATGCGGTCGACAATCTCGAAGGGCTGGCCGCAACGCGCGGCGCCAGGGGCGAGACGCTGCTCTGGCTGATATCGGACGACAACTTCAATCCGCTTCAGCGCAACATTCTGATGCTGTTCGAATTGGCGCCGTAGCGAGGGCTGAGGCTCACACGCGTACCTCTCTTCCCCATTCAAATGGGGAAGTGCCCCGTCATACGGGGCGATGGGGTCATGGGCGTCGTAGGCCTCTGACCCCTCCGACGGCGTAAAACGCCGTCACCTCCCCATTTGAATGGGGAGGGACGACTTTAGGCTGCCGCCTGCTTCGCGTCCTTCTTGCCCTTGGCCGAGACGACGCGGCGCTTCAGCACCTTCATCTCGGGCGAGAGCTTGCTGTCGTTCGTGTCGAGCAGGTAGGCGTCGATGCCGCCATTGTGCTCGATCGTCTTGATGCCGCGGGGGGTCAGGCGCAGGCGCACCGCATGGCCCAGCGCATCGGACAACACCGAAGCGACCTGGAGGTTCGACATGAACCGGCGCTTCGACTTGTTGTTGGCGTGGCTCACATTGTTGCCGTACTGGACGGACTTGCCCGAGAGGGCGCAACGACGAGGCATGGCGATATCCGCTAAAAAAACGATCCCGCCGGAGGGCGGGAAGGCCGGCTTTTTACGGGCCCAAACGGTGCCCGTCAAGCGAACCAGTCCACCACTCTTTCGCTGATGTCCTCGACCTGGTCCTCCGGGATCACCCGCCCCCGGGCCGAGATTCCCGCCTCGTGCACCGTGTTCGGGTCCCCGGAGACCAGGGGATGCCACCAATAGAGGTCCTGCTTCAGGTGGACCAGCCGATACCCACAAGTCCTGGGGAGCCAGTCCATCTTGGCCACCACCTTTGGGGTGAGCTGGATGCATTCTGGAACGATCTTCTTGCGGTTCTTGTAGTCCTTGCAGAGCGCCGTTTTGGGATCCAGCAGGCGGCAGCAGGTGTCGGTCTGGGCGAGTTCGCCCGTGCCCTCGTATTCGAGTTTGTTGACACAGCACATGCCGCAGCCGTCGCAGAGCGATTCCCACTCCTGCTGGGTCATCTCGGCGAGGGTCTTGCGCTTCCAGAAGGGCTCTTTCTGGGCTTCGGCGGCGCGGCGCGCGCGTTTCAGGAAAGACTTAGCGGCCATGGAAGACTTGTAGCATGGACCGGGCCGCCGCGGCGGGAGTGAGCCGCCCGGCCTCGACTTCGCGCTCCAGTCCGCCGACCAGCCGGCGCACGTCGGGGTGCGCCTTCAGTTGCGCCAGCAGGGTCTCTCCGACCTCGTTCCACATCCAGGCCCGAGCCTGCTCGGCACGGCGCTTCTGGATCCCCTTCTCGCCCACCGCCTGGTTGAAGCGCTCGACGACGTCCCAGATCTCGAGGACGCCGTCGCCCGTCTGGGCCGAGCTGGTGGTGACTTCGGGCGTCCAGCCGGGGGTCGGCGAGCGCAGCATGCGCAGCGCATGCTGGTAGTCGGCGGCCGAGCGCCGGGCGGTCGCCTTCAGGTCGCCGTCGGCCTTGTTGACCACGATCAGGTCGGCGAGCTCGATCACGCCGCGCTTGATGCCCTGGAGGTCGTCACCGCCGGCGGGCAGCAGCAGCACGATGAACATGTCGACCATGTCGGAGACCGCGGTCTCGGACTGGCCGACACCCACCGTCTCGACGATCACGGTGTCGAACCCCGCGGCTTCCACCAGCAGCATCGTCTCCCGCGTGCGCCGGGCGACACCGCCCAGGGTGATTCCGGCCGGCGACGGCCGGATGAAGGCCTCCCGGCGCCGCGAAAGCTCTTCCATGCGCGTCTTGTCACCCAGGATCGATCCGCCGCCGCGCTTGGACGAGGGATCGATCGCCAGCACGGCGAGCGTCCGGCCGCGGTCGAGCAGCGACAGGCCGAAGCGCTCGATCAGGGTGGACTTGCCGACGCCGGGCACGCCGGTGATGCCGAGCCGCACCGACTTGCCGGTATGCGGCAGCACCTCGGCCAGCAGAGCATCCGCACGCACGCGATGGTCGCTGCGGGTCGATTCGATCAGGGTGATGGCCTGCGCCAGCGCCCGCCGGTCCCCCTTCAGCAGGGGTTCGAGAAGCGGATCGGCCGGCACACCGGAAATCGCTGCGGACGCACTCATCGGCGGCCAGACTTATCAGCCGCGGCGGCGCATTGCCAGCAAGGCGCCGGCCGTCGCGATCGCGTAGAAAAAGCCCAGCGTCCAGCCGAGGCCGGGTTCGCCCACCGCATCCATGGCCGCCCCCGTGAGCGGCCGGCCGACCAGCCCGCCCACGACATAGATCAGGCTGAAGGCGGTATTGGCGCGGGCGATGTCGCCGCCATGGAATCGCTGGCCGAGCAGCGCCAGGCCCACCGGGTAGATCGCGAACGAGATGCCGCCCCACAGCATGATGACGCCCACGATGGAGAGCGACTGGGCCGGCACGAAGGTGAGGCCGATCACCAGCGCGGCGCTGATCAGTGTGCAGCCCGCCAGCACGCCGCGCCGGTCGACATGGTCGGCCAGCCAGCCGATCGGCCATTGCAGGGCCACGTTGCCGACCACGAAGGCCGAGAGCCACAGCGCGCCGGTCTCCGGCGCGACGCCGGCGCTGACCGCATAGACCGGCAGGAAACTGAAGGCGACCTGCTCGCCCAGGCCTCCCGCAAAGGCCGCGAGCATGGCGAGCGGCGCCGCCACGAAGATGGCGCCGTAGCCGCCTTCGGCGTGATGCCGGATCGCCGGCGCCCGGTACCTGTAGGGCAGCAGCGGAAGCGCGACCAGCAGGGCGAGCCCGGCGCAGGTCAGGAACGGCACCGGCCCGTAGACTCCGACGACCTGCAGCACGAGGGGGCCCAGCGCCATGCCGCCCGCGAACATCGCGGCATAGATCGCCATGACCCGGCCGCGGCGCTTCTCCTCGACGACGAGATTCATCCAGATCTCGCTCACCACCCACGGCACGCCGCCGACCGCGCCGTGCAGGAAGGTGAGCGCGAACCACGCGACCGGATCCGTGGCCAGCGTATAGCCGACCGTGCACAGGGAACCGGCCATGACGGCGGCCAGGATGAGCGGCACGGCGCCGAAGCGGGCGGCCAGCCGGGGGATGTGGGGCCCGGTCGTGAGCATGCCGATCGCCCAGGCGGCGGCGACGATGCCGATGGTGAGCTTGTCCTCGCCCTGCCGCTCCAGCGCGAGGGGCACGAGCGGCATCGCGGCGCCCGACTGCAGACCGATTGCGGCACAGGCGATGAAGACGGGGATAAGCGAACGCCAGGGGCCGGCCGCGCCGGCGCCGGGTTTCGTGTCAGTCGCCGACACGCAGATGCCCCTCGGCGCGGAAGGAGGTGGGCTCCTCGATGCGCCGTTCGGCCGCGGCGGCGGCCTCCTGCTGGCGACGCCACATGTCGGCGTACAGGCCGTCGCGGGCCAGCAGTTCGCCATGGCGGCCGCGCTCGGCCACGCGGCCGCGGTCGAGCACGATGATCTCGTCGGCGTTGATGATGGTCGACAGGCGATGGGCGATGATCACCGTGGTGCGGCCACGGCTGACCTCTTCCAGGGAGCGCTGGATTTCCTGCTCGGTGCGGGTATCGAGCGCGCTGGTCGCCTCGTCGAACAACAGGATGCGCGGATTCTTGAGGATGGTCCGCGCGATCGCCACGCGCTGCTTCTCGCCGCCCGAGAGCTTCAACCCGCGCTCGCCCACCGCGGCCTGGTAGCCCTGCGGCAGGGCCACGATGAAATCGTGGATGCGGGCCAGACGCGCGGCCTCCTCGACCTCCTCGCGGCTGGCGCCGGGGCGACCGTAGGCGATGTTGTAGTAGATCGTGTCGTTGAACAGCACGGTGTCCTGGGGCACGACCCCGATCGCGGCGCGCAGGCTCGCCTGCTGGACGTCGCGGATGTCCTGCCCGTCGATGCGCACATGGCCCGACGAGACATCATAGAAGCGGAACAGGATGCGCGAGATGGTCGACTTGCCGGCGCCGCTCGAGCCGACGATGGCCACCGTGTGGCCGGGCGCCACGCGGAAGCTGACATCGTGCAGGATCGGCCGCGACGGCTCGTAGCAGAAGTCGACATGATCGAACACGATCTCGGCGCCGGTGACGGCGAGCGGCGGCGCGCCCGGTCTGTCGGCGATCTCCGCCGGCACGCCCAGCAGCCCGAACATCTTCTCCATGTTGACCAGCGCGTTGCGGATCTCGCGATAGGCGAAGCCCAGCATGTTGAGCGGCATGTAGAGCTGGATCAGGAAGGCGTTGACCGCGACGAAGTCGCCGATCGTCATCGTGCCGGCGACCACGCCCTGGCCCGCCATCACCATCACCGCCACGAGGCCGACCGCGATGATGGTGCCCTGCCCGATGTTGAGCAGCGAGAGCGTGCGGCTGGAGCGGATCGCGGCATTCTCGTAGCGCCGGCGGCCGACATCGTAGCGCCGTGCCTCGTGCGGCTCGTTGCCGAAATACTTCACGGTCTCGAAGTTCAGCAGGCTGTCGATCGCCTTGGCATTCGCCTCGGTGTCGGCCTCGTTCATCGAGCGCACGAACTTGATGCGCCATTCCGAGAAGACGATCGAGAAGACGATGTAGACGCCGACCACGACCAGCGTCACGACGGAGAAGCGCCAGTCGTAGAGACTCCACAGGATGCCGCCGACCAGGATGATCTCGAACAGCGTCGGCAGGATGTTGAAGGTCGTGAAGCGGATCAGGAAGTCCATGCCCTGCGTGCCGCGCTCGATGACGCGACTGATCCCGCCGGTCTGCCGCTCGAGATGGAATCGCAGAGACAGTGCATGGAGATGCCCGAACACTTCGAGCGCCAGATTGCGGATCGCCCGCTGGGCCACCGGGGCGAAAATGGCGTCGCGAATTTCGCCGAAGGCCTGAGCCAGCACGCGGGCGGCCCCGTAGGCGACGATCAGGGCGATCGGCACCGCGACCGCCTGCGCCGCGGGCGTTCCCAGCGCATCGACCGCGTCCTTGTAGAGAAGCGGGACGTAGACGTTCGTGACCTTGGCCACCACCAGCAGCACCAGGGCGATCATGACCCGCACGCGCAGCGCCAGTTCATTCTCCGGCCACAAATGGCGGCTGAGAATCTTGATCACCCCCCAGGCGCGGGGTCCGTCCACCTTGGGGATGCCGTCAGGGCCGGGGTGCGACATGAACGAAAAATGCCTTATTGGGCCACCATGTTGGATGGCGAAGGGAGCCGCGGCCTTCTATCCTGCCGAGCGAGCCGACGTAAGCCCTTCATGGAAAGGGAGTCTCATGAGATTTCGTAGGGCCCTGGCAGCGATTGTCCTGAGCACGGCCGTACCGGGAGTGGCGGCGGCCCAGTCTGGCGCGCGGCAGGTCGACATCGCCTACGAGATCACCTTCGCCGGCCTGTCGGGCTTCCGCATCGACCTCACGGCGAAGTTCAACGGCTCCAACTATGACATCGAAAGCCGGACCTTCAAGGAAGGCATCCTGCGCGCGGTCACCATGCATTATGACGGCCGCAATCGCGCCTGGGGCGGTTTCTCTCCCGAGGGCGCCCGTCCGGCCGCCGGTTCGCTCTCCATCGTCGTCGGCGACAAGCCGCGCACCTGGGTCGCGCAGTATGCCGGCGGCACGGTTCAGGAGACCCACACCCCCGACTACAAGCCGTCGCCGCAGAACACCATTTCCGAGGAGCAGCGGCGCGGTTCGCTCGACCCGCTCTCGGCGGGGCTCAGCGTCGGCATGGCCGGCGACGCGGCCTGCGACCGCACGGTGCAGACCAACGACGGCAAGCGCCGCATCGACGTGATCATCAAGAAGGTCGGCACCGAGTCGGCCGCCAAGTCGGGCATCCCCGGCGCACAGGGCGACGTCCTGGTCTGCGAGATCTTCACCCGGCGCGTGGCCGGTGAGTTCGAGAGCGCACCGAAGGAGGCCGAGACCGAGCGCGAGCGCCCGATGCGCATCTGGCTGGCCCATCTGGACCAGACCCAGATGCGCTATCCCGCCAAGCTCGAGGCCCAGACCGGCTTCGGCACGATCCGCGGCCGCATCCTCTCCTTCCGCGAACGCCCGATGACCCCGGACGAAAGCCAGGCGATGCGGAAGTAGCCCACATGTTCCTCTACCCCGCTAGGGGGAGAGGCTAGGTAAGGGGGTTACAGGAGGTGCGTCGCCCCCTCACCCAACCTCTCCCCCTAGCGGTGGAGAGGAGTCTGAAAGGGAAGACTCACGCCGCGCGCTTTTCCTCGCGCTGGCGCAGGATGGACAGGATTTCCGCGGCGGCGGCCGGGATGTTGGTGCCGGGCCCGTAGATCGCCGCGACCCCCGCCTTCTTCAGGAAATCGTAGTCCTGGGCGGGAATGACGCCGCCGACCACGACCATGATCTCCGACGCGTTCTGCTTGGCCAGCTCCTCGATGAGCTGCGGCACCAGCGTCTTGTGGCCGGCGGCCTGGCTCGAGATGCCGATCACGTGCACGTCGTTCTCGATGGCGGCGCGCGCGGCTTCCTCAGGCGTCTGGAACAGCGGGCCGACATCGACGTCGAAGCCCAGGTCGGCGAAGGCCGTGGCGATCACCTTGGCGCCGCGATCGTGACCGTCCTGGCCCATCTTCACGACCATGAGACGCGGCCGGCGGCCCTCCTCCTCGGCGAAGGCGGCGATGTCGGTGCGGATGCGGTCGAGGCCGGCATCGCCCTCCCACTCGCCGGCATAGACGCCGGAGATCGAGCGGATGGTCGCCTGGTAGCGGCCGTAGACGCCTTCCAGCGCCGACGAGATCTCGCCCACCGTGGCGCGGGCGCGCGTCGCCTCGATCGACAGGCCCAGGAGATTGCCGGTACCGGTGCGCGCGGCCTCGCCCAGCGCCTTCAGCGCCGCGACGCACTTGGCCTCGTCGCGGGTCGTACGGATGGTGTGCAGGCGCTTCAGCTGGGCCTCGCGCACGACGTCGTTGTCGATGTCGAGGATGTCGATCGCCGACTCTTCCTTGAGCTGGAACTTGTTCACGCCGACCACGATCTCCTCGCCGCGGTCGATGCGGGCCTGGCGCCGCGCCGAGGCTTCCTCGATGCGCAGCTTGGGCATGCCGGCCTCGACCGCCTTGGTCATGCCGCCCAGCGCCTCGACCTCCTCGATCAGCTTGCGCGCCTCGGCGACCAGGCTCGCGGTCAGCGATTCGACGTAGTAGCTGCCGGCCAGCGGATCGACGACCTTGGTGACGCCGGTCTCGTGCTGGAGGATCAGCTGGGTGTTGCGCGCGATGCGGGCCGAGGTCGGCGTCGGCAGCGCGATCGCCTCGTCGAACGAGTTGGTGTGCAGCGACTGGGTGCCGCCCAGCACCGCCGCCATCGCCTCGTAGGCGGTGCGGATCACGTTGTTGTACGGGTCCTTCTCGGTGAGCGACACGCCCGAGGTCTGGCAGTGGGTGCGCAGCGACAGCGAATCGACCTTCTTGGGCTCGAACGGCTTGATCAGCTCGGCCCACAGGAAGCGCGCGGCGCGCAGCTTGGCGGCTTCCATGAAGAAGTTCATGCCGATGCAGAAGAAGAACGAGAGGCGCGGCGCGAAGGCATCGATGTCGAGGCCCTTGGCCTTGGCGGCGCGCACGTACTCGAGACCGTCCGCGAGCGTAAACGCGAGCTCCTGGACCAGCGTCGAGCCCGCCTCCTGCATGTGATAGCCGGAGATCGAGATCGAGTTGAACTTGGGCATGTAGAGCGCGGTGTGCTCGATGATGTCGGCCACGATGCGCATCGAGGGTCCGGGCGGATAGATATAGGTGTTCCGGACCATGAACTCCTTGAGGATGTCGTTCTGGATCGTGCCCGCCAGCTTGTCCTGCGGCACGCCCTGCTCCTCGGCGGCGACGATGTAGCCGGCCAGCACCGGCAGCACGGCACCGTTCATCGTCATCGACACGCTCATCTTGTCGAGCGGAATGCCGTCGAACAGGATCTTCATGTCCTCGACCGAATCGATCGCCACGCCGGCCTTGCCGACGTCGCCGACCACGCGCGGGTGATCGGAATCGTAGCCGCGATGGGTGGCGAGATCGAACGCCACCGACAGGCCCATCTGGCCGGCCGCGAGATTGGCGCGATAGAACTTGTTGCTCTCTTCCGCGGTCGAGAAGCCGGCATACTGGCGGACCGTCCAGGGACGCCCCGTGTACATCGTGGCCTTCGGCCCGCGCGTGAAGGGCGGGAACCCGGGCAGCGAGCCCACCGTCTCGATCTGCTCGAGGTCGGCCGCCGTGTAGAGCGGCTTCACCGGGATGCCCTCGGGGGTCATCCAGGTCAGGTCATCGAGCGGGCGGTCGCGCAGCTCCTTCGCTGCGAGTTTTTCCCAGTCGGCGAGGGTCTTCTTCGGAAAATCGGCCATGCCCGCAATGTACTGCGGATTTCCGGCCCCCAAAAGACCCGCTTATTCGTTGGCCAAAATCGTGTTTCGCACCAGGGGGTAGATCTGGTTCGCCCAGCGGCGGCCGCTGAACACGCCATAATGGCCGACGCCGGCCTGCATGTAGTGCTTCTTGCGATAGGGCCGCAGGCTGGAACAGAGATCGTGGGCGGCCACCGTCTGGCCCAGCGCGCAGATATCGTCGCGCTCGCCCTCGATGGTGAACAAAGCGGTGCGGCGGATTGCCTTGGGATTGACCCGCCTTCCCTTCCACTCGAGCTCGCCCTTGGGCAAGCGGTGCTCCTGGAACACCCACTGGACGGTTTCCAGGTAGAACTCCGCCGTCAGGTCGAGCACCGCGAAATACTCGTCGTAGAAGTCCTTGATGGTCTTGGCCTGCTCGGTCTCACCCTTGGCCAGGTGCTTGTAGAGATCGGTCTGCGCCTTGATGTGGCGCTCGGCATTCATGCTCATGAAGGCGGTGAGCTGGATGAAGCCGGGATAGACCCGCCGCGTCGCGCCGGCATAGCGCATCGGCACGCGGTGGATCAGGTTCTGCTCGAACCAGCTCATCGGCTTGCCCATCGCCAGCTCGTTGACCTTGGTCGGGCTGACGCGGGTGTCGATCGGGCCGGCCATCAGGGTCATGCTGGCCGGCTGCGCCGGATTGTCGTCCTCGGCCATGATCGCCACCGCCGCCAGCGTCTGGACGCAGGGCTGGCAGACCGCGATCACATGGGCGCCGGGGCCCATCACCTCGAGGAACTTGATCAGGTGCTCGACATATTCGTCGAAGCCGAAGCGGCCGTTCCAGATGCCGACGTCGCGGGCATTGGCCCAGTCGGTGATGTGGACGTCGTGGTCGGGCAGCAGAACCCGCACGGTATCGCGCAGAAGCGTCGCGAAATGCCCTGAAAGAGGCGCGACCAGCAGCACCTTTGGCTGCGGCGCCACGCCCACCTTGGCGAAACGCAGCAGGGTGCCGAACGGCGTGGCGAAGACCTCTTCCTCGCGCACCGCCACCGTCTGGTTGCCGTAGGGCACCTCGGTGATGCCGAAGGGCGGCCGGCGATGGGTCAGGGTGGCCCGCGTCGTCATCTCGCACAGCGCGCTGGCCGCCCGCCAGCTGTCGGGCGACGTTCCCCCGCTGGAAAGCGTGTGCCCTGCCGCCGTCGCCCAGAGGCGGACCGGGAGCATCATGTCGGCGGCGGTCTGATACATCGCATAAAGCATGGGGGGCGACCGGCTCGGTATTTGCATCTACGAGGGCACCTAAGATACAGACAACCACCAACCGGGAGGGGTGGAGTCCATGGCCGAGGCCTCGCTCACCATCAGTAGCAAGAACTATTCCTCTTGGTCACTGAGAGGTTTTCTCCTGTGCCGGATGGCCGGGCTGGATTTCGACGAGAAGGTCGCGCCGTGGGACGACCCGTCGACCCGCGCCGAGCTGCTGCTGCTCTCGCCTTCCTTCCTGGTGCCCTCGCTGGAGCACGGGCCGGTCAAGGTCTGGGACACGCTGGCCATCGCCGAATATCTCAATGAGATCAAGCCGGGTGCCGGCCTGCTGCCCGGGGACCCGGCGGCGCGCGCCCATTGCCGGGCGGTCTGCGGCGAGATGCATTCGGGCTTCGCCAACCTGCGCTCGGCCCTGCCGATGAACCTCAAGGTCCGTCACGAGACCTTCAAGGTGTGGGGCGGCGCCCAGGCCGACATCGAGCGGGTCACCGCGATCTGGCGCGACTGCCTGCAGAAATACGGCGGGCCCTACCTGTTCGGGAAGACCCCGACCATGGCCGACGCCATGTACGCCCCGGTCTGCACCCGGTTCCAGACTTACAATGTGAAGCTCGACCCGGCCTCGGCCGGCTATCGCGACCTGATGCTGCGTTTCCCCGCGATGATGGAATGGACCGCGGCCGCCAAGGCCGAACACGAGGATGTCGAGGAGCTTGACGTCGAGTTTTAGCTCTTCGCAATTGACCCGTCGTCTCGACCGGAGCCTCGCGCAGCGAGGCGGAGTGGAGAGACCTTCTCTCTACGATTTGTCGGCTTTTGGTGGAGAGAAGGTCTCTCCACTCCGCGCCTTCGGCGCTCCGGTCGAGACGACGGGGGTTTTAGGTCAACTCCCCGGTGCCCGCCGCAGTTCCAGCACGACCCGGCCGACCCGGAGGCCCCATTTGCCGACGGTGGCCTTGTTGATCAGGGAGCCGTCGGGGTTCAGCGCCAGCACGTCGGAGAAGTCGACGGTCCAGCCGCCCAGGCTCACCGAGTATTCCAGCCGCACCGCCTTGCCCTCGGTCCAGGCCCGCGCCTGGCCGACCACGTCCTCGCGCATGCCGGTGTAGACGCCGGGCGCGGTGCGCTCGAGCCGCCAGGTCTTGCGGTCCTTCTCGCCGTCGGCATAGGCGAAATCCTCGACCAGGGTCAGCGTCTTGCCGTCCCAGGTGCCGTCGATGACGACGTCGAAGCGGCGTTCCGAGCCGGTCCAGCTGTTGGTGAACACGCCCTGCCCGACCGTGCGGCCGGGGAAGAACTGTTCCAGCACCAGCGGCGGGGACGAGGCGGCGACGGTCGCGTCCGGCGGCGAGGCGCAGGCGCCCAGCATTGCGAGCAGGCCGAGCAGGGAGAATCGGGACGGCAAGGTGGATGTCATGGCGGTTGTACGCCGGGGAACACCTCGCCGGATCACCCCCGGATCATCCACTTGTCGCCCCGCGCCCTGCCGCGCACAGTCCGCCCGACGAATCGGAGGACATGAATGCTCGACGCCGAAACCCGCATGCTGCTCGACCTGATGGAGGCGGCCACCAAGGCCGGCCGGCCGAAGCTCGAGACCCTGCCGCACGCGATCGGCCGCAAGTCGGTCGACAAGATGTCGGAGGACAGCGAGGCCGATCCGCCCGAGGTCGCGGAAACCATCGACGGCGCCTTCGCGGGCCCCGCTGGCGAGATCAAATACCGCCGCTACCGGCCGCTGGGAGTCGAGGCCGGCAGCCTGCCGACCCTGATCTACTATCACGGCGGCGGCTTCGTGATCGGCACCATCGAAACCCACGATTCGACCTGCCGTCGGGTGGCCAACCGCAGCCGCTGCCAGGTGATCTCGATCGACTACCGCCTGTCGCCCGAGCATCCCTTCCCCGCCCCGATCGACGACGGAATCGCCGCCTTCCGGCACATCAGGGACAATGCCGCCGCGTTCGGCGCCGACGCCGCGCGCCTTGCGGTCGGCGGCGATTCGGCGGGCGGCGCGATCGCCGCCGTCGTGTGCCAGACGATGCGCGACGCGCAGGAAGCCGGCCCCGCCTTCCAGATGCTGATCTATCCCGCGACCGATTCCAGCCGCGACACCGGCTCACGCAGGGCCTTCGCCGAGGGATACTTCCTCACGAAGAACCTGATGGACTGGTTCTGGGACGCCTATGTGCCGGCCGGCACCGACCTCACCGACCTCCGCCTGTCGCCGCTGCTGGCCAGGGACTTCACCGGCCTGCCGCCCGCCTTCGTCCTCACCGCCGGCTTCGACCGCCTGCGCGACGAGGGCCGCGCCTATGCCAACCGCCTGATCGATGCGGGCGTGAAGACGACCTACGTCAACTATCCCGGCACCATCCACGGCTTCTTTACGCTGACGCGGTTCCTGAAGCAGGGCCTGAAGGCGAACGACGAGGCCGCGGCGGTGATGGGGGCGTTCTTCGGGACGTAGAACCCAGTCGCCCTAACAGACACCCCGTCCACCCTAACAAACACCCGTCGTCCTGAGCGGAGCGCCGCAGGCGCGTAGTCGAAGGACCTTTTTTCGCTTCGACACACTGTGCGCCGGAAGAGAGGTCCTTCGACTGCGCTGCGCTTCGCTCAGGACGACGGAGATTAATTGAGCGACGGAGATTGAAGGAGACGGACGAAG
>CANIEC010000032.1 GCA_947466085.1 Rhodospirillales bacterium
CATGCCCTGCAGCCCCGCGGCGATGCCGGCGGCCGTCTTCGTCTTCTCGTCCATTGCCTACTCCTCAGAGCCGGAGCCGCCGCGCCTCCATGCGCGCACGATCCTCGGGCGGGAACGTCATGATCTTGCGGACCTTCTGGTCGAACTTCATGCCGACAGCCTCGGCGCAAGCAGCAAGCGTGCCGGTCTCCGCCTCGAACAGGAAATGCGTGAAGGTGATGGTCTTGTCGGTGAAGGTGGCGAGCCCGCTCATCACCACGGCGAGGTCGCCGGCCTGCAGCGGACGGCGATAGTGGTTCAGCATCTCCACCACGACCGACCCTTCCTGGCGTTCCTGCATCGCGGCGCGATCGAAGCCGAGATGGTTCCACAGGACCGGCGCGCCATCGGAGTAGCGGCCGAAATAATGGCGCGGCAGGAAGTCGCCGCGCTCGTCGCATTCGTCGGGGGTGATCTGCGTGCGACCCACTTCGATCAGGCCGACCGACGCCGCCTGCGATAGATGCAGGTCGGGCAGGGACATCTTGCCGGTGCTGCGTGGCCGGGCCGTCTCGGGCAATGCGACGCAGGCCGCTTCGGCCCGGGCGCGGAAATCGGCGGGCCAGGCGCGGTCGCAGGTGATGCGGCGGCGGATGGTGGCCGCGACCTCGTTCTTCGCCGGGTTGCGCACCTCGTGATAGGCGACGAGGTCCCGCTCGCCGACCTCGACCGCAGCGGAGTGGACCTCGACCGGTTCGACCACGCGGAACTCGCGCAGGTAGCGGACATGATCGTCGACCGCCCGCGTCGCGACCCCTGCCGCACGCTGGGCCCGCGGGCCGAAGCCCAGCTGCGCCAGCAGGCTGGCCGACGCCTCGTGAGCAAATTCGGTGTAGAATTGAACGTTGAGATGGTTGTTTTCGTCGCACTGCCAGGTGTTCACGGCGGTGCTGAAAGTCGGGATCAGGGCGGGGCTCGACACGCTAAAGGCTCTCTGCAATCTGTGGATGACTGCCTCTGATGACCTAAAAAGCCCCAAAAATCGACATTTTCCGTGCATTCCGGACTTGCGGGGGATCGATTCGTGGATAACCTTGGCCCCGTCAACGGTGCCCTGGGGCGTCAGGAACGTTGGCGAACCAAAAATGTAAGGGACCCCTCAACCATGGCTACCAAACCCACCACTGTTCCCACCGTACCGCTTTCCAAGGTCGCCGCAGAGCTGGCCGAGAAGACGGGCATGACCAAGAAGGACGCGACCGGTGCTCTCGACGAGTTCGTCGGCCTGGTCGTTCGCCACCTGAAGAAGGGCAACAAGGTCCGCATCACGGGCCTCGGCATCCTTCAGGTCAAGGCCCGTCCGGCGCGCATGGGCCGCAACCCCGCCACCGGCGAAGCGATCAAGATCAAGGCATCCAAGAAGGTCACCTTCCGCGTGGCGAAGGATCTCAAGGAAGCGATCTAAGTCGTTTACGACGGGTCAAGATTGGGCGGGTTCCGGCGCAGGCCGGGCCCGCCCTTCTTTTTTGTCCCGCTTCAGCACGGCTGCCATCACCGCACAGCGACATCTTCGCAATCCTTTGAGCGGGCCGGCCGGCGCTTTGGTCTAAGATGGTCGGAGCGCGACGCAGACCGGCATGAATACCTTCGTCATCCTGAAGATCCTCGCCACCCTGATGCTGCCACCGGCCTCGCTGGCGATCGGCGTCTTGCTGTGGCTGCTGCTGCGCCTGGTCGGGTGGCGCCGGCTTGCCGCCGTGCCGTTTGGTCTAGCACTCCTCCAGATCCTCATCCTGTCCTTCACCCCGGTGGCAGGGCTGCTCAACCGGCAGCTCGAGGAGAAGGCCCGTAAGCTCGTGGCCGGCAATCAGCCGTGCTGCTACGACGCCATCGTCGTGCTGGGCGGCGGCATCGCGCCCGCCGCGCCGCCCTATACGACGGAGCCCGAATTGAACGACGGGTCCGATCGCATCTGGCAGGCGGCCCGGATGTTCAAGGCGGGCGCTGCGCCCAGGATCATCGTGAGCGGTGGCTCGTTCATCGAACAGCAGGGCGGGCCGGCAACCACTGAGGCCGAAGCGATGCGGCGCTTCCTGCTCGACCTCGGCGTTCCCAACGATGCGATCGTCTCCGAAGGCAAGGCGCTGAACACGATCGAGAACATCCGCAACGTCCGGGAACTCGTGAAGGGGGGAAGAGTGGCGATCATCACGTCGGCCTTCCATGTGCCACGGGCGGCCAAGCTCGCCCGGCAGGGTGGCCTCAACTTCGCGATCTTCGGCGTTGACTGGAGTATCCCCGACGACGCGATCCCCTGGTGGGAAGTCTGGCTGCCTTCCGTCACAGCCCTCGGTGACTCCAACCTGGCGATCAAGGAGCTGGTGGCGCTCAATATCGACCGTCGCGGGGACGGTCTCGCGCCATGACCGCCTATCGCATCGGCCGCCGCACCGCGCTCGGCCTCGCCGCTGTGCCGTTCCTGCAGCCGCTCGCACGGCCGGCACGCGCTCAGGCGCTCGACAGGCTCGTCTTCCAGACCGACTGGCGCGCCCAGGCCGAGCATGGCGGCTATTACCAGGCGGTCGCCGCCGGCCTCTATCGCAAGGCCGGAATCGAGTGCGACATCCGCCAGGGCGGACCGAGCCTGAACATCGGCCAGTTGCTGCTGACGGGCCGTGTCGACATGACCATGTCGAACAGCTTCGAGGCGTTCACCTACGTGCGGGAGGACGCGCCCTTCTTCACCATCGCCTCGATCTTCCAGAAGGATCCGCAGGTCCTGATCGGCCATCCGGATACCGGATTCGACGGCTTCGACGACCTAAAGGGCCGCACCCTGCTGATCGGCAGCGGCGGGCGCGTCACCTACTGGCCGTATCTCCGCAAGAAGTTCGGGCTGCGCGACGAGCAGCTCAGGCCCTACACGTTCAACATGGCGCCGTTCCTTGCCGACAGGAACGTCGTGCAGCAGGGCTTCATCTCGTCGGAGCCCTATTCGATCTCGAAGGCGATCGGCCGCATGCCGCCTTATCTGCTGATCGCCGATGCGGGTTTCAGCGCCTACCAGACCACCATCGCCATCTCGCGAAAGCTGGTCGGCGAGAAGCGCGACCTCATTCAGCGGTTCGTGGACGCGACTCTCGAAGGCTGGGCTCAGTACCTCGCGGGCGGCCCCGCCATCGAGGCCGCCAATGCGCTCATCAAGAAGGCCAATCCGGAACAGACCGACGAGCGTATCCAGTACGCGATCGAAGTAATGAAAGAGCGTGGCATCGTGATGTCGGGGGATGCGTTGCAGGGCGGAATCGGTGCGATGACGGATGGGCGCTGGCAGGGGTTCTATCAGTCGATGGTCGATGTCGACGTGCTGCCGAAGGGGCTCGACGTCGCCCGGGCCTACACGCTCGACTTCGTCAACAAGGGTATCGGAAAGCCGACGTAATCGAATCAGGAGGAGCTGCTATGTACCAGGTCAACGAAGAACATCAGATGCTGCGCGATCTCGTGAAGAAGTTCGTGCGCAACGAGCTGATGCCGCTCGAGAAGAACGTGCTCGACCGGTTCGCGTCGGGCCAGCAGGCCTCGCTGTCGGACGACGAGAACGCCAGGCTCTTCAAGCAGTGCAAGGATCTCGGCCTGTGGGCGCTCGACGTGCCCGAGGAAGTCGGCGGCGCCAATTTGCCTTCCGTGGCGCTGGTCGGCGTCAACGAGGAGCTGGGCTACACCTGCGTGCCCTTCACCTTCCCGCCCGACTCGCCCAACCTGCACATGCTGCTGGCGACCGCGAGCCCCGAGCAGCGCAAGAAGTACCTCGAACCCTACGCCGCCGGCGAGACCAGCTCGGCGATCGCCATCTCCGAGCCCGGTGCCGGCGGCGATCCCGCCGGCATGAAGACCAGGGCGGTGAAGGACGGCAACGACTGGGTGATCAACGGCCGCAAGATCTGGATCAGCCGTATCGCCAAGGCCGACTTCACCATCGCCATGGCGGTGACCGATCCCAACCTCGGCGCCCGCGGCGGCATCACCGCCTTCCTGATCGACAAGGGCACGCCGGGCCTGGTCGTGGCCCGCGCCATCCCGATGCTGGCCGGCCAGCGCACCTACGAGGTCGTGTTCGAGGATTGCCGCGTCCCCGAGACGCAGGTGCTGGGTCGCATCGGCGCGGGCTTCGCGCCCATGCAGATGCGTCTCACGATTCGCCGCCTGCAGATGGGCTCGTGGTGCGTCGGCATGGCGCAGCGCGCCCTCGACATGCTGGTCGACCATGCCAACCAACGCGTGACCTTCGGCGAGAAGCTGGCCGACCGCCAGGCCATCCAGTGGTGGGTGGCCGACGCCGCGATGAAGCTGCATGCCTGCCGCCTGATGGTGATGGATGCGGCGGTGAAGCAGGACGAGGGCCGCGACGTGCGCATGGAGGCCTCGATGATCAAGGTCTATGCGACCGAGATGGCGAGCGAGGTGATCGACCATGCCCAGCAGGCGTTCGGCGCCATGGGTGTGACGCAGGAGCTGCCGCTGTCGATCATGGCGCAGAAGGTCCGCACCATGCGGGTCTACGAGGGCCCGTCGGAGGTGCATCGCATGGTGATCGCCCGCCGCATCTTCGGCGGACGTTGACAGGAAGAGGCGGGCAGGCGGATCATTTCCGCCTGCCATTGTCTTGAGGGAGCCGCCGCATGACCTACACACTCGGTACGTTCGTCAAGGACGCGCAGGGCGCCCTCAAGACGCATGAGGGGCCCGCCGGCCGCGAGCAGGTTCGCATGCTGCTCGAGAAACTGCTGGCCAACCCGTCCTTCGTCGACGAAGCCGTGGGGCCCGCCGCGCCGCTCGGCACGCGCAAGCTCTACGAGGACAAGGACCTCGGCTTCGTCGTGCTGGCGCACTGCAATCCCAAGCCGCACAAGAGTCCGCCGCACGATCACGGCGCTTCGTGGGCGGTCTACGGTCAGGCGGTGAAGTACACCGACATGAGCGAGTACAAGCGCGTCGACGGTGGGACGGACGCGGGCGATGCGAAGCTCGAGAAGGTCAAGACCTACCGGCTCGAGCCCGGCCATGCGGGCGTCTATGACGTCGGCGCGATCCACGCCATCGACTATCCCGACGGCAGCCGCTTCGTGCGCGTCACCGGTCGCGATCTCGACTACGTGCGTCGTCTCAAGTTCGACATGGCGGCCGGCAAGGCCATCACCATCGAAAGCGCAACGGCCGGCGCGAACTAGCGCGCCTGCGCGCGGGCTTCGGCCTGTCCGCGCCGCCGCGGGCGGTGCGCAGCGCCCCATTCCTCCATCGCATCGAGGATGGGGCCGAGGCTCCAGCCCTTTTTCGTGAACGAATATTCGACGTGCGGCGGCACGGTGTTGAGCACCTTGCGCGACACGATTCCGTCCTCCTCGAGTGCGCGAAGCTGCAAGGTCAGCATGCGCTGCGTGATGCCCGGAACGAGGCGCCGCAGCTCGTTGAAGCGTCGCGGCTGGTCCTTCAGATGATACAGGATCGTGGACTTCCAGCGGCCGCCGATCACTTCGACCGTCGCCGTCACCGGACACCAGGGAGCTTTCGTCTCGGCCATCGCGCGCGCCTCCAAATCCATGACTGATACCTAGTATAAAAAATGTGCGTACTTATGGAAAGCGTACCGGAATGCTAGGTGCGGCCTCACAACCTTGGAGGTCGCAATGTTCGTCATCATGGGAGTTACCGGTCAGGTCGGTGGTGCAGCGCTCGAATCCCTGAAGCACCGGGGTGTCGTCTTGCGTGCGGTGTCCCGCGATCCGGCGCGCGCGGAGGGGCTCGGTATCGAGACCGTGCGCGCGGACGCCTCAGACACGGCCAGCCTCGCCGCGGCATTCGAGGGCGCGGAGGCCGCTTTCGTTATGCTGGTCCCGCCGAAGCAGGCTGAAGATGTGCTGGCGGCTTCGCGCGCCGCGGCCCGGTCGATCGCCGCCGCGGTGCGCACGGCACGTGTGCCGCATGTCGTGGCACTTTCGTCGGTCGGCGCGCATCTCAGCGAGGGCAACGGCATCGTGCGTGTCCTGCATGACTTCGAGGCGGCCCTTTCCGGGGCCGCGCCCTCCCTCGTGTTCCTGCGGCCGGGCGAATTCCTCGAAAACTGGGCGGCCATGGTGCCTGTGGCGCGCGAAGCGGGGGTGCTCCCGACGGGCAAGCTCCCCCTCGACAAGCGCAACGAGGCCGTGTCGGCGCTGGATGTTGGCCGCGTCGCGGCGGAACTGCTGCTCGATCCCCGACCGGGCGCGCGCATCGTCGATCTCGATGGGCCCGCTCGCTACTCGGCGTTCGATGCGGCGGAGATCCTGTCGCGGCTGCTCGGCAAGCCGGTGACCGCGGTGCCGTCGTCGCGCGAGGACTGGGTGGCGGGGCTGGTGGCGGCGGGTCTGGGCGCCGACTATGCCGGAAAACTCGCGGACCTCGACGAGGCGATCAATGCCGGTCGCCTGGACTTTCCGCCGGGCGGCGAGATGCGGCGCGGGACCGTGACGCTCGAGTCCGTGCTGCAGCGTCTGGCGGCTGGAGGGTGATCGATCGAGTTTGGGGTCTTGAGCAGCATGTCGCGGAAGACGAGGTCGCAGATGCAATTCCGGTCGGCTCTGCAGCCTCGGCCCGCATCAGATCCAGCGCCGGGTCCGAATCTTGTAGGCGTCGAACTCCGGGCCGAACTTGGTGGTGAGCGCTCGCTCTTCGGGCAAGATCTGGAAGCGCGTGATGTATAGAGCGAACAGCAGCGGGCCCGCCAGGGCAGCGGCATTCGCCAGATGGGCAGCCCATCCTGCCAGGACGAGGAAGAGGCCGAGATACATCGGATTTCGGGTGAAGCGAAAGATTCCTGTCGCGACGAGCGACGAGGCGGCTTCGGGTCTGGTCGGGTTGACGGTCGTTCGGGCGCGCCAGAACGACCAGGTGCCGGCCGTGGAGACTCCTATGCCAAGAGCGGCCAACGCCATCGAAACCGCCCGTCGCTCCGGCACCGCGAAGGACAGCGCGTCGCTGCCGTAGGTCGCCAGCCACATCGCCAGTGCCACGAGCAGCGCGACGGCCGGCGGCGGGACCTTCAGTTCGAGCTTGTTCACGCCCGAACTCTAGGTGCAGCCGCCGGAGCCGTGCAAGAAGTCGGCGTCTTTCCCGACCGGCGGGTGCTCAAGCGAGCCGTGCAGCCGCTTCGTCGTTCGCCTTCTGGCGGTTCCGGAGCATCGCGTGGATGCGTTCCTTCAGCCGCGTCACGCGCTCCGGCCCCGCCTTCTCGGGGCTGCCCGAATCGAAGGGCGGCTTCGGGTCGTATTCCAGCGTGAGCTGGATCGACTTGGCGACTTCCTCGCCAGCCAGCTCGGCGGCGAGGGTGAGCCCGAAATCGATGCCGGCGGTGACGCCGCCGCCGGATATGCGGTTGCGGTCCCGGACGACGCGGTCGGCGACGGGGATCGCGCCGAAGGCCGGCAGGAACTCGCGTGAGGTCCAGTGGCAGGCGGACCTGTAGCCCTTCAGCAGGCCCGCGGCGCCGAGCACCAGCGAGCCCGTGCAGACCGAAGTGACGTAGCGCGCCCCTTCCGCCTGCTTGCGCAGGAAGGCGAGCGTCTCCTCGTCGGTCATCAGCGCGACCTGTCCGCCGCCGCCCGGCACGCAGATCACGTCGAGCTGCGGGCAGTCGGCGAAGGTGGTCGTCGGCACGATCGAGAATCCGGAGTCGGTCCGCACGGGATCGAGCGTCTTCCAGATCATGTGAAGCTTCGCATTGGGCACGCGGCACAGCACCTGGGCGGGACCGGTTGCGTCGAGTTGCGTGACGTCGGGAAAGAGCAGGATGCCGATGTGAACCGTGTCTGCCATGGGAATTCCTTTCACGAATTCAAAAGAGGTGTCATCCCGAGCGCAGCGAGGGACCTTCGCACGATGGAAGTAAAGGTCCCTCGCTGCGCTCGGGATGACAATGTGCGTGTATAGCCTCATCGAGGTTCTGGCAGAAATGACAAAGAAAAGATAATTTCTGCCAAATGTCCAAACCGCATCGCATCGCTCTCCTGGCCTACGACGGCTGCCAGCTCCTCGATGTCACCGGGCCCGCCGCCGTGTTCGGCGCGGCCAACGAGGGACGGGACCATCCCGTCTACGACGTGGAGATCGTCTCGCCCGACGGCGGCCCGGTCACGTCCAACTGCGGCGTCGCGCTGGTGAGCCGTCGCTTCGGCGGGCAGTACGACACGCTGCTGGTGGCGGGCGGATCGCGCGGGCTCAAGGCCGTGATGGCGCGCGAGGAGGTGCGGCGCTGGCTGCTCAGGGTGGCGCCCCGGACGCGACGGTTCGGGTCGGTGTGCACCGGCGCGTTCGTGCTGGCCGCCGCGGGACTGCTCGACGGCAAGCGTGTCGCCACGCACTGGGCGAGCTGTCAGCGGCTCGCCGAGAAGTTCCCCGCCGTGACCGTCGATGCCGATGCGCTCTATGTCGTCGACGGCAAGGTCTGGACCTCGGCCGGCGTGACGACCGGCATCGACATGGCGCTGGCGCTGGTCGAGGCCGATCTCGGCGCGGCGACGGCCAATCTGATCGCGCGGCACTTCGTGCTCTACGCGCGGCGGCCGGGCTACCAGTCGCAGTTCAGCCCGCTGCTGCAGGTGCAGACCGAGGCCGATGCGCCGTTCGCGCGCCTGATCGAGTGGATGCAGGCCCATCTCGCCGAACCGCTCGACGTTCCGTCGCTGGCCACCCGCGCGGGCCTCTCGGAGCGCAGCTTCTATCGCAAGTTCGTCGAGGCCACCGGCAAGACGCCGGCGCACTTCGTCGAGGGACTGCGGCTCGACGCGGCGCGTACGCTATTGGCCAAGGGCCTGCCGTTGAAGGCAATCGCCAGCCGCGTCGGCTTGCGCTCCTCGGCGCGACTCGGTCAGGCGTTCGAGCGCCGCTTCGGCATGGCGCCTTCGCTGTTCCGCGAGATGCACTCGGCCTCAGTGCCGTAGGCGCAGGCTGCTCAGCACGAGGGCGGTGAGGGCGAAGCCGGCGCCCAGCCAGATCGCGGCCCGCGCTGCGTCAGCCGCGCCGCCGCCTGAGAAGTCGAACAGGCCGAACACGAGCGCCACCAGTGCGGCGCCCATCGTCTGTCCGAGCGTCCGGGCCGTGGCGATGATGCCGCCGGCGCTGCCGCTGCGGTCGCGCGGCACGGCGTTCATCATCAGCCGGTTGTTGGGCGAGGCGAAGAGGCCGAAGCCCGCCCCGCACAGGACCAGTCGCCACATGATGTTGAAGGCGGACGGATCTGGCGGCAGCAGCGCCGTCAGGATCATGCCGGAGGCCATGCAGGTCAGGCCGATCGTGCCCAGCGCGCCGGCATGGTGGCGGTCGGCCAGCCGGCCGGCGATCGGCGCCACGGCGGCCAGCGCCAGCGGCCATGCCGTCAGCAGAAGGCCGGTCGCGGTGGCGTCGCGGCCCAGCACGGTGTGGAAGAAGAAGGGCAGGCTGACGAAGGCCAGACCTTGTGCGGCAAAGGTGCAGGTCGAGGCCGAGATCGAGAGCGAGAAGATCGGCCGGCCGAACATGTCGATCGGCATCATCGGGTCCGCCAGCTTGCGCTGACGCCAGACGAAGAGGGTGCCGAACAGCGCCGCACCCAGCAGCTCGGCCAGGATCACAGGCACGGGATGGCCGTGGCCCACGCCGTCGACGCCGAAGATCAGCAGGCCGAACGTGCCGCCGGACAGCACCGCCGAGAGCACGTCGAACGGTCGCTTGGCATGGGTCGTCACCGGCAGGAAGCGGCCGGCAAGGAAGAAGGACAGCACACCCAGTGGAATGTAGACGGCGAACAGGATCGGCCAACTCGTGATGGCGAGCAGCGCGGCGCCGAGGCTGGGGCCGGCGGCCAGCGAGGTCGCCACGACGGTGGTGTTGAAGCCGAGGCCGCGGCCCAGGGCGGCACGCGGATAGATCGAGCGCACCAGGGCCGGTTGGATGGCCATGATGGCCGCACCTCCCAGTCCCTGCAGCGTGCGCGCGGCGATCAGCCAGGCGAGCGAGGGCGCCAGCACGCAGCCGATCGAGGCCAGCGAGAAGACGACGAGGCCCCAGCGATAGACGGTGCGGTAGCCCACGATGTCGCCCAGCGCCGCCACCGGCAGCAGCATGATCATCAGGGCGATCTGGTAGGCGTTGACGATCCAGATCGAGCTCTCCGCCGTGATCGCGAGGTCGTTCGCGATGTAGGGCAAAGCAAGGTTGGTCATCGAGTTGCTGAGGACCGCCATCGACAGGCCGATGGTGATGGTCGCGATGGCGGCAAAGCGCCGTAGCCCCGGGGGCATGCCGTCGGGGAGAGGACCGGCTGAAGCGGGTTCGGCCATCTCTTATTGGGGAACCGTCAGCTCGTCGCCGCCGATGGTGGTGCGCTGCATCAGGCGCTTGTGCCTGGTCGCATCGTAGTAAGTGGCGCGATGGAGGACGGCGCGATTGTCCCAGACGATCACGTCGCCCTCGCGCCAGGCATGGGACATCATGAATTCCGGCTGCTCCGCACGCTGCGCCAGTTCCCAAAGGATCGCCTTCGACATCGGCTCGGGCCAGTCGAGGATGCGGCCGGCATGGGCGCCGATGTAGAGGGCGCGGCGGCCGTTGATGGGATTGTCGCGGAACATACGCTGCTTGACCGGCGGCAGCTCCGATAGCGACTTGGCGCTCAGGATGCCCTTCTGCACCCGGTCGCGCGAATGGGCCAGCGCATGCTCGGCCACCAGCGGATGGATCGTCGCCTGCAGGGCGGGCGGTAGCGCGTCCCAGGCCGCCCGCATGTTCAGGAATTCGGTGTTGCCACCCTCGGGCGGGCAGATCCGCGCCGTCAGGATCGAGCAGAGCGACGGCACGCGCTTGAAGGACGAGTCGGAGTGCCAGAAGTAGTTGGCCTTCTGGTAGATCATGCGCATGTCGTCCGGCGGGATCGGCTCGCCGGTCATGATGTCGAGGTTCGACTGGCGGGCGAACTTGGTGCCGGCGGCTGGGTTGGCGCTGAGCGTCGTCTCCAGCGGCCCGAAATTCTCGCTAAAGGCGATCTGCGTGTCGTCGTCCATCGCCTGGTCGCGAAAGAGGAGCACGGAATGCTCCTCGAAGGCGGCGCGGATCGGCCCGAACTCACGCGCCGAGAGGGGGCGCGTGATGTCGATGCCGGTGATCTCCGCGCCGAACAGCGGATGGAGCTTGCGGACTTCGATGCTGCCGGTGTTGCGCATGGCGTTGGCCCTCAGTCGATGATCGCCTGGTAGGTGAGCACGCGGAGCTCACGCCGGATCGGATAGGTCGAGGATGGCATGAGCTGCGTCAGCAGCACCACGGCCATGTCCTCGACCGGGTCGATCCAGAAGGCGGTGGAAGCGGCGCCGCCCCAGGCATATTCGCCAGGGGTGCCGGCGATGTAGGCCTTGGCCGGATCGATCATCACCGAGAAGCCAAGACCGAAGCCGATGCCGGTGTAGGTCGATTCGGAGAAGCGCGGCGTGCCCATGTCGGCCATGTCGCCCTTGAGGTGGTTCATGGTCATCAGCTCGACCGTCTTGCGGCCCAGCAGGCGCACGCCGTCGAGTTCGCCCTTGTTCAGCATGAACTTGCAGAAGCGCAGGTAGTCCGACGCGGTCGACACGAGGCCGCCGCCGCCCGAGTTCACCTTGCGCGGCGCGAGGTAGCGGCTCTTGGCCGGATCGTCGATCAGGTCGAGCCTGCCGCCGGGGCCGGCGCTGTAGTTGGCGGCGAAGCGGTCGTGCTTGGCGGCCGGGACGTGGAAGTCGGTGTCGACCATGCCGAGCGGGTCGATGACCTTCTCCTTGAGGTACTTCTCGAAGGGCTGGCCGGAGATCACCTCGACCAGGTAGCCCAGCACGTCGGTCGAAACCGAGTAGTTCCACGCCTTGCCCGGCTGGGCGATCAGCGGCAACTGCGCCAGACGCTCGACGACCTGCTTCAGGCTGGTGTCGGCTGTCTGGAAATCGACGCCGTCCTGTTTGGCGCGATAGGCGGCATCGACCGGATTGCTCTCCATGAAGCCGTAGGTCAGGCCCGACGTGTGGGTGAGCAGGTCGCGAAAATTGATCTCGCGCTCGGCCGGCACGGTCTCGATCTTGCCGCGGCTGCCGCCCACCATGACGCGCGGGTTGGCGAAGGCGGGAATGAACTTCGAGATCGGGTCGTCGAGCTGAAAGCGGCCCTCCTCGTACAGCATCATGATCGCCGTCGAGGTGAGCGGCTTGGTCATGGAATAAATGCGGAAGATGGTGTCGGCGCGCATCGGCTTGCCGCGGGCCACGTCGGACTTGCCTGCCACCTCGGCGAAGGCCAGCTCGCCCTTGCGCATTACGCAGGTCACCATGCCGGCCAGCTTCCCGCTGTCGACCCATCCATTCATCCAGGTGCGCACGCGGTCGAGCCGCGCTGCGGAAAGCCCGACCTGTTCGGGGGTGACGAGCGGCAGCGTGTCCATGGCGATCCTCCCTTGAGCCCCGCTAGACTAGCCCAGGACGACAGGGTTCAGACACGCAAAAGACGGGAGGGAGCAATGGCGAGATTGTGCGAGGGACGGGTTGCGATCGTGACGGGCGGGGCTCGCGGCGTCGGCCGGGAGCATTGCCTGATGCTGGCGGAGCATGGCGCCAAGGTGGTCGTGAACGACCTGGGCGGCGACCGGGCCGGCAAGGGCAATGATGTCGGTCCGGCCCAGCAGGTCGTGAACGAGATCAAGGCGATGGGCGGCGAGGCGGTGGCCAACGGCGACGACGTCTCCGACTGGAACGGCGCCAAGCACATGATCGACCAGGCTGTCGAGGCGTTCGGCAAGCTCGACGCCATCGTGCTAAACGCCGGCATCCTGCGCGACCGCATGCTCGTCAACATGAGCGAGGATGAGTGGGACGCGGTCATCAAGGTGCATCTCAAGGGCACCTTCGCGCCGGCCCGTCACGCCGCGGCCTACTGGCGCGACCAGGCCAAGCTCAAAGGCGGCCCGGTCGATGCGCGCATCATCACGACCACGTCGGTGTCGGGCATCTACGGCAATATCGGCCAGACCAACTACGGGGCGGCCAAGGCCGGCATCGCCTCCTTCACGATCATCGCCGCCCGCGAACTCGCCCGGTATGGCGTCACGGTGAACTCGATCTCGCCCTCGGCCTTCACGCGCATGACCGAGGATCTTCGCGAGTATACGGAAGAGGACAAGAAGCGCCGTGATCCCAAGTGGATCGCCCCGGTCGCGACCTGGCTGGTGAGCGAGGACAGCCGCGAGGTGACGGGCCGCGTGTTCCAGGCCGGAAACGGCATTTTCGCCGTCGCCGAGGGCTGGCATAAGGGCCCGACGGTCGACCAGATCATGGATCCGGTGCAGGCCGGCAAGGTGTTGGGCGAGATCGCCCGCAAGGCGCGCAAGAACGCCGGGATGAACGGTCTCGACCTGGACTGAAGACAAACGGGGAAGAAGAAGGAAAATACATGAAGAAGATCAATCGCCGCACGGCGCTCGCGGCAACGGCCGCGGCTGCCTTGATTCCGGGTGCCGCGCGCGCCCAGGCTTGGCCCGCCAAGCAGATCCGCTGGGTCGTGCCCTATACGGCCGGCGGTCTCACCGACGTGACGACACGGCTTACGCTCGAGAAGATGAATATCGGCCAGACCTTCGTGGTCGACAACAAGCCGGGTGCCAATTCCCTGATCGGGGCGGAGATCGTCGCGAACGCGGCTCCCGACGGCTACACCTTCCTGACGGTGATCGCCGCCCACGCTGCCAACAAGACGCTCTACGCGGGCAAGCTGAAGTTCGATCCGGTGAAGGGTTTTGCGCCGGTGTCGCTGGTCGGCGTCGCGCCGCTCATCATCACGGTGACCAACGACCTGCCGGTGAAGAATGTCGGCGAGCTGATCGCCTACGCCAAGAAGAACCCGGGCAAGATCTCGTTCGGTTCGTCGGGGGTCGGCGCTGCAGCCCACCTCACCAGCGAAATGATGAAGCAGGTCGCCGGCATCGACATGGTGCACGTGCCCTACAAGGGCACGGCGCCCGCGCTGGCCGACCTCGCCTCCGGCAACATCCAGATGCTGATCGACGCGCCGATCGGCGTCATGACCCAGGTGCGCGCCGGCAAGATCCGTGCGCTTGCCATGCTGTCGAAGAACCGCGTGCCGGGTGTCGAGGAAGTGCCGACCATCGTGGAATCGGGTGGTCCGCTGATCGAATCGTCGACCTGGGTGATGTTCCTCGCTCCGGCCGGCACGCCCAAGGAAATCGTCGACAAGATGTCGGCCGAGGTCTCGAAGGCGCTGAAGGACGAGGCGCTGCGCAAGCGGCTGGCTGAGCAGGCGGTGATCCCCGTCGGCGCGACGCCGGAGGAGACGGGCAAGTTCCTGCAAAGCGAGATCGACAAGTGGGAGAAGGTGATCACCACCGCCGGCGTCAAGGCCGACGCCTGATCCAACGATCCGAGGTCCAAGCAGCGGCGCCGGTAAAACCGGCGCCGCTGTCGTTTGGCTCGCCGGCGGCAATCAGTCGGCGGCGAAGCAGTAGAGCAGGCCGGCGCCACCCGTCGACACCAGGGCCGGCAGGTCGCAACCGCGCGACGGATGCGACGTGTTCCACGACTTCGAGGGCGCGTCGTCGCGCAGCCCCATGCGGTCGGCATGGCCGACCATGGCGCTGCCTTCGCCGCTCTTCGTCCAGTTGCCGCAGGTCATGTCCTTGTCCGGCGGGAAGGCGGTGCCGTCTGCCTGGGTGCCGGTCAGGATGTCATGCTGGTTGACCGTATAGAGGCGGCTCGGGATCAGGCGGCCGGTTTCCGCGACATTGGTTTCCGGAGCGATCTTGTTGTTGGCCGAGTGCAGGTCCTCGACGCTGGCCGCGATCTGCACGCCCCTGGCATTCACCCACGGACCCTTGCCAATGCGGTCCCGGGCGTTGACGGCGGTCGCGCCGCCGACGGCCTGCGTGCTGAGATAGGCCCGCCATGTCTTCCCACCGGCGCCGGCCTTGGCGGCGAGCGTCTGGCAATGCCGGTCGGCGCCCTCGAGGCCGCCAAAGTTGGCGCCCTGCGGGCCGCCCACGCTGGTGATGAAGAACGTCATGTCGGGAAATTGAGGCGGCGGCTGCTGGGCCTGCGACGACGTGGCCGAGATGGCCACTGCAAGCAGCGCCGCAGCGACCGCCACATGCCTGGATTGGGTAGTCATGTCATTTTCCCCCTGTATTTTCAGCCATTCGAGGGTTTCATCGTCGCCTTCATGGCTGATGAGGCCCAGTAAATTTCCCGTGGGCTGAAGTTGTATGGGTGTGAAGTCGACAGTGCCTGTGCAGCCTCGGCGCTTTACTCGCTTCGTTCCGTGTCGTTTCCTCTCGCCATGGTTTCGACCTTGAGCCTGGCGAACGGCCTTACGCTTCTGTTCGCTGCCCTTTGCCTCTGGACGATGGCCCTGCAGTCGCGCGGCGGCGTCACGACCCTGGGCCGCGTGGCTTTGCCGGGCGGCTTCGCCGTGATGGCGACGCTGATGCTGCTCGCCGGTGTGTTCGAGGCGAGTATTCTGTTCGACATCCTCTGGGTCGTGGCCTTTGCCGTGGGGGCGATGATCGGCCGCATTCGCGGCTGGATGCTCAGCATGCAGTCGAACCGCGAAGCCGGGCTCGTCTCGCTGCCCGCAACGGTCGACGGCCTGGCCGCGGCGCTCATTCTCGCCGCGCTGTCCGGAATCGACTTCACCTCCGCGATGCTCGGCGAGGCCCTGATCGAGCCGGGCTACATCGCCGCTGCCAGCGCTCTGTGCGCCGGCTTCCTCGGCTACCGGATGCTCGTCATCGCGCTGCGCGTCGTTCGTCCGACGCCACCCGGCAACGTGTCGCGCGCCGCCTGACGGCGCGCCGGCGTCACAACGCCTTCAACGTTTCCAGCACCCGGGGCTGCGGCCAGGTCCAGCCGCTCGCGCTCTCGTAGGCGCGCATCGCCCGCAGCACGGTCGCGTCGGCGCGCGGCGCCCCGATGATCTGCAGGCCGACCGGCAGCCCGGCCCTGGTCAGGCCGGCCGGCATCGAGGCGGCGGGCTGGCCGGTTAGATTGCAGGGCAGCGTGTAGGGCGCCCCCTTGGTCCAGCGCAGGAACGCCTCGGAATTGTAGAGCGTCTCCACCGGTGGTCCGGCCGTCGGCGAGACCGGCGCAAGCAGCAGATCGAAGTTGCGATGCCAGAGCGCGAGGTCACGCGCCAGCTTGCTCCTCGCCTCGAAGGCTTGGGCATAGTCGGCGAGCGTGATCGCCAGACCCTTTTCCATGAGCGCGCGCAGTCCCGGGTCGAGCTTGGCGTGAAGCTGGCTCGGGATCTGCCGGAAGCGCGTGGCGAAGCTGCCGATCCACAGCGGCTCGAAATGCTGCTGCAGCGGTTCGAACATCGGACCGACTTCCTCGACATGCGCGCCGAGATCCTCGAAGCGCCGCGCCGCGGCGGCGACGAGCTCGCGCACCTCCGGATCGGCTTTCACATGGCCGAGGTCGAGGCTGAGGCCGATCTTCCAGCCGCGCACGCCGGCGTCCAGGCCCACCGTGTAGTCGCGCGCCTCGTCAGGCAGGGAACGCCAGTCGCGCGGGTCGGGGCCTGCCGTGAGGTTCAGCGCCATCGCCGTGTCGAGCACCGTGCGTGCCAGGACACCCTGGCTGATCACGTCGGCGAAGGGGGAATCGGCGGGATACTGCGGAATGCGCCCGTAGGAGGGCTTCAGGCCGACCAGGCCGGTGTGCGCCGCGGGGATGCGGATCGAGCCGCCGCCGTCATTTCCATGATTGAACGGGTTGATGCCCGCCGCGGTGAGCGCCGAGGCGCCACCGGAGGAACCGCCGGGCGAGTGGGCGAGGTTCCAGGGGCTGCGGGTGGTGCCCTGCAACGGCGAGTCGGTGAGGGCCTTCCAGCCGAACTCCGGGGTCGTGCTCTTGCCAAGAAGTATCATGCCGGCAGCAAGAAACCTGTCGGTGACGGCAGCGTTGTCGCCCGCCGGAGTCTCGTCGGTCGAGTGCGATCCGTACCGCGTCGGCCAGCCCTTTACGTTCGTCGTATCCTTGATCGTCGTCGGAATGCCGTCGAACGGCGACAGCGGTTGGCCCTTCTGCCAGCGGGCTTCGGCCGCTCGCGCGGCAGCACGTGCGCCGTCAGCATCGATAAGGACCAGTGCGTTGAGATGAGGTTGCAGTTTCGATGCGCGCTTCAACATGGCATCGACGATATCAACCGGAGAAACCTCTCCTCGCGACATAAGTTTTGAGAGTTCCGATGCGGAAAGCCAGTCGAATGCAGAGTCAGACATGCGCAATTGGTCGGTTCTCGACGGAGGTTGGATGTTTCAGAGTGCGTGGGAGACAACAGTGTCGACTCTGATTTCTCCTAAGTCGAGAGCGTATTGGAGAGAACCGCGATGGAAACCGTTACCGCACTTGTCGCCGCCGGCGCCGCTTTCGGACTGAGCTGCTTCATCGGTCGCTCGCTGACCGCGTCCTTCACCCTCGTCGCTCTCGGTGGCCTGCTCTCGGGAGCCGCCTTCGCCGTTCTGTTCTTCGTGTCGACCGTGACGGTTGGCCATTTCGTGCCCCAGATTTTCGAGCCCTGGCTGCTCGGCGTCCATTTCATCGCGTTGATCGCCGTGGCGCCGCTCGGCGGTGCCCTCATTGCGGCGCTGACGCACCGGCATGTCGAGCGTGTCGACGCGGCGCGCCTGCCGTTCTAGACGCGAAACGGGCGTCTTTCCCGCAACCGCCTTGCAACGCTAATCTCCCCGGCAAACAGGGGAGGGCAGGGAATGGTCGAAGTGAAGCTCGGCGCCGGCACGGCCGTGCGCATCGAAGAGAGCTACGAACCGAACTTCGACGCCAAGGCTTTCTTCCCCGACTGGGATCCCGCGGTCGTTGACCGCCATCGCGGCTGGCTTTTGCCGGCGCACTACGACGAGGCGTCGGGCTCCCTGAAGCTCAGTGTCCATAGCTGGCTGCTGAAGATCGGCGGCAAGACCATCCTGATCGACACCTGCGTCGGCAATCACAAGTCGCGTCCTCATCGTCCGAAGTGGCACCTGATGGAGACGAAGTATCTCGAGCGGCTGAAGGCGGCCGGCGTCGAGCCCGACCAGATCGACATGGTGATGTGTACGCATCTCCATGTCGACCATGTCGGCTGGAACACGCGGCTCGAGAACGGCAGGTGGGTGCCGACGTTCAGAAATGCGAAGTACGTGTTCAGCCGTGCCGACTACGATCACTACCTGAAGCTCGACAGTGATCCCGCGACCGGCCCGGTCAATGCAGGCTCCTTCCGCGACTCGGTGCTGCCGGTCGTCGAGGCGGGACTCACGCAGATGGTCGATGGCGCGATCCAGCTCGATGAGAATCTCAGGATCGAGCCGGCCCCGGGGCATACGCCGGGCACGATCGCCATCAGGTTCGAATCGCGCGGCGAGAAGGCGCTGTTCTGCGGCGACATCCTTCACCACGCGCTGCAGGTCTATCATCCCGAGTGGAACAGCTTCGCCTGTGCCGACGCCGTGGGCGCCCGCAAGAGCCGGCGCGCGGCGCTGGAACATTGCGCCGGCAGCGGCGCCCGGCTGATGCCGTGCCATTTCGGGGCGCCATTCAGCTGCCACATCGACCACAAGGACGATGGGTTCGTGCCGCGCTTCGGCGGGCAATTCTAGGGAGAGAGACGATGATCTATGAAATGCGGGTCTACAGGTGCGTGCCCGGCCGTCTGCCGGCGCTGCTCAATCGGTTCAACACCATCACGCTCAAGATCTGGGAGCGGCACGGCATCAAGCAGGCCGGCTTCTTCACGACCCTGATCGGCGAGTCGAACCAGGAGCTGACCTATTTCCTCGCCTGGGAGTCGCTGGCCGATCGCGAGAAGAAGTGGAACGCCTTCGCGGCCGATCCGGAATGGCTGGCCAAGCGCGCCGAGACCGAGAAGGACGGCGCCATCGTCGAGAACGTCTCGGTGCAGATGCTGACGCCGACGGGCTTCTCGTCCGTCCAGTAGAGACCGCTCCGCCCTGGGGCCCGCTTCCTTCGGGGGGCGGGCCCGATTGGCAATGTTCCACGCCCTGGCTTCGTGCCGGGAGGGTCGTGGGCGAGGGGTTGCCTGTGCGCGAAGTATGCTAGGCTTTTCGCAACACAGGGAGGAAATCAAGAATGCAGCGTAGGACTTTTGCGACCGCAGGTACGGCGGCATTGGTCGGGTCGCTGGCCGGTTGGCCGGCCCTTGCACAGAAGATCAGCGGCGACGTGCGGTTTCTCTGCGGCTTCGCGCCGGGCGGTACGGCCGACCTTCTGTGCCGCATCGTTGCCGAGGCCGTGACCTCTGAGGTCGGGCAGAAGGTGATCGTCGACACCAAGACCGGCGCCAGCGGTTTCATCGCCAACGAGATCGTTGCCAACGCACCGCCGGACGGCCGTACGATCGGCCTCGCCGCCATGGCGGCGATGTGCGTGTCGCCGGTGATGCCGGGGCAGAAGCTGCCGATCAACGTCGACACCGACCTGACGCCGATCGCCAACATCGCCGGTGTCACCAACATGCTGGTGGTCGGCAAGCACATGCAGTACCGCACGGTTCCGGAGATCATCGACTTTGCGAAGAAGAACCCCGGCAAGCTCACCTATGCGTCGGCGGGCAACGGGACGTCGCAGCATCTGGCCGCCGAGCTCTTCAAGAAGATGGCCGACGTCAACATCCTTCACGTGCCCTATCGCGGCGGCGCGCCGGCCATCCAGGACATGATCTCGGGCAATTGCGACATGATGTTCGGCAACATGCCGGAGTTCCTGGGACAGATAAACGGAGGCGGTCTGATTCCCGTTGCATTCGGCTCGCCCAAGCCTTCGCCGATGTTTCCCAACCTGCCGTTGATGTCGACGTTCCTGCCGGGCTTCGAGGTGGTCAACTGGTTCGGCGTGTTCGGCTCGAAGGGGCTGCCGGCCGATCTGGTCGACTTCTGGAACAAGGCGCTCCGCGCGGCCGTCGCCAAGCCGGATGTCCAGAAGCGCTTCGCCGAGAGCGGCATGGATACGATCATCGGGTCGCCGGCCGAGTTCAAGGCGACGATCATGGCCGATCGCAAGAAGTGGGAAGAGGTCATCAAGGGCGCCGGCATGCGTGCCGACTGACGATGCCTCTCGCCGCCACTTCACACGGGACCCTTGCCTACGACGTCGTGGATCTCGTGGCGCCATGGCAACGGCCGCGCCTGCCGATCCTGTTCCATCATGGGATCGGTGCCAGTGCCGGAATCTGGGCGGGATGGCAGCCCGCACTGGCCGATGCCTACCGGCTCGTCACCTTCGATATGCGCGGCTACGGGCGCTCCAACATTCCGGCGGCGGACTTCAGGTGGTCGCTGGACCTGCTGGTCGACGACCTGTTTGCCGTCGCCGATGCCGCCGGGCTGGACCGCTTCCACCTCGTGGGTGAGTCGATCGGCGGGACGGTGGCGCTGGCGGCGGTGCTCGCCCGCCCGGCGCGGATCGCCACCCTCACCGTCAGCAACGGCGCCCATCTCGGGGCCTCGATCCAGAGGGTCGAGGCGTGGCGGCGCCAGCTCGATGAAGGCGGCTCAAAGGGCTGGTCCGACGCCTTCCTGCGAGACCGCTTTCACGACGATGTATTGTCGCCCGAGCGCCGTGCGTGGTTCGCCGCGGAACAGGAGAAGTGGCCGCGGGACTCCATTCTGAATGCGCTGGGCGTGCTCATCGGCACCGACCTCACGTCCCGGCTGGCCGACATCAAGTGTCCGACCCTGCTGCTGCATCCCGACGGGAGCCCGTTCATCCCCGTGAGCGTCATGGCCGAGCTGCACAGGGGGCTGCCCGACGGCGAGCTGAACGTCTTCGGCAGGTCGCGTCATGGCCTGCCCTTCTCGCATGCTGCGCAATGCGCGCAGGCCTTGCGGACTTTCCTCGACTCGCGCAAGGCGGACTGATACCCGGATCGTCTGGCAGCCTTGAAGCGAGGAAGCAATGAGACGGATTCTGGCTGGCGCCGCGGCGTTGGCGATCGCCTTCTCGGCCGTCCCGGGTTTCGCCCAGGAGAAGCTCGCCGTCTGGTGGGTCAAGGGCTTCTACAAGGCCGAGGACGAGGCGCTGTTCGCCGCGATCACGAAGTTCGAGGCCAGGACCGGCGTGAAGGTCGACCTGTCCCAGTACGCGGCGGAGGACATGATCCCGAAGGCGGCTGCCGCCCTCGAGTCCGGTTCGCCACCTGACATTGCCTACTCCGACACATACGACGTCCGGATCGCGGCCAGGTGGGCCTTCGATGGAAAGCTCGAAGACATTTCCGACGTCATCGAGCCGATGAAGGACCGGTTCCTGCCGGCCACCATAGAGACCGCGTACCTCTACGACGGCAAGGCCAGCAAGAAGGCCTTCTACGGTTTCGTGCTGAAGCAGCAGATGCTGCACGTCGAGTACTGGAAGGACATGCTGGCGACGGCCGGCTACAAGGAAAACGACATTCCCGGGACCTGGAAGGAATACTGGTCCTTCTGGTGCGACAAGGTTCAGCCGGCCTATCGCAAGGCGACCAGCAGCCGAGTCCATGGCATCGGCAGGCCGATGGGCGTCGACTCGACCAACTCGTTCCAGTCGTTCATGAGCTGGGTCGATGCCTACAACGTGAAGCTGGTCGACGAGTCGGGCAAGCTGTTGGTCGACGATCCCAAGGTGCGGGACGGGCTGATCGCCGCGCTGCGCGACTACACCGACGTCTATGCCAGGGGCTGCTCGCCGCCCGCGTCGACGGGCTGGAAGGACGGCGACGGCGCCGTGGCCTTCAACGATCGCACGACGATCATGACTCACGACCATTCGATCGCGATCGCGGCCAAGTGGCTGGACGATGCCAACAACCCGCGGCTCACGCCGGCGGAGCGCGCCGCCGGCCGCAAGGCCTACGACGAGCTGATCGCGACGGCGGGTCTCCCGAAGAAGCCCGATGGCACGCCGATGGTCTATCGCACGGTCGTCAAGATGGGCGTGATCTTCCGGGAGTCGAAGAACAAGATGCGTGCCCGCGAATTCCTGAAGGTCCTGCTCGAGGAAGAGAACCTTCGCCCCTATGTCGAGGCCGCGCTCGGCCGCGGGTTCCCGGTGACCAGGGCCGGCCAGGAGAGCCCGTTCTGGCAGGCCGACAAGCATCGCAGGACCGTGTACGACCAGTTCAAGACGTCACCGCAGCCTTCCGAGTTCGGGAAGAACTGGAAGTTCGCGCTCCTCGACGCCGAGAACGTCTGGGCCAAGGCGATGAACCGCGTGGTGACCGACAAGGTCTCCGTCGAGAAGGCCGTCGACGAACTCATCGCCCGCATCAAGGAAGTGGCCCGGTAGAGCCGCGCTGCGCGCGAGGGCGGGGGGAGAACGAGGCCCTGAGCTGGTCGGCGAACTGTTCGACCTCGGCACGCCAGCGCAGGGCGGGATCCCAGACGGCGGCCAGATCCATGCCCAGCACGATGCCGTTGGCCACGATCTTGGCGGTGTGCAGGTCCGTGCGTGTGGTCGCCGGTATGACGGCGGTGCCGAGGCCGGCCCGGGCCAGTGCCAGGATCACCGTTCCCGAACCGCCCTCGTGGCGAATGCTGGGAGACAGGGACAGCAACCGCACCGCCGCGTCCAGGGTCAGGCGCGACTGGTACCCGCGGTCCAGCACCAGCAGGTCGCGCTCGCACAGCGCCCGGAGATCGATGCCGTTCCTGCGCTCGACACCGCTGAACGGCTTGGGCGACGCCGCGAGAATGTCGAGGCGCACGATCTGGTGATCGACGAGGCCGGCGTCGAAGCGCGGGCGCCCGGTGATGCCCATCGACGCGTCGCCGCTCAGCACGAGATCCTCGATCTCGACTCCGTTGGCTTCGATGACGGCGATCCGGATGTGTGGCTTGGCCCGCATGAAATCGGCGATGCCCGGCGCCACCACCGTCTCGATCGTGTGCGCCGTCGCCGCGACGGTGATCCGGACGGCGGGCTGCACGCTGTTGGCACGGGCGGCGGCTTCGAGCCGGGCGATGCCTTCGAGGGCCGACGAGGCCAGCGGCAGCAGATCGTGCGCGTCGGTGGTCGCGGCCATGCCGCGGCCCGACGGCTCGAACAGGGGCAGCCCCAACCGGTGCTGCAATTCCGTGATGCGGCGTGACAGGGCTGACTGCGAAATATTGAGACGCTCGGCCGCCTCCACGAGGGATCCCGACCGATAGACGGCCACGAAGGATTCGAGCAGCCGCTTGTCCATGACTGCAACATCCTCAGTAATTAGACTGCAAATAATGCACTTCATGCATAGGGTGGAACGGTGCTAGCGCTGCGTCAACCGCACCTGCCATGGGGCGGATCGAGAAGGGATCCTAGGGATGAAGCGCCGCCACCTCCTGTCGCTCGCGTCTGCCGCCGCCGGATCGATGATCGCCAGCCCGGGCGCGCAGGCGCAGGGCGCCTATCCCGACCGGCCGATCACGCTGGTGGTCGCCGCGCCTCCGGGAGGCGGCACCGACATTGTCGGCCGCATGTTCGCCGAACATCTGTCCAAGGAGTTCGGGCAGCAGGTCATCGTCGACAACAAGGGAGGGGGCAACGGCAATATCGCCACGGCGCTCGTCGCGAAGGCCAAGCCGGACGGCTACACGCTGCTGATGCAGTACTCGTCCTTCCATTCGGCCAATCCGGCGATGATCAAGAACCTTAACTGGTCGCCGAAAGACCTGACGGGCGTTGCCATGGGCGCGATCGCGCCGCAGCTCATCGTCATCGCCAAGAGGGTGCCGCCCGACACGCTGAAGGACTTCATCGCCTACGCGAAGGCCAATCCCGGCAAGCTGAACTATGCCTCCTTCGGGCCGGGTTCCGTCGCCCATATCGGCGGCGTGATGCTGAACAAGGCCGCCGGCATCGATCTCGTCCATATCCCCTACAAGGGCGCCGGACCGGTGAGCGCCGATCTCGTGGCCGGCCAGGTCGAGCTGGCGGTCATGAGCCCGCCGTCGCTCGCGGCGCACATCCGCAACGGCAACGTGAAGGCGCTCGCGCTGGCGAGCGAGGCCCGCCTTCCCACGTTCCCCGACATTCCCACGACGGCTGAAGCGGGCCTGCCGGGTTTCATCTTCGATGCCTGGTACGGAATGTTCGCACCGGCGGGCACCCCGAAGCCGATCATCGACAAGTTGAACGCAGCGATGAGGAAGATCGCCAGGTTCGACGCCGTCGTGGAGCGATCGAACCAGCTCGGGATCGTCCTGAAGGACTGGACGCCCGAACAGTTCGACCGGTTCGTGGCCACCGAAGGCGACGTCTGGTCGAAGATCATCAAGGAAAACAAGATCACACTCGACGAGTAGGGCAACGGAGATAGTCATGTCAGGTTCACTGAACGCCAATGCCGGGCCGCGTATCCGCTACAAATCGGATGAAAGCGCGCCTTACGAGACGATCACGGTCGACAAGCTGACGCCGATCATCGGCGCGGAGCTGGGCGGCGTCGACCTCAGCAAGCCGCTCTCGAACCGCCAGCAGGACGAGATCCACCGCGCGCTGGCCGAGAACCTCGTCATCTTCTTCCGCGACCAGGTGCTGACGCCCGAGCAGCACATGTCGTTCGGCCGCCTGTTCGGCGACCTGCATGTCCATCCGGCGGCGCCGCACGAGCCCGGCATGCCGGAATTCATGATCATCCACGCCGACAAGAACAGCCCGCGCGCCAACGGCGAGGGCTGGCACACCGACGTGAGCTGCGAGGTCGAGCCGCCCATGGGCTCCATCCTTCACATCGAGACCTGTCCGCCGCGCGGCGGCGACACGCTGTTCGCCAACATGTATGCGGCCTACGATGCCCTGTCGGACCGCATGAAGGCCTATCTGGACGGCATGATCGCCCTGCATGACGGCGAGCCGGTCTATCGCGGCCTGTTCAAGCCGATCGGGGTGGCCGACAAGCCCGAGTATCCGCGGGCCGAGCATCCGGTGGTGCGCACCCATCCGGTGACCGGCCGGAAGTGCCTCTACGTCAATTCCGGCTTCACCAGCCGGCTGCTCGGCGTGCCCCGCGACGAGGGCGATGCCATCCTGCGCTACCTCTACCAGCACATGGAGAACCCGCTCTTCCAGTGCCGCTTCCGCTGGCGCGAGAACTCGATCGCCTTCTGGGACAATCGCTGCGCCCAGCATCGCGCCATGTGGGACTACTGGCCCCACACGCGCAGCGGCCATCGCGTGACCGTCAGGGGCGACCGCCCGTTCTAGGCAATCCACCTCATCCTGAGAGGCTGGCCGGAAATGAATTGAATCAATTCAAGCACTTACCTCATCCTGAGGAGCGCCGCGCAGCGGCGCGTCTCGAAGGATGGGCAATAGACGCGGTGCTCGCGCCCACCCTTCGAGACGCATCGCTGCGCGATGCTCCTCAGGGTGAGGTTATCGGGGCTGTTCATAGCCTCTTGTTTTAGCTGCATTCATTTCGAGTCAGACTCTCAGGGTGAGGGTGTCGTTTGGAGGCGCAAGCATGAAGCCGTCGCCTTCGGAAAGGCCCTACGCACCCTTCGGCAGGGTGGCCATGAAAGTCTTGAGCCGCGGCGCCCATTTGGCGGCGTCGAGGCCAGAGGCGGAGTGGCCGAGTTCGCTGTCGATCTCGAAATAGTCGGCGGTGACGCCGGCGGCCTTCAGCTTCTCCATCACCGCCGGTGCGATCGAGGGCGGGAAGAGCTTGTCGGTGCGAGAGATCACGTACAGCACCCTGGCCTTAATCTTCGGCATGTCCTTCTCGGCGTCGAAGTTGACGCTGGCGCGACGCAGTACGACCAGGGAATTGCCGTCGAACACCTTGGACCAGCTCTCGGCCCGCTTCACGATCTCGGCCTCGCGTGCCGCCTTGTCAGGGAACTGGGCGGCGAGCTGCTCGTCGATGCCGTAGCGCTTGAGGGTCGCCACGCGCATCTCCGTGAGCACCTTGGTGATGCCGCTGTTGTCGTAATAGTGGCCGCCGTTCCAGTTCGGGTCCTTGGCCAGCACGTCGATCAGCGCCTTGACCGAGGCCTCGCCGCCCGAGCCCTTCGGTGCGCTGACCACCGGGACCAGCCCGTCCATGAAGTCGGGATAGGTCACGCCCCACTGGAAAGTCTGGTAGCCGCCGAACGAGGGGCCCGCGACTGCCACGAGGTGCTTCACGCCGAGACTGTCGAGCAGCGCCTTCTGCGCATTGACGATGTCGACCAGCGTGATCGTCGGGAAGTCGGGACCGTAGGGTTTGCCGGTCTTGGGATTGACCTGCGCCGGGTTGGTCGATCCATAGGAGGAGCCCAGCATGTTGGAAGACACGACGAAGAGCTTGTTCGTGTCGATCGCCTTGCCCGGTCCGACCAGCCCGTCCCACGAGCCTTCCGCGCCGTTGGCGCCGCTGCGGCCGGCCATGTGCTGGCTCGACGTGTAGCCGTGCGTCAGCAGCACCGCGTTGCGGCCGTCGGGCGCCAGGGTGCCGTAGGTTTCGTAGGCGATCCTGACATCAGGCATGACGGTTCCGCTCTCGAGGCGGAACTCCTTCATGGTGAAGGTCTGCTTCTGGATGTTCACGAGTTCTCCCTGGGCAGAGGCGCCGGTAGCGGCGGCGAACGGCGCAACGGCTAGGGCGGCAAGCAGCGGACGGCGGGGCAGCGAAGACGTCATCGGTTCCTCCTGGGTTCAGGCGTGGGTGGGCTGAAGCGGCAGGCCGGCGACGGCGTGCGCGGCCAGTCGCTTGCGATCCTTTTCAGGGCGGATGAAGAGCAGGCCGATGAGGCCGCCGGCGAGAAGCAGCACGCCGAGAATGACGTAACCCTGCTCGTAGCCGGCAAGGGGCGTCGAGGCATTCTGGATCATCGACCCCATGATCCGGGGGGCGAGGACGCCGGCGAAGGTCACGACCGAGGTGGTGATCGCCAGCATCGCGGCGCGCTGCGGGTGCGGGGTGAGTTCGCTGATGATCATCGGAAGGACGACGTAGATCGTGCTGCCGATGGCAGAGCCGAACACCAGGAAAGCGATCTTGAGAGCGTCGGTCGGCATGGCGCCGACGAACGGGAGGACGCACCCGCCGGCAATGATCGCGACACACGGCAGCACGCCGCGGCAGACGCGACTGGAGACACCCTTCCTCTTGAGGCGCTGGGAGACGTAGCCTCCGGCCAGCACGACGAGGGCGCCGAAGACCCATGGCAGCACGGTGAGATTGCCGCCGACCTTCTGGCTGAAGCCGAGGCCCGCGACCAGGTACGACGTGAACCAGGTGAGACCCAGGGCCAGGCCCCAGTAGCTGGCGAAGCCCGCGGCGCAGACGGCAAGGATGGTGGGGCAGGTGAGCAGGTAGCGATAGGGCACGCGCTCGTTGCTGCCGCTGGCGCTGACCGGCGGGTCGACGAGGGTGCCTTCGCGGCCGAAGATCAGCCACAGGACGGCCCAGACCAGGCCCGCGATGCCCAGCGCGCCGAACGCCCAGTGCCAGGAGTAGGTCTCGATGATCCAGTTGAGCAGGGGGACGGCGATGATGACGCCGAAGGCCGATCCCTGGGCAATGACGGCGGTCGGCAGTCCGCGCAGCGAGTCGGGAAACCATTTGTAGATGGCGTGAGTCGCAACCGGGCCGGCCGGGCCTTCGCCGGCGCCCAGGATGATGCGGCAGACGATCAGCGTTTCCAGGCTCACCATGCCCAGCATCGGAAACTGCACAACCGACCAGATGATCGCCATCACCAGCAGCGTGTGTTTGGTCTGCACGCGGTTGGAGATGAAGCCGACGACGATCGCCGAGACCGCGAAGAGCAGGAAAAACGCCGAGCCGATGTCGCCGAACTGCTCCGGTGTCAGGCCGAGATCCCGGGTGAGGGGAACGGCCGCTAGTCCCACGACGACCTTGTCGGCGAAGTTGATCAGCATGAAGAGGAAGAGCAGGGCGGTCATGCCCCAGGCCCCCTTGAGGGGACGGTCCTGGACGGTCACGTGGGCGTTTCTCCTTGGCGTCCTGTTGGCCGGACGCGCATCTCCATCTGACAGGGGATTGCTCCGCTGCGTCAAGGAACGCCGGGCATCCGCCGAAGCGCGGCGCGCGCGGCCAGTCTCCGGCGATCGGCCTCAGGCCGGATGAAGAGCAGGCCGATGAGACCGCTTGCCAGCAGGAGGCCGCCCAGGATGGTGAAGCCGTTGTCGTAGCCGGCAAGGCGCGTGGCCCCGTCCTGCACGACGACGCCCATTGCGAAAGGCGCGATGACTCCGCCCAGGGTCATGATCGAGTTCACGATGGCCAGCATGGCGGCGCGTTGCGACTGCGGCGTCAGTTCGCTCACCACCAGCGGCACGGCGACGAAGATCGGGCTGCCGATCGCGGTGCCGGCGATCAGGATTGCGAGCTTGAGGTCGGGCGCTGATGTGAAGCCGATGAAGGGCAGGATGCAGCCGCCGGCCATGACGGCGGCCGAGGCCAGAATGCCGCGGGAGACCCGGCTCGAGTAGCCGCCAGCCTTCAGTCGCTGCGAGAGCCAGCCGCCGGCAAGCACGACCACCAGGCCGGCAATCCACGGCAAGACACTGAGATTGCCGCCGAGTGTCTGGCTGAATCCCAGCCCGTCGACGAGGTAGGGCGTGAACCAGGTGAGGCCGAGTGCCAGTCCCCAGTAGCTGGCGAAGCCCGTGCAGCAGGCCGCCAGGATGGTGGGGCAGGTGAGGAGATCGCGATACGGCACGCGGGCCTCGCTGTCGACGCGTTGCGTTATCGGAGGGTCGACCAGCGTGCCTTCGCGGCCGAAGAAGAACCACAGGATGCTCCACAGCAGGCCGGCAATGCCGATCGCGCCGAAGGCCCAGTGCCAGGAATGGTGGACGATGATCCAGTTCAGCGCCGGCACCGCCAGGACGACGCCGATCGCCGAGCCCTGCGCCACCACCGCGGTGGGGACGGCACGCAGCGAATCGGGAAACCATTTGTAGAGCGCGTGGGTCGCCACCGGGCTGGCCGGTCCCTCGGCGGCACCGAGCAGGATGCGGCAGGCGATCAGCACCTCGAAGCTCACCAGGCCCAGCATCGGGAACTGCAGCAGGGACCAGAAGATCGCCATGGCGAGCAGGGCGTTGCGCGCCGGAAGGCGATTGGCTGCGAAGCCGACCAGGACGGCCGAGAAGGGGAAGAGGAAGAAGAACGCCGAGCCGATCAGCCCGAACTGCTCCGGGGTGAGCTTGAGGTCCTCCATGATCGGCTTGGCGGCGAGGCCGACCACCATCTTGTCGGCGAAGTTCACGAACATGAAGAGGAAGATGAGGAACGTGATTCCCCAGGCCCCTTTGAGGGGCCGATCCTGGACGGCCACGCGGCGCTTCTCCCCTGCTCCCCTCGCGCATCAGATGTGATGCGACGTGGCTCGTCAAGGAATGGGGGAGCTTCCATACTTCACGACAAGAAAACGGGAGTGAAACGAATGATGGGAACGGGCAAGACCAGCCGGCGTGCCGTGCTGGCTGGTGCAGCAGGCGTTATCGCGACCGGGACGGCCCGGGCGCAGAACTTTCCGTCGTCGCGCGTCACTCTGGTGGTGCCGTTCCCGCCCGGTGCCTCGACCGACACCACGATGCGCGTGATCGCCGACAAGCTGTCTCAGATGTGGGGACAGCCGGTGCTGGTCGACAACAAGGGCGGCGGCAATGGCATCATCGCGGCGGAGGCCGTCAAGAACGCCAGGCCCGACGGCTATACGCTGCTTGCCACCTCGTCGATGACGCACGCCGGCAATCCCGTACTCTACGACAAGCTGCCCTACGACCCGATCGGCGACTTCGAGCCGATCACGCGCATGAGCCTGGTGCCGATGGCGGTGCTGGTCACCAGGAAGCTGGGCGTGAAGACGCTCGCCGAACTGACGGCCCGGCTGAAGGCCGAGCCCGGCAAGCACAATTTCGGCTCGGGCGCGATCTCGGCCCGCGTGGCGGGCGAACTCTATCGCATGCAGGCCGGCATCGACGCGGTCTCCGTATCCTACAAGAACAACCAGCAGGCCGCGCCCGACCTGAACAACGGCATCATCACTTTCATGATCTGCGACACCGGCAGCGCCAAGATGATCCTGGCCTCGGGCTGGGCCGACGCGCTGGCGGTGACGCAATCCGAGCCCTATCCGGCGCTGCCGGGCGTACCGAGTGCGCCGCAGGCCGGCATGCCGGAGCTGCTGTTCACGACCTGGTCGGCCTTCTATGCGCCCAAGGGCACGCCGCGCGACATCATCGTGAAGCTGAACAAGGACATCATCGCCGCGGGTACCTCGCCTGAAATCCTGGCCAAGCTCGAGAACATGGGCGGCGCGCCGAGCTTCACCACGCCCGAGGGGCTGATGGAGTTCACCAAGAGCGAGATCGAGGCGTGGCGCAAGGTGGTGAAGGCCGCCAACATCAAGATTGAATGATGAGGGCGACAACGAAAAAGGGGCGCCTCGCGGCGCCCCTTCCTTTGTCACGATCCGCGAGGGATCAGTTCTTCACGAACGGGCACTTGCCGTCCTTCATCGGACGAAAGGCTTCGCTGCCCGGCACCGTGGCGACCAGCTTGTAGATGTCATCCTTGCTCTTGGACTCGGCCGGAGTCTTGACCTGGAAGAGGTACATGTCGCGCTCCAGACGGCCGTCCTCGCGCAGCTTGCCGTTCTTGGTCATGACGTCGTTGACGGGGATCTCCCGCATCTTCGCCATCACCGCCTTCGGCTCGTCGGTGCCGGCGGCCTGCACGGCCTTGAGGTAGTGCAGGGTCGAGCTGTAGACGCCGACCGTCAGCATGCTGGGGATCTTGTCCTTCTTGGCGCGGAAGCGCTTGGTCCAGGCGCGGGTCTCGTCGTTGAGATCCCAGTAGAAGGCCTCGGTGAGGACGAGGCCCTGCGCCACCGGGAGGGTGAGGGCAGCCACGTCGGTCGAGAAGACCAGCAGGCCGGCGAGGCGCTGGCCGGCCTTGGTGATGCCGAATTCGCCGGCCTGCTTGATCGAGTTGATCGTGTCCTGGCCCGCATTGGCAAGGCCGATGACCTTGGCCTTCGAGGCCTGGGCCTGCAGCAGGAAGGACGAGAAGTCCTGAGTGCTGAGCGGATGCCGGACGCCGCCCAGCACCTTGCCGCCGGCGGCCGTCACGACCGCCGTCACGTCGCGCTCGAGCGCATGGCCGAAGGCGTAGTCGGCGGTGAGGAAGTACCAGGAGTCGCCGCCGTCCTTGACGACCGCGCCGCCGGTCACCTTCGCCAGCGCGTAGGTGTCGTACACCCAGTGCGCGCCGGTCGGCGAGCAGGCGGGTCCGGTCAGGTCAGCCGACGCCGCGCCGGTGTTGATGTCGATCATGCCCTTTTCCTGGGCGATCTTGCGGACGGCCAGCGCCACCGACGAAGTGCCGATCCCGGTGATCATCTTCACGCCGTCGACGTCGTACCACTTGCGCGCGATCGCCGCGCCGACGTCGGGCTTGGTCTGGTGGTCGGCCTGCACGACCTCGATCGGACGTCCGAGAACCTTCCCGCCGAAATCGTCGATCGCCATCTGGATGGCCTCGACCTCGCCCTGGGTGAGGTCGCCGTAGACGCCCGAGAAGCCTTCCATGACGCCGATCTTCAACGGCTGGGGCGCCTGGGCCTGGGCATAAGTCGCCAGGCCGATGACGGCGAGACCGGCGACGGCGGCGGCCGCTCCGGCCTGCCTGATGCTGGTTGTGAACTTCACGGTCTTGATCCTCCCAATGTTCTTCCCCGTTTCGAGTGTTCGAAATCTATCCATGTGTCGAACCCGACGCCAGTGCTGGACAGCGGCGCAAAGCTTCGATTTATTCGCGGCACAGGGAGAGCCGATGGCCAACGAAGAGATAATTCTCGAGGCGACCGGACTGACGAAGGAGTTCAAGGGCTTCATCGCGGTCAAGAACGTCAATCTGCGCGTAAAACGCCACACAATTCACGCGTTGATCGGGCCAAATGGCGCGGGCAAGACGACCTGCTTCAACCTCCTGACGCATTTCCTGACCCCGACTGCGGGCCAGATTCACTTCAACGGACGCAACATCACCGGCAGTTCGCCGGCGGCGATCGCCCGCATGGGGCTCGCCCGGTCGTTCCAGATCTCGGCGGTATTTCCCCATCTCAGCGTGCGGGAAAACGTCCGCGTCGCCCTGCAGCGCAAGCTCGGGATTTCCTTCCAGTTCTGGCGCTCCGAAAGCGTGCTCGGCCGCCTCGATGCGCGGGCGCTGGAGCTGGTGGCCGCCGTGGGCCTCGCCGACTTCGCGGAGGCGCAGGCCGTCGATCTTCCCTATGGTCGCAAGCGCGCGCTGGAGATCGCCACGACGCTCGCGCTCGAGCCCGAGATGATGCTGCTCGACGAGCCGATGGCCGGCCTCGGCCAGGAAGACATCAAGCGCATCGCCGCCCTGATCCGCACCGTCTCCAAGGACCGCACCGTCCTGATGGTCGAGCACAACATGTCCGTCGTCGCCGACCTCTCGGACACGATCACCGTACTGGCGCGCGGCGAGGTGCTGGCCGAAGGGCCGTACGCCACGGTGTCCAAGCATCCCGCCGTCATCGAGGCTTATGTCGGAACCGGTCATGGCTGAGACATTGTTGAAAGTCGCAGGCCTCCAGGCCTGGTACGGCGAGTCGCATATCCTGCACGGCGTCGATTTCGAGATCCGTCGCGGCGAGCTCGTCACCCTGCTGGGGCGCAACGGCGCCGGGAAGACGACGACCCTGCGGTCGATCATGGGGATCCTGGGCAAGCGCACCGGTTCGATCGCCTTCGACGGCAAGGAAACGATCGGCATGCCGTCGGATCACATCGCACGGCTGGGCATCGCCTACTGCCCCGAGGAGCGCGGCATCTTCTCCAGCCTGAACGTCGACGAGAACCTGCGGCTGCCGCCGATCGTCAAGCCCGGCGGATTGAGCATCGACGAAATCTACAAGCTCTTTCCCAACCTGCTGGAGCGGCGCTACAGCCAGGGTACGAAGCTTTCCGGCGGCGAGCAGCAGATGCTGGCCATCGGGCGCATCCTGCGCACCGGCGCCACCCTGCTGCTGCTAGACGAGCCGACCGAGGGCCTGGCGCCGGTGATCGTCCAGCGCATCGGCGAGATCATCCGCCAGCTCAAGAGCCGCGGCTTCACCATCCTGCTGGTCGAGCAGAACTTCCATTTCGCGGCCACGGTCGCGGACCGCCACTACGTCATGGAAGACGGTCGCGTGATCGACACGGTCGCCTCGAGCGACGTGCAGCAGAGCATCGGCAAGCTGCAAACCTATTTGGGGGTATGAGGCCGCCATGTTCGAACTTCTAGGCATTCCTCCCCAGGCATTGTTCGGCCAGCTCCTGCTCGGCCTGATCAACGGTGCCTTCTATGCCATGTTGAGCCTCGGCCTCGCCGTGATCTTCGGCATGCTGAACGTCATCAACTTCACGCACGGCGCCCAGTACATGATGGGCGCGTTCGCGGCCTGGCTGCTGCTCGGGCTCCTCGACGTGCCGTTCTGGGCGGCTCTCGTCATCGCCCCGATCATCGTCGGGCTGTTCGGCATCGTGCTCGAGAAGGTGATGTTGAAGCGCATCTACCATCTCGATCATCTCTACGGCTTCCTGCTGACCTTCGGCCTGGCGCTGGTGATCGAAGGCCTCTTCCAGTGGAAGTGGGGCTCCTCCGGCGCGCCCTATCCCAACCCGATCCCGGGCGGCTTCAATCTCGGCTTCATGTTCCTGCCGACCTATCGCGCCTTCGTCGTCGTGGCGGCGCTCGTGATCTGTCTCGCCACCTGGTACGGCATCGAGCGCACCAAGCTCGGCGCCTACCTTCGGGCGGCCACCGAGAACCCGACGCTGGTCCGGGCCTTCGGCATCAACGTGCCGCGGCTGATCACGCTCACCTACGGGCTGGGCGTGGCGCTCGCCGCCCTCGCCGGTGTCCTCGCCGCGCCGATCCAGCAGGTCTCGGCGCTGATGGGCGTCAACCTGGTGCTGGTCGTCTTCGCGGTCGTGGTGATCGGCGGCATGGGGTCGATCATGGGGTCCATCGTCACCGGCTTCGGTCTGGGCCTGGTCGAAGGCCTGACCAAGGTCTTCTATCCGCCGGCCTCCAACACGGTGATCTTCGTCGTCATGGCGCTCGTCCTGCTGATCAAGCCGGCCGGCCTGTTCGGGCAGACCAAATGAACGCGCAACGCCTCCTCATCGCCGTCCTGGCCGTCGTGGCGCTGGCCGCGCCCTGGTTCGCCTATCCGGTGTTCCTGATGACGGCGCTGTGCTTCGCGCTGTTCGCCTGCGCCTTCAACCTGCTGCTTGGCTATGTCGGGCTGATGAGCTTCGGCCATGCTATGTTCTTCGGCACGGCGGGTTACTTCTTCGGCCATGTCGTGAAGGCCTGGGACATGCCGCCCGAGCTCGGCCTGCTGGCCGGCGTCTGCGGCGCCGCCCTGGTCGGCCTCGTCACCGGCGCGCTGGCGATCCGGCGCCAGGGCATCTACTTCGCCATGATCACGCTGGCCTTCGCGCAGATGATCTACTTCTTCTGCGTCCAGGCGCCGTTTACGCACGGCGAGGACGGGCTGCAGGGTATTCCGCGCAAGGCGCTGCTGGGCGGGCTCATCCCGACCAAGGACGACCGCGTCCTCTACTATGTCGTGCTGGCGATCTTCGTCTTCGGCTACTGCGCCATCTACCGCATCATCCATTCGCCGTTCGGCCAGGTGCTGAAGGCCATTCGCGATAACGAACAGCGCGCCCAGTCGCTGGGCTACGAGGCCGACCGCTACAAGCTCCTGGCCTTCGTGCTGTCGGCGGCGCTGGCGGGGCTCGCCGGCTCGACCAAGGCCATGGTGCTCCAGTTCGCGACCCTGACCGACGTGAGCGCGGCCATGTCGGGCGAGGTCGTGCTGATGGCCCTCGTCGGTGGCCTGGGCACGATCGTCGGGCCGGTGGTCGGCGCCTTCATCATCATCACCATGCAGAACTACCTCGCCGCGACCGGCGAGTTCGTCCTGGTGATCCAGGGCGCCATCTTCGTCGTCATCGTCCTTGCCTTCCGCAAGGGCGTGGTCGGTGAGCTTGCGGAGTGGTGGAAGCGGCGACAGGCCCGCTGAGCGAGCGGGGGCGGGGGCCTTGCCCGCCGCTCCCATTCGCGCGAAGAACGAACCCGTACCCAGGGGGAAATCATCGACATGACCGAGCTTTCCGAAGACCAGCTGTTCGCCGAGCTGCGCAAGATCGACACGCCGACCATCACCAACGTCGTGGCGACCTACCCGAAGAATCCCCTCTGCCTCGGCCTCTACAATCCCTGGACCGAGAACTGGTACACCGACACGTCGATCCGCTGCATGTACCCGGAGATGGGCGCCATCATCGG
>CANIEC010000033.1 GCA_947466085.1 Rhodospirillales bacterium
ACTTCCTGAGCTCCGAATGCGTGTCGTGCGGCGCCTGTGTCCAGGCCTGCCCGACCGCGACTCTCTCGGAGAAAAGCCTGATCGAGATCGGGCAGCCCGAACATTCGGTGGTGACGACCTGCGCCTATTGCGGCGTCGGCTGCAGCTTCAAGGCCGAGATGCGTGGCGAGGAGCTCGTGCGCATGGTGCCATGGAAGGAGGGCAAGGCGAATCGCGGGCACTCCTGCGTCAAGGGGCGCTTCGCCTGGGGATACGCCCATCATCGGGACCGGATCCTGAAGCCGATGGTGCGCGAGAGCATCGACCAGCCATGGCGCGAGGTGAGCTGGGACGAGGCGATCGGGCGGGTCGCTTCGGAGTTCCGGCGACTGCAGGAGAAGCATGGCCGCCTCGCCATCGGCGGCATCACCTCGTCGCGCTGCACCAACGAAGAGACCTACGTGATGCAGAAGCTGATCCGCGGCGGCTTCGGCAACAACAATGTCGATACCTGTGCGCGTGTCTGCCATTCGCCGACCGGCTTCGGCCTCAAGCAGGCCTTCGGCACCTCGGCGGGTACGCAGGATTTCGACTCGGTCGAGCACAGCGACGTGATCCTGGTGATCGGCGCCAACCCCACCGATGCGCATCCCGTCTTCGCCTCGCGCCTGAAGAAGCGCCTGCGCCAGGGGGCAAGGCTGATCGTGATCGATCCGCGCCGAATCGACCTCGTGCGCATGCCGCACGTCGAGGCCGACTACCACCTGCCGCTGCGGCCCGGCACCAATGCCGCGGTGCTGAATGCGCTGGCCCACACGATCGTCACCGAAGGCCTCGCCGATGAGCGGTTCGTGCGGGAGTTCTGCGACCGCGACGCCTTCGACTACTGGGCGGCCTTCGTGTCGGAGGCGCAGAACAGTCCCGAGGCGGTCGGGCTGATCGCCGGCGTCGATCCCGAAGCGATCCGAGGGGCCGCGCGGCTCTACGCCACCGGCGGCAATGCCGCGATCTATTACGGTCTCGGCGTCACGGAGCACAGCCAGGGCACCACGACGGTCATGGCGATCGCCAACCTTGCCATGGTGACCGGAAATCTCGGACGGCCGGGTGTCGGCGTGAACCCGCTGCGCGGCCAGAACAACGTCCAGGGCGCCTGCGACATGGGCTCGTTCCCGCACGAGCTGACGGGCTATCGCCACGTCTCCGACGATGCGACGCGCGAGATGTTCGAGAAGATGTGGGGCCGGTCGCTCGATCCAGAGCCGGGCCTGCGCATTCCCAACATGTTCGATGCGGCGATCGAGGGCACCTTCAAGGGCCTCTACGTCCAGGGCGAGGACATCCTCCAGTCTGATCCGAATACAGCCCACGTCGTGCAGGCGCTGTCGGCGATGGAATGCGTCGTGGTGCAGGACCTGTTCCTGAACGAGACGGCGAACTATGCGCATGTCTTCCTGCCGGGCTCGACCTTCCTCGAGAAGGACGGCACCTTCACCAACGCCGAACGCCGCATCAATCGTGTGCGCCGGGTTATGACGCCCAGGAGCGGCATGGCCGACTGGGAGATCACCCTGGCGATCGCCAGGGCCATGGGCTTCGAGATGCCGTACCGGCATCCGTCGGAGATCATGGACGAGATCGCGGCGCTGACGCCGACCTTTGCCGGTGTTTCCTATGACCTGCTCGACAAGGTCGGTTCGGTCCAGTGGCCGTGTAACCAGAATGCGCCGCTCGGCACGCCGGTCATGCATATCGGCGGCTTCGTTCGCGGCAAGGGCAACTTCCTGATCACCGAGTATGTGCCGACCGACGAGCGGACGGGGCCGCGCTTTCCGTTGCTGCTCACCACCGGCCGCATCCTCAGCCAGTACAATGTCGGCGCCCAGACGCGACGGACCAGCAATGTCGTGTGGCACGAGCAGGACCTGCTGGAGATCCATCCGTACGATGCCGAGCAGCGCGGCGTACGCGACGGCGACTGGGTCAAGCTCGACAGCCGCGTCGGCAGTACCAGCCTGCGCGCGAGGATCACCGACCGGGTGGCACCCGGCGTCGTCTACACGACGTTCCACCATCCCGAGACGCAGGCTAACGTGATCACGACCGAGTTCTCGGACTGGGCGACCAACTGTCCCGAATACAAGGTCACTGCCGTGCAGGTGTCGCCGTCCAATGGCCCCGGCGACTGGCAGAAGGAATATGCCGAGCAGGCACGGCACAGCCGGCGCGTCGCGGCGGAGTAGGCGGGATGTCGTCGGAGAAACTCGTGATGATGGCGAACCAGATCGGGCGGTTCTTCGTGCCGCAGCGGGGCGTCGATCCGGCGGCTGCCATTGCCACGCATCTCCGGAAGTTCTGGGATCCCCGCATGCGCGCCGCTATCGTCGCTCATCTGGAGAAGGGCGGGGAGGGGCTGGACGAGGCTGTTCGCCAGGCCGTCCTTTGCCTCAAGGAAGACCGGGCGTAGTTCCTGGCGGCTCAGAGCATCACGAACGGGATTGGCGGGATCGAATCAGCACGCGTATGGTGTGCGTGAGCATATAAGGCATGTCGCGGCGTCGACCGCTCTCGGTCCGACCGCCCATACTCGGTGAGCGTCCTGATCCATGACACGGCTGACTTTTCTGGTTCTTCTCTCCGCCCTGCTGGCTGGAGAGGCGATGGCCCAAAGCGACGACGCGGCCTATTGCAAGAAGCTGGGCGACTACGCGACCCGATACCTCGGCGACCCCGGTGGCAACGGTGGAACGCGTCCGGATTTTGACATCATGGAAGGTATCGGCAAGTGCAACAAGGGTGACACCGCAGCCGGCATCGCCATCCTGGAGAAGAAGATCCGCAGCAAGGGCTTCACGCCGCCCGCCCGCTAGAACGGGGTGCGGCGGGTTCCGGGTTTCGTGGCGGGAAGGTCACGCCCCCAAGTCGTGCGAGGCCTTCCACGTAAAAAAGGGCCCTTTCAAGGCAACTCCCGATTGTGAAACGGCGCGATGGACAGGCGATGGTCAGACGGGGTGAAATGTTGATATCGTAACGACGGTGCAGCTTGCGCGCCGGAAATTAGGGACACTCACGCTATGGCTTCAGGTACCGTCAAGTGGTTCAACGCTACCAAAGGCTACGGATTCATCCAGCCCGACTCGGGCGGCAAGGATGTCTTCGTCCACATCAGCGCGGTCGAGCGGGCCGGACTGAACGGCCTGAACGAAGGCCAGAAGGTCAGCTACGACGTACAGGTCGAGCGGGGCAAGGAAGCCGCGGTCAACCTCAAGGCCTGAGGCGGAGGCATCGGTACTCGCCGCTTTGCGCAGGTGAGCGTACGCAGTCCGGAAAACGAACGAAACGATCGTATGCTCGTCCATCAATGGGCAGAGTGTTAGCTTGAAGGGCTTCGGGACGCCGTGGACAAGGGTTCCGGAGCCCTTTTGTTATCGGCGGGGCGACGCCCCGCACGCTTTTTGCTTTGAGAGACCCAGGCTGGAGTGGCGCCGGCGGGGTTAATCGTTTGACTCCGTTTACCGCCACAAAAAGTATTGTCTTCCCTGTGTAGGGTCGGAAGCGCCCGTCACAGGGGCGTGATTGCTGCAGGCAGGATTGAGTATGCGAAGCTTGTCGGCCCTTCTCGTTTTTGCACTAGCGTTTATTGCAACTGCCCTAAATGCGAGGGAGCTGCATGCTTCGACCATCGTGTCCCTGCCGCCCTCGGGACCTCAAGGTTTTCCCCTGCGGACTGACGGCCAGGAGAGTCCGAGGCTGCGGCTGACGGGCATGATCGAGGCCGGTGACGCCGAGAAGCTGCGGGAGCAGTTGATCAAACTCCAGGCCTCCTCGCCGGCAAAACCCGGTATGCCGCTTGCCACGATCGAACTGAGCAGCCTGGGGGGCAACCTGTCCGAGGGCATCCGGATCGGCGAGTTGCTCCGGAGCTTCAAGGTCGTCGCTGTGGTCCGCAAGCAGGACGTCTGCCTGTCGGCCTGCGCGCTGGCTCTGCTCGGTGGCAACACGGTTCGCACCGCGGCAGCGTATCCGTCGGATTGCAACGTCGAGATTGGCGGCAAGGTCGCCTTCCATAATTTCTTCCTCGATCGCACCGCATTGCGCAGCGGGACCCATGACGATCCCGTAGCGAGCCGCCTTCAGGGTTTCGCGGATGCGCGCGGCGGCGCGGCGATGCTGATCCGATACGCTGCGGACATGGGGCTTTCACCGGCCTTCGTGGCGAACCTGATGGCGAGGCCGGTCGAGGAATTCCAGTACGTCGAGACCATCGGTGAATTCCTGGCACTCAACCTCTGCCCGGTCGGCCTCGAACGTCCGGCGCTGCCGATGTCCCACCAGGCTGTAAACATCTGCAACAACTCGCTTGCGACGCCGGCACCCCTTTCGGCCTTCATCGTCGGTCCGATCACGGCACCACAGGTGCGCCGGTACATGCTCGAACGGGTGCAGGACGGCATGAATGCCGCCAAGACGAGAGGCAAGCTCGCTGACCTGCTCGCCACCTGGTCGGTGATGCGGATCCAGGAGGAAGTCGACAGGCTTTACGACGATCTTCGCGCGGCGGGTGTTGCCTTGCCCGAGTTGGTGGGCCCCACCTTCGAGGTCTCCCTCAACCAGTCGGGCCGCATCCGCCCAGCCTGCTATGTGAGCTTGTCGCCGACCGATCCGGACAGGTATGGGGTCGTGCTCCTGGGCGAGCGTGGCCTCACGGAGGCGATCCGAAAGCCACCCGCCAATGCGCGGCGCATGTTCCTGTTCGATCACCTCACCGTGGCGAACCAGCGCCCATCGACCGACCTGCTCGATGTCGTGCGTCCGGATATCGAAGGCCGGCAGGCGGCGCCGCTCAGCTCTGGCGCGGTGCCCCGGCGCCCCGGCGCCGGCGAGTAGCCCTGCCGGCGAATCAGCGGCCGCCCACGACCCAGCCTGTCTCCTTGGCGAACGCCTCGAAGAATTCCGTGTCATAGGCCCGCTCCGGTGTCTCGCGGACGAGGCTGTCGATCCGCTCGGCATCGTGCCCCACCAGGATGCGCCAGCGCTCGTTGCGCACGCCGTCGAGGATGATCGTTGCAGCCTCGGCCGCCGTGGTCGGAGCCTCCTCGAGAAAACGCCGTGCGCGCTCCGCGATCATCCGCCGGACATCGTCGTCCGAAAGCCTGGTGGCGTCGACGCCCATCGAGGTTATGCGGGCCCGCGCCAGCCCGACCTCGTGCGCGGTGATCTCGTCGGTCTGGTTGCCGCTCTGCAGCTTGCGTGAGTTGGCGACGATCGACGTACCGATATGGCCGGGCATCACCACCGAGCACTTGATGTGCGGGGCATTGAGGCGCAGGTCGGTGATGAGCGCCTCGGTGAAGCCCTTCACCGCGAACTTGGCGGCGGCATAGGCGGTCTGGGGGATGTTGGGGGCAATGTAGGCCCAGAAGCCGTTCACGCTCGACGTATTGACGATGTGGCCTGCATCGGCGCGCAGCAGCAGGGGCATGAAGGTGCGCGTGCAGAGATAGACGCCGCCCCAGCAGATGTTGAACGTGCGCTCCCATTCGTCGCGCGCGTTGACGAGGAAGCTGCCGCCGCCGCCGATGCCGGCATTGTTGAACAGGAGATGAATCCGGTCGGTCTCGTGCTGCTCGGCCAGCTCGTCACGGAAGCGCACCACTTGCGGTTCGTCGGCCACGTCTGCGACATGCGTGGTGATGCGCTGGCCCTGGCTGAGCCCGGCCGCTTCGCAGAGCCGCTTGGTCTCGGCCATCGCGGCCCCCGACACGTCGCCCAGCGCGATGCTGCAGCCCTCGGCCGCGAGTTGCCGCGCCAGCTCGCGACCCATGCCCGTACCGCCGCCCGTGATGACGGCAATCCTGCCCGCAAAATCCTTCATGTCGTTTCCTCTATCTTTTCTAAGCCGGACGATGATCGCTGACGCCGCCCGGATTGCAACGACGGGGCTTGCCTGATCAGGGTTTGATCAGGCCGGCAGCTTCGGCGCGCTGGGGTGCTTGGGCAGGAACGCCGTGAGCAGGCCCAGCAGCAGCAGGAAGGGCGTCACCTTGTAGACGGCCTCGATGCCGGCATGGTCGGCGATCTCGCCCAGCGCCGCGGCGCCGAGGCCGCCCAGGCCGAACGAAACGCCGAAGAACATGCCGGCCACCAGCCCGACCCGGCCGGGCAGGAGCTCCTGCGCATAGACCAGGATGGCCGAGAAGGCAGAGGCCATGATGATCGCCACCGTGACGGCCAGGATGCCGGTCCAGAAAAGGTTGGCGTAGGGCAGCATCAGCGCGAAGGGCAGCGCGCCCAGGATCGAGAACCACATGACCGGGATGCGGCCGAGCCTGTCGCCCACGACGCCGCCCAGGATCGTGCCGACCACGATGCCGACCAGGAAGGCGAACAGGAAGAGCTGCGCGGTCTGCACTTCCACGCCGAACTTCTGGATCAGGTAGAAGGTGAAGTAGGAGCCGAGGCTGGCGCTGTAGACATTCTTCGAGAAGAGCAGCGCCACCAGGATTGCCACGGCGATGCCGACGCGGGCCTTCGACAGGTTCACGTGCCCGGTCGCAGCCGCAGTCTTGCGCGCGCCTGGCTTCTGGGTGGTGCGGTTGGCCTTGTACCAATGGCCGACCTGGAACAGCACGATCATCGCGAGCAGGGCGGCGGCCGAGAACCAGACGATGCTCTGCTGGCCCGCGGGGACGACGATGAAGGCCGCGAGCAGCGGACCCGCGGCGGAGCCCATGTTGCCGCCGACCTGGAACAGCGACTGGGCGAGGCCATAGCGCCCGCCAGCCGCCATCCGCGCGACACGCGAGGCTTCCGGGTGGAACACCGAGGAGCCCATGCCGATCAACGCCGCCGCGAACAGAATCAACGGATATGAATTCGCCTGCGACATCAGCAGGAGGCCGACCAGGGTGAAGCCCATGCCGACCATCAGGGAATAAGGCTGGGGCTTCTTGTCGGTGTACATGCCGACGACTGGCTGCAGCATCGACGCCGTGCACTGGAAGGCGAGCGTGATGAAGCCGATCTGGCCGAATGACAGTGCGTATGAATCCTTGAGGATCGGATACAGCGCCGGCACCAGCGACTGCATCATGTCGTTGAGCAGGTGGCAGAAGCTCAACGAGAGGATGACGGCGAAGGTCGTGTTGTTGGCGGAGGCCGAAAGGGCCGGTGCCGCGGGGGCAGAAACGGGCGCGGCGCCGGCTGCCATCGTATTGTCGGTCATACCGCCAGTCTAGGTGGCAGCCTTCGTCGTCGCCAGCACCGGCCCGGCAACCCAGCCTTGCGGCGCTGGTGGCTCCGGCATGTTTGAACTTTCGGCCCGCCGGGCGCTGCTGTCCGTCTGGCCGCTGGATCCCAACGTTCTCGACCCCGACACGGGTCGGAAGCTGGAGCCGGTGACGCGGTGATGATCGCGGCGGCCCTGGTCACCCTGAAGCTCGGCATTGCCGCGGAATGCAAGTCGCTGGAGGAGGTGGCGCCGCCTCTCTCCAGCGAGCAGCGTGTGTAGGTCTACGCCAAGCGAACGGGGCGTGCGCGCTGGTTATAGAGCATCTTGCGGATGCGCTCCTGCTCCTCGGGCGGCAGCTTCTCGCGGTCGACCGAGAAGTCGGCGCCGACCGCCATGCCCTTCTGGACGGCGGGACGCGCACCCAGCTCCTCGAACCAGCGCTTGAAGTAGGGGAACTCCTCGATGTCCTGGCCCTGGAACTTCCAGTTCACCGTCCACGGGTAGCAGATCATGTCGGCGATCGTGTACTGGTCGCCCGCGAGGTACCTGTGCTTGTAGAGGCGGTTGTTCAGCACACCGTACAGCCGGTTTACCTCGTCGGTGAAGCGAGTGATGGCGTACTTCTGGTCGCCTTCCTTCGCCTGGTCGACGCGGCGGAAATGGCCGCACTCGCCGCTCTTCGGTCCCTGGTTGGCCATCTGCCAGATCAACCACTCGTTCACTTCATGCCTTGTCCGGAGATCCTGCGGATAGAACTTCCCGGCCTTCTCGGCGACGTACATCATGATGGCGCCGGACTCGAAGACGACCAGCGGCTTGCCGCCGTCGGCCGGCGCGTTGTCGACCATCACCGGCATGCGGTGATTGGGGTTCATCTCCAGGAAGGCATCGGTGAACTGGTCGCCCTGTCCGATGTTCACCGGGACGACCTTGTAGGGCAGGCCGCATTCCTCGAGCAGGATGGTGACCTTCTTGCCGTTGGGCGTCGGCCAGTAGTGCAGATCGATCATTTGCTTCCTCCGAAGAGCGGTACTGGGGCGGGAGGGCGCAAGCCTCCGCCGGTCGTCGCGGCCCGTCAATGGTGTATGTTCGATGCGAATCAACGGGCCGGGAGAAGACCAGGTGGCGGAAGCAAATCAGGATCCGAGATCGATTCGCCGGCTGGAGGATTCCCGCTTCCTGACCGGCCGCGGCCGTTACGTCGAGGACATTGCCGAGCCTGCGGCGCTGCACGGCTACGTTCTGCGTTCACCGCATGCCCATGCCCTGATCCGTTCGCTCGACGTGTCGTCTGCGGCATCGGTGCCGGGCGTCCATCTGATCGCCACGGCGGACGATCTCACCGCAGACGGGCTGGGCTTCATGCCGTGCCTGGCGGCAGTGAAACCGCTGATCGTACCGCCCCGCCCGGCGCTGGCATCAGGTCGTGTCCGCCATGTCGGCGATCCGGTCTGCTTCGTCGTGGCCGACAGCGCGGAGATTGCGCGCGAGGCGGCAGAGCGCATCGAGATCGACTACGTGCCGCTGCCGTCGGTGATCAACGGCCGCACCGCGCTGGCGGAGGGCGCGCCCGCGCTCTGGGACGAGGCGCCTGGCAACCTCGTCTATCACGTGCAGCGTGGCGACCATGCAGCCGTGGCCGCGGCAATGAAGGACGCCGCCCACATCGTTGAGGTCGACGTGACGAACAATCGCGTCATCGTCGTGCCGCTGGAGCCGCGCGCGGGCATCGCGCGCTACGATGCGGCAACGGACACGATGGATCTCGAACTGACGGGGCAGGGGCTGCACGGTATCCGCCGCCAGCTCGCGGAGTTCATCTTCAAGGTTTCCCCTGAGCGGATCCGGCTCCACGCGCCCGATGTCGGGGGTGGCTTCGGGATGAAGAACTTCCTCTATCCCGAATGGATCCTGCTTCTGTGGGCCGCGCGCCGTCTGAAGCGCCCGGTCCGCTGGCTCGCCGACCGCGCCGAAGACTTCGTGATGGGCGCCCAGGGCCGCGACATCGAGGCGACGGCGCGGATCGCGCTCGATGCGACGGGCCGCATTCTCGCGCTCGACGTCGCAATGGTCGCAAATCTCGGTGCCTATCTGTCGGGCAATGGGCCCGGCGCTTCGGTCGTCGCCGCGTCGACGGCGCAGGGCGGCGTCTACGACATTCCCGCAATTGCCGTCGACGTGCGCGGCGCGGTCACGAATACGACACCGGTCGACGCTTATCGCGGCGCCGGCAAGCCTGAGGCCAACTACATCGTCGAGCGTGCCATCGAGGCCGCGGCGCGGGTCCTGGGCCGCGATCCGGCGGACCTGCGGCGGCGTAACCTGATCGCCTCGTTCCCGCACAGGACCGCGATGGGCATGGCGATCGACTCCGGCGGCTTCGTGGCCAATCTCGACGCCGCCGTGGCGCGCCTGCCCGGCTTCGAGGAGCGGCGCGTGGCAGCGAAGGCGCGGGGGCGCCTGCGTGGCCTCGGCGTCGCCTGCTTCCTCGAGACGTCGCGCGGCGCACCGAATGAAGGGGCGGAGGTGCGGTTCGAGCCGGATGGCAGCGTCATGATCGCCGTCGGCACGGAGTCGAACGGGCAGGGTCATGAGACGTCGTTCGCCCAGATCGCCTCGAAGCATCTTGGCCTGCCCCTCGAAGCCTTCCGCTACGTCCAGGCCGACACGCGCACCGTGCGCAGCGGGGCAGGTCACGGCGGCGCGCGCTCGATGCACATGGGTGGTGCGGCGCTGGTCAAGGCGATGGATGCAGCCCTGTCGAAGGCACGACGGCTGGCGGCCCATCTCTTGCAAGCCAGCGACCATGAACTCGACTACGACCGGGGGCGCTTCACGGTGCGCGGCAGCGATCGCGCCATCGATCTCGCGACGCTGGCCGGCAGCGCGCAGGATGCGGCGAACCTGCCGGAGGGCATGTCGCCTGGACTGGGCGAGCACGTCCTGAACATCACCGATGTCTTCACCTTTCCAAGCGGCTGCCACGTGGCAGAGGTCGAGGTCGATCCCGAGACCGGTGCCATCGACCTGCTGCGCTACACCGCGGTCGACGACTACGGCCGCCTGATCAATCCGATGCTGACCGAGGGCCAGGTACAGGGAGGCCTTGCGCAGGGCATCGGGCAGGCCCTTCTGGAGCACACGGTCTACGATCCGCAATCCGGTCAGCTCCTCAGCGGCTCGTTGATGGACTATGCGCTGCCGCGCGCGACCGACCTGCCCTTCTTCGACATCGAGCTGATCGAGCGGCCGACCGACGCCAATCCGCTCGGAGTCAAGGGCTCCGGCCAGGCGGGCTGCATCGGCGCGCCGCAGACGGTGATGGCTGCCGTTCTGGACGCGCTACGGCCCGCAGGCGTCGAGCGTCTCGAGATGCCGGCCACGCCGGCGCGCGTCTGGGAGGCTTTGCAGGGAGCGAAGCCGGGGCATTGAAGCACCCGGCGCCCGAGCCAGCGCGTCCCGGCCAGCGCATCCTGGCCGGCATCCTCTTCATGTGCGGCGCCGGCCTGCTCTTTCCGATCATGAGCGGCTTCGCGAAGTTTCTCGGCGCCGACTACAACACGCTGCAGATCTCGTGGGCGCGGGCCTTCGGCCACATCGTCTTCATGCTGATCTTCTTCGTCCCGAAGTTCGGGCTGGGCATGCTGCGTACACGCCGGCCGGGCACGCAGCTGATGCGCTCGCTGATGCTCTTCACCTCTAATGCCGCAAGCTTCCTCGCCATCGTCTACATCCCGCTCGGCACGGCCGCCGCGATCACCATGATGGCTCCGCTGCTCGTGCTGCCGCTGGCCTGGATCGTTCTGGGCGAGCGGGCGGCCCGCACCCATATCGTCGCCCTCCTGGTGGGGTTCGTGGGGATGCTGATCCTGATCCAGCCGGGCAGCGCGGTTTTCCAGTGGGCAGCGCTGCTTTCTCTGCTGAGCGCCGCCTGCTACGCGATCTACCAGGTGCTGACGCGCCTCATCTCCGCCATCGACACGCCGGAGACCTCGACGATTTACAGCTCGATCGTGGGCGGCTTCGGCATGCTGCTGGTCCTGCCCTTCGTGTGGAAGACGCCGCACGGTGCTCGCGACATCTTCTTCTTCTGCAGCCTCGGCGTGCTCGGTGCCATGGGCCATTATTTCGTGGCACGGGCGCTTACCTATGCACCGGCCAACATCGTGGCGCCGTTCCAGTATATGCAGCTCATCGGCTCGGTGGTCGTGGGCTATCTCTTCTTCGGCGATTTCCCGGATTTGCTGGGCTGGGTCGGCGCCGCCATCATCGTCGGCGCCGGCCTCTATATCGGCTGGTCGCAGCGAAAGCCCGGCTAACCGACCGTCACCGGGGAGAAGTCGACGTACCAGCTCTTGGGATGGACGTAGCCCTTCACCTTGGACGAGATCGCGTTCGGCCAGACGTCGTGGACGAACCACACGAACACCGCCTGGTCGACCATGCGGGTGTTGATCTTCGCCAGCACCTTGTCGAGTTCCGCCGGGTCGGACGTGCTGCGCGCCTCGGCGGCCAGCTTGTCGAACTCCGGATCGTTGATGTAGCCCCAGTTCGAACCCTTGGGCGGGACCTGCTGGCTGTCGACGAAGCGCATGAAGGCGTTGTGCGGATCCATCGTGTTCCAGCTCACGTTGATGGCGCTGAACGAAGCGGCCTCAGGCGCCTTGGCGCCCTGGCGCATGAAGTTCAGCAGGGCGTTCCAGTCCATCACCTGGAACTCGAGATCGACGCCCACTTCGGCGAATTGCTGCTGGATGAACTCGTTCATGATCAGCGGATACATCTGGCCTGAGCCGGAGGTCGAGATCGCGACCTTCATCTTGAGCTTCTTCTGGGGGCCGTAGCCCGCCTCGGCCAGCAGCTTCTTCGCTTCCGGCGGATCGTAGCGGATCTTGAAGCTCGGATTGCCGAACCAGGGATGGTCGGTCGGCACGCAGCCGACGGCGGGCGCGGCGAGGCCGTTCAGCAGTTTCACCATCGCGTCGCGATCGACCGCGAGGTTCAGCGCCTTGCGCACCCGGATGTCGGCGGTCGGCGCTCCGGGCAGCATGCTGAGCGTATAGGGCCACATATGCGGGATGGCGTTCGTCTCGATCTTGCAGCCGCCGGCGCGCAGTTTTTCGAGCGAATCGGGGGCGGGGGCCTCGATCCAGTCGACCCGGCCCGACAGCAGCGCGGCGGTGCGCGTGGAGACGTCGGGGATCGGCAGCAGCACCATGCGCTCGCTCTTCGGGATTCGCGCCTTGTCCCAGTAGTCGTTGTTGCGCTCCAGCTCGGCGCGCTCGCGCGGTGTCCACGACTTCATCTTCCACGGGCCGGTGCCTGACGGCGACTTGCGGTAGGCCTGCCAGTCCCGGCCCACCTTCTCGAAATTGGCCGGGCTCGAGATCGGGAACCGGTTGAGCAGCGACGGCATGATCGTGTCGACGCCCTTGGTCTGCAGCTCGACCTTGTAGTCGTCGATCTTGCGGTAGCCGACCAGCGGCCAGAGAGCCGCCAGCAGCACGCTGCGTCCGATGCGATCGAAGACCGGCGACTTGTCGTTGAGCGCGCGGTCGATGCTGAAGATCACCGCGTCGGCGTTGAAGTCCGACCCGTCATGGAACTTCACACCCTGGCGCAGCTCGAAGATCCATTTCGTGGGATCGGCCGGATCCTGGTACCACTTGGTCGCCAGACCGGGCACCAGCTTCGCCGGGGCGGTCGCCGACGACAGGTCCCAGGCGACCAGCGGGTCATACATCGTGTAGCCCATGAAACGGATGCCTTCGGTACCCTGGTCGGGCGCGCCGTCGGTCGCCGGAATGTCGGCGAGCGTCATGGCGATTCGCAAGGTCGAAGGCTGCTGTGCCTTGGCCGAGCTCGAGCCGATGAAAGGAAGGGCGGTGCCGGCGAGTAGAGCGGCGCGACGGGTGAGCATGCGAAACCTCCGTGGTTCCGTTGTACGAAGCACGAAACGAGCCACAGCACGCCATGGTGGACGCGGCATGCTTCTTGCTGTTTTGCTGTCGATCATGGCCGCCCTGAACACGCTCTCCGCCACCGAACTCGCGCAAAGACTGGACGCTGGAGCGGCAACCGCCGAGGCGATCGTGCGCGACCATCTCGAACGCATCGACCAGCGCGACGCCGACGTGCTCGCCTGGTCGCATCTCGCGCGCGAGGCTGCCCTGGAAACCGCCAGGATGCTCGATCGCGGAACACGCAGGGGCCTGCTGCACGGCATCCCGATGGGCGTGAAGGACATCATCGATTCCTTCGACCAGCCGACGACTTACGGCTCCCCGATCTACCGTACGCATCAGCCGCTCGCCGATGCCGCCACCGTGGCGCTGGCGCGCGCTGCCGGCGCCATCCTGCTGGGCAAGACGGTGACCACGGAGTTCGCCAACCGCCATCCCGGCCCGACGAAGAACCCGCACAATCCCGCGCATACGCCCGGCGGTTCCTCCTCCGGCTCGGCGGCGGCTGTTGCGGACTTCCAGAGCGTGCTCGGTACCGGCACCCAGACCGGCGGCTCGGTGATCCGCCCCGCCGCTTTTTGCGGCATCGTCGGCTACAAGCCGAGCTACGGGCATTTCGCGCCGGCCGGCATGAAGGCCAATACGGAATGGCTAGACACGATCGGCGCCTATGCGCGCAGCGTCGAGGACATTGCCCTGTTCCGGGCAGCACTCATGGCGATCCCTTACGCGCCGATCGCACGGCTCGACCGGCCGCCTCGGATCGCCGTCGCCTTCACGCATCATCGCGACGAGCTGTCGCCCGAGGGCACCAAGGCCGTGAACGATGCCGCCGATGCCTTTGCCAAGGCCGGTGCGCAGGTGAAGGAGATCGAGCTGCCGGCGCCGGTGCGCGACATGACCCAGGGCCAGAAGACGCTGTCGGCCTTCGACGGGCCGCGCGCCCACGCCGATGAGGCGCGGCGGTTTCCCGGCCTGCTGAGCGAGAGCCTGAAGAAGGACAAGCTCGAGGCCGGCGCGAAGATCGACTATGCGACATGGGTCGACGCCCGCAAGCTCGGTGAAACCGGACGCGCCGCCGTCGACGCTCTGTTCGACGAGATCGACGTCATCCTGACCGCCCCGGCCAAAGGGGAGGCGCCGCTCGGCCTCGAACGCACCGGCGACGCCACCTTCAACCTGCTCTGGACCTATCTCTGGATGCCCTGCGTGACCCTGCCGTTGACAAAGGGACCGACGGGCCTGCCGGTCGGCGTGCAACTGGTCGGTCGCCAGCATGAGGATGCAGGCCTGCTCGACATCGCCGCCTGGGCGCGGGGTGTGCTGTCATGAAAGAGATCACAGCCCTCGAAGCCGTTGCCGCCATCGAGGCCGGTACGCTGACCTCCGAGAGACTGGTGCGCGGCTGTCTCGACCGGATCGCCGAGCGCGACGGTGTCGTGAAGGCCTGGGCCCATCTCGATCCCGACCAGGCCATCGCGCAGGCCAAGGCGGCCGACGCTGCGAGCGGCGGACTGCTGCGCGGCATCCCGGTCGGTGTGAAAGACATCATCGACACCTACGACATGCCGACCGGCCACAACTCGCCGATCTTCGAGGGCAAGGTGCCGTTCGGCGATGCCGCCTGCGTGGCGCTCTGCCGGACCGCCAATGCCGTCATCATGGGCAAGACGGTGACGACGGAGTTCGCCAATCGTCATGCCGGTGCCACCACGAACCCGCACAACGCCGCCCACACGCCGGGTGGCTCTTCCTCCGGGTCCGCCGCCGCGGTGGCCGACGGCCATGTGCCGCTCGCCTTCGGTACGCAGACCGGCGGCTCGGTGATCAGGCCGGCCGCCTATTGCGGCGTGGTGGGTTACAAGCCGACTTTCGGCGACTTCTCCCGGGTCGGTATCAAGATGCAGTGCCATTCGGTCGATACGCTGGGCCTGATGGCGCGAACGCTCGACGACATCGCGCTGTTCCGTTCCGCCGTGCTCAAGCTGCCGCCGGTCCGCATCGATCGGGACATCGGCCGCCCGCGCATCGGCATCTGCCGTTCGCCAGTCTGGGACAAGGCCGAGCCGGAGACCAAGGCACTGATCGAGGAAACGGCGACCCGGCTCTCCGACAAGGGGGCGTCGGTGATGGATGTCGCCTTTGCCGCCCCGTTCGCCGACATCATCGACGACCATGCCGCGATCACCGGCTTCGAGAGCGTGCGAAACTATGCCGACGAGAGGCTGCGCAATCCCGACAAGGTGAGCGACGAGCTGATGAACGGCCCGATGAAGCGCGGCCTTGCCGTCTCCTTCGATCGCTACGTCGCGGCCCAGCGCAAGGCCACGGCCTTCAAGCCCCATGTCGATTCGCTGTTCGACAAAGTCGACCTGCTCCTGACGCCCAGTGCTCCCGGCGAGGCGCCGCAAGGGATCGAATTCACCGGTGATCCGGTCTTCAACTCGATCTGGACGCTCGCGGGCACGCCCTGTGTGACGCTGCCGGCCGGCACCGGTCCGCGGGGCCTGCCGCTCGGCGTCCAGCTCGTCGGCCTGCGCCATGCCGACGACCGGCTGCTTTCCCTGGCCGCCTGGGTGGCGGCGCATTTGAACTGATGTTCAGGACGGTAAACCCTCATCCTGAGGAGCATCGCGTAGCGATGCGTCTCGAAGGATGGGCGACAGACTCGGTGCGGGTTCCCATCCTTCGAGACGCGGCCCGAGGGGCCGCTCCTCAGGATGAGGTGGAGGAGAATTGATATGCCCACGATCAACGGTGAACGACTGCTCGCCGACCTCCGGCGCATTGCCGATTTCGGCCGCTACCAGACCGGCGTGCACCGCCCGCATCTCTCGCCCCAGGACGTGGAGAGCCGGCACTGGCTCGTGGCGCGCATGAAGGAGGCGGGCCTCGAGCCTGTCATCGACGGTATCGGCACGGTGATCGGCAAGAGTCCGAAGACCGGTCCGCGAATCCTGATCGGCTCGCATTCGGACACCCAGCCACGCGGCGGCTGGCTCGATGGCGTCATGGGCGTGATCTACGGGCTCGAAGTGGCGCGGGCGCTGGCGGAAGATCCCGAGACGGCGCATCTCGCCGTCGACGTCGCCTCCTGGGCCGACGAGGAGGGCCACTGGGGCCAGATGACCGGCAGCCGCTCCTTCATCGGCATCTTCTCCGAGGCCGACATCGACAAGGCCAAGCATCGCGACGAGGGCACGCCGATGCGCGAGGCGCTGAAGGCGGCCGGCCTCGAAGGCGTGCCGCGCGAGCATCTCGAAGAGGGCAGGTATCGCGGCTATCTTGAGGCCCATATCGAGCAGGGCGGCCTGCTGGAAGCGGGCGAGAAGCACATCGGCATCGTGACCGCGATCGTCGGCATCATGCAATTCCGCCTGACCTTCAGTGGCATCCAGAACCATGCCGGCACGACCCCCATGCCGATCCGCAAGGATGCCGGCGTCGCCATGATGCGGCTCTACAACGACGTGATGGACAAGTTCCCCGCCGTTTCCGGGCCGCGCAGCGTGTGGACGGTGGGCAAGATGGTGCTGGAGCCGGGTGCGCCGGCAATCGTTCCCGGCCGGGCTGAGATGATTCTCCAGTTCCGCGACGCCGACCAGAAGGTCCTGCAGGCCTTCGAGGCGAAGCTGATGGAGATCGTGGCGAATCACCAGAAGAGCAGCCCCTGCACCGTCGAATGCGTGAACCTGTCGCGCACCCAGCCGCTGCTGATGGATGAGCGCTTCCTCGAGGCGATCGAGGAGTCGGCCGCTGTCCATGCGCCGGACAAGCATGTACGCATGCCGTCGGGCGCCGGCCACGACGCGCAGGTCATCGGGCTGAAAATGCCGGCGGCGATGATGTTCGTGCCCTCGATCGGCGGCATCTCGCATCACTTCACCGAAAACACCCATGACGCCGACATCGTGCTGGGATGCCAGGTCTTCGCCGACGCCACGGCGAAAATTCTGAAGGGAAACTGACGGGCGACGGCGCTATCCTGCTCCTCGTCGAGCGAGGAGCCGGGATGTCGAAGGTCACGCGCGCCACGAAGGCGCTGGAGCAGGCGAAGGTCGCCTTCACGGTCCACACCTACGACTATGGTCCGGATGCCGACAAGGTCGGCCTGCAGGCGGCCGAGGCGCTGGGCGAGGCGCCGGCGCGCGTGCTGAAAACCCTGATGACCCTGGTCGACGGCAAGCCCGCCTGCGTGATCGTACCCTCCGATCGCGAGGTCTCGATGAAGAAGCTGGCCGCGGCCTTCAAGGGAAAGTCGGCCGAGATGATGAAGCCCGCCGATGCCGAGCGGATGACCGGCTACAAGGTCGGCGGCATCAGCCCGTTCGGCCAGATGCGGCCGGTGCGGACCGCCCTCGAGGCCGAGGCGATGGCGCACGAGCTCGTCTTCCTCAATGGCGGACAGCGCGGCCTGCAAGTACGAGTGTCCCCGCAGGACGTCGCGATTGTGCTGAAACCCGTCGTGGCGCCCCTGGTGGCGTAGCGCCTTTGCCTACTGCGCCGCCGCCAGATAGCGGGCGAGGCCACCCGCCTTGTCGGGCGGCAGCCTGGAGGGCGTGCCGTTCAGGCGGATGCCCAGTTCGCAGGCTTCCTCGCCCGAGAGCTTCGCGAGGTTCTGCAGCTTTTCGAAATCGGCCGGCGTCAGGCCTGCCTCGACGAGCAGGTCGCGAGCCTCGGTGTCGTTCGGCACCGGCGGCGGCGCGGTGGCGACCGACTTCAACGCCGTGCGGCCCGAGCGATAGGCCTTCTCCATGGCCGTGAGCATGTTGCGCATCAATTGCTGGCCTTGCGGGTCGAGCCGGTCGGCGTGCTGGATGCCGATCAGCGTAAGCTCGCGACAGGCCTGGACATTGGTGCCGCGCAGGTGCCGCATCAAAGCGATGCGCGCCGCCAGCACGCTTTCGGCATCGGCCGCGTCGGCTGCCTTCAACGCCGGCACGATGTGTGTGGCGCGCAACTCGCTCATCAACACCAGCGGACGCGGTGCGCCCTGGGTCGTCGGATTGCGCAGCTCCTCCTTCAGGGAGGCGCGCAGCCGTGGCTCGGCGTCGGGCACGTCGGCCAGCACCAGGCCGACGAGGGGCAGGGTGCGCGCTTCCACCATGGCATTATCGACCATCTGGGTGTCGTCGCCGGTCAGGGCCTCGAGCCCGTAGACCGCGCCGGCGGCGGCCAGCGCGCCGGCCATTGCCGCCGCCACCGACCGTGTCAGACGCTGCCGGGAGGAAGCAGTGCGGCCAAACAGATAGAGGGCGGCACCGGCCGCCACGGCCACGACGACGACGACGGCGATCTTCTCCACCAACTACTCCTGTTTGCAGGCACGGCCGAACATGGTAATCGCGCTATCGTGCCGCATGGATGCGGTAGAATGTGGGCAACGCAAACCGCTATCCATGCCGATCCATGTCGATGTTTACCATCCCGGCCGGCTAATCATCGCCGTCGTCCGGGGCGCGTTCACGGTAGACGATGTCCGCGAAGCAGTGCAGCAGGTTCTCGCAAGCGACGTCCTGCACTATGGCAAGATCATCGATATTGCCTCGCCCACCGCCCCGTTGGACAAGGCCGGCGTCGAGGCGATCGCCGCTCTCGTTTCGCGCAACAGCGACAAGCCGCGAGGGCCCTTGGCTTTCGTCGTCAGTCCCGGCCAGGCGGCCGACAATGCCGAAACCTTCGCCAGGCTCACCGGTGGCCTGCGCCCTGTGAAGGTGTTTCAAAGCCTTCACGAGGCGCGAAAGTGGCTCGCCGAGAACTCCCGGCCGTAGCTGCGGCCGGCGGCGATCGGCCCCTGGCGCAACCCTATTCGAAGCAGCGTGCGCTGCGGATGGTGCAGGAGTTGCTGGGCACCCGCGCGTTGCATTCGTTCCAGGCGGACTGTTCGGCGGCTTGCCTCGTGGGAGCGGCGCCGTAGCCCGAGGCCTGCCCATTGTCGCTGTGGGCGTAGGCGATGCAACGCTGCTGCGCCGTCATCCGGATCCTGCATTCCAGTGGCCCGCACATGGCCAGCGCCGAGGTCTCGGCTGCCTCGCGCGTCGCCATGCCGGCCGACACGCCGAACAGCCGTTCGTTGTCGGTCGCGACGGCCCCCCAGACGTCCTGGGCCTGAGCCGTCGCCACGAGTGCCACGGTCGTCGCGAGCCAGGTCGTGAGCAGGATCGTCAGTCTCTTCATCATCGTGTGTGCTTCTCGAGGAAAGCGCGGACGCGCATGATCGATTCTTGCAGGAACTGCGGCCCGCGCCAATCCTTCTGCACCTCGATGTCGGGCGCGAGCGCCGCAATCTCGTCGCTGGTATGGGCAGGGTGCGGCTTGTCGGTACCCGGCTGAAGCAGCAACGGCGTCCTGCAGTTCCTCACGAAGTCGCGCGTGACCGAGAAGACGAAGTCCTGGCCGAACATGTTCCGGCCAAAGCTCTGGATCGTGGCCTCGGAGATAGAGGGATCGCGCGCCCGCACAGTCTCGCCGTAGCCCTGCACGGCTGCATCCCAGGTGTCGCGGTTCTCCCACAGCCCGATCGGGTTCTGCAGCACGGCGGCGGTGACGCGGTCCGGCGCCTGTTCGATCGCCTCGAAGCAGTAGCTGCCGCCAATGCAGCCGCCCATCACGGCGAAGCGCTTGAAACCGAGATGGTCGATCAGGGCCAGATGGTCGGCGGCAAACGTGTGCCAGCCATAGTCGGGCTTCACGTCGGCCACCGACTTGCCGGCGTTCCGCTGGTCCATCGAGATGACGGTGAACCTGTCGGCGAGTGCGACCCGGGGATCCATCCAGGAACGCGGCGCGCCATCGGCGCCGGGCCCCCAGAACTCGATCGACGAACGCAGGCCGCCCGGTGCGTAGAGCAGCAGCGGAAAGCCGTTGCCGTGGACCTCGTAGTGGATCTCGGCATCGGGCCGCTTCAGGATCGGCATGCACTCGTCTCCGTTGGATCAACCTTGCGGCTTATAGCCGATCGAATCGATGATCGTCTTCCAGCGTGCGAGGTCGGCCGTCATCCGCTCTGTGACCTGGGCGGGCGTCGAGGTCTCGACGTCCAGGCCGAGGTCGACCAGCTTCTTCTGGATCTCCGGAATCGCCAGCACTGCCTTCAGTTCCTTGCCCCAGGCGTCGATCAGCGGGGCCGGGGTCTTGGGCGGCGCGAAGAAGACGTACCAGCCGAGAATCGAGAGCTGCGGATACCCAAGCTGGGTGATGGTCGGGATTTCCGGGGCCGATGTCGTGGGTTTGACGCCGGACGTGAAGATCACCTTCACCTTGCCGGCGCGGTGATGTTCCAGGAAGTCGGTGATGCCACCGCAGCCGGCCGCGATATGGCCGCCCTGCAGGTCGGCGACCAGTGGTGCCGCGCCTCGATAGGGCACCGGTTCGAGCGGAATGCCCACAGCCTTACCGGCCATGACGCCGAAGAAATGCGTGAAGGACCCCAGGGCCGTCGTGCCGAAGGAGGCGCGGGTCGGGTTCTTCTTCAGCCACTCGACATATTCCGCGAGGTTGCTCACACCGATGGTCGGCGACACGCAGAAGGCGGTCTGAACCGTCCCGGCGAGCGTGATCGGGGCGATGTCGGTCAGCGGGTCGAATGGCACGCTGGGCATGGTGAGCCTCTGCACGATGGTCGCCGACGGCACGTAGGCGATGGTCGTGCCGTCGGTGGGCGCGTTCTTCAGGTCTCCAACGGCGATCGTGCCGGAGGCGCCGGCCTTGTTTTCGATGATGACGTTGCGGCCGGTGCGCTGCTTCAGCGGTTCGGCAAGCAGGCGCGCCATCACATCGGTGCCGCCACCGGCCGGGAAACCGACCAGAATCTTGAGCGGCTTGTCGGGCAGGCCGGTCTGCTGGGCCCGTACGCTCGCCGCAAGCGGAACCGTTAGTGCCGCGCCGGTCATCAGGATCGAAGTGCGTCGGCCAATCTTCTTCATTGTCATTTTCGTTTCCTCCACGACGTTTCTTGTTACGACACCAGGCTCCAGGCGAGCTCGGCCCGTTCTCGCGCGGACTTGCTCATCTTGATCGATTCGGGATTGGAAGAGTTACCCTGCAGGCCGCGCCGGTAGACGCCCTGCGCGATCGCGGCGAGGCGGAACAGGGAGAAGGCGAGGTAGTAGTTCCAGTTGGGAATCGACGCGCGCCCGGTGCGCCGGCAGTAGGCGGCGACATAGGCCTGCTCGGTCGGAAGCCCCAGGTCAGCAAAGTTGACGGTGGCGTAGCCGTGCGGCGGCTCCTTGAGATGGTAGCCGAGACAATTGTAGGCGATGTCGCACAGAGGATGTCCGAGCGTCGACAGCTCCCAGTCGAGCACGGCCACCACGCGCGGTTCGGTCGGATGGACAATCAGGTTGCCGAGCCGATAGTCGCCGTGGACGATGGTGGTGGGATCGCCGTCGTCGGGGATGTTCTCCGGCAGCCAGGACGAGAGCTTGTCCATGGCCGGAATGTCCTCGGTCTTGAGTTCGGCATACTGCCTGCTCCAGCGCGAAATCTGGCGGGCGATGTATTGGCCGCTGCGGCCGTAATCGCCGAGCCCAACCTTCACGGGATCGACCTTGTGCAGGCGGGCGAGCACGTCGTTCATCGAATCGAAGATGGCGGTGCGTTCGGCCGGGGTCTGGCCGGGCATTGCCGGGTTCACCAGGATGCGGCCCGGCACGGCCTCCATGACGTAGAACATCTGACCGATGACGGAATCGTCGTTGCACAGCAGCCGGGCCGGCGCGACGGGCACGTCGGTCGCGGCGAGGGCGGAGATCACGCGGAACTCGCGGTCGACCTGATGAGCCGAGGCGACCAGCTGGCCGGGCGGCTTCTTGCGCAGCACGAAGTCCCGGCGGCCATCCTCCATGTCGGCGGCGACGAAGAAGGTCGGATTGGAGTGGCCGGAGTCGAACTGCCGGACTTCAAGTCCGCCGCGATAGCCCTCGAGCTTCTCGCGGAAGTAGCGGTCGAGGGAGTCCACGTCGAAACGGTGGCGCTCCATCACGGGGACGGTGTCGGCGTATGTCGGCATGTGGCGCGGAGCGTAATGTCGGCGCGGGCCGCTGCGCAAACACTGCATCCCGCAGGGAGGAACGCGCGGAACTCCATCTTCGAGGAGGCGTTACCGGCACCAGCGAGGTTCCGTGGCACAACAATCAGTCGAGAGAGTGCCGACCGTCCACGTCCAGGGCGGGTCGGCGATACGTCGTCCGCTGATCGTCCTGGCGGTCTGCGCGGTGGGCGTCGTGGCCTATCTGGCGCGCGACTTCCTCATTCCCACCGCCGCCGCGATCGTCCTCGCCCTGATCATGACGCCGGTCTCCAAGAAGTTCGAACGCCTGCGTCTTCCCCCGACGGCCGCGGCAGGTGCTTCCGTCTCGCTGCTCGCCCTGTTGGTTGCTGGCCTGCTCGTGATCTCGGCGCCTGCCCTATCCACCTGGGCCGAACAGGCCCCCTACCTGACCTATACGCTCGAGCGGAAGCTCGAGGGTCTGCGCAAGTCGCTGGCCTTCGTGAAGCAGGTTACCGACCGCGTCGAGCAGGCAACACAGGCACAGCCGGGGCAAGCCAGCACCGGACGGAAGCCGCCCGAGACGGTCGTCGTGCGAGAGCAGTCACTGCTCTCGGAGCTGATGAGCACGACGCCGGCGGTGCTGCTGCAGATCGGCTACGCGGGCGTGTTGTCGTTCATGATCCTTGCGCACCGTAACGATCACAAGAGGCAGATCCTCCGGGTGCCGATCAACTTCACGACCCGCGTGCGGATTGCGCGAGCCATGCGTGACATCAACGACCGCGTCGGCACCTACCTGTTCGCCCTGGTGGTCATTTACTCCCTGGTGGCGGTGGTCTCGACCATCGTGCTCGCATTGCTGGGATTTCCCAATCCGATCCTGTGGGGCGTGCTGGTGGGCCTCGCGTCCTTCGTGCCGTTCGTCGGACCGCCGGTGGCGATCGGCCTGGTCGCCTTCGTGGCGCTGCTGACCTACGACGACTGGGTACACATGCTGGCGGCGCCCGCGATCCTCGCGGCCATTCATATCGTGGAGTCGCAGCTCATCACGCCGGCCTTCGTCAGTCGACGCTGCGCCCTCAACACGGTTGCGGTGTTCGCCGGTGTCGCCTTTCTCGGATGGATGTGGGGAGCAGTGGGTGCGATCGTCGCCGTCCCGCTGCTGATTCTCATCAGCACCGTCGCCGCGCATCTGCCGTCGCTGCGCTGGCTGGAAGTCCTGTTGTCGGAGGATCGCCCTGTGAGCGAACGGCTGGCGGTTAAGCCTCCGCTTGCGTCCGTGACGCCGATTCAGGTGCGGCGTCGGCGGGTGGCGACGAAGTAGCCGAGGCCGAGCAGGCCCCAGAAGGCGCCGACGATCGCCGAGGCAGCTGCCGGATTGAGCTGGCTCTCCAGTAACGACATGGCAGAAAACGTCAGGAAGATCGCGCCGATGGCGACGGCGAGCGCGGCACCGACCGTCAGCAGCGCACGATTCATCGCGTCCTGCGCCGCGGTACGCAGCGAACGGGCCGCGGCAGAGCTTGCCGCGACCCGGAGCAGGGGGCCGATCATCGAAGGTCTCTTCTCCAGACGAGGCCGGACGGTCTTTGGCTGGCTATTGCCGGCGACAAAGCCAGCCTGCGAGGAAGCCGATACCGACGACGGCCGCGAGAGTGGTCAGCGGGTGTGCCTCGGTCTGTTCCACCAGCTTGTCGGTCGCCTTGTTCTTGAGGCTGATCGTGTCCTCGGCGATCCCCTTGGCGGTGTCGCCATACTTGGCGATCAGCTCGCGGGCCGAGTTGAGCGTCTCTTCGAGAGCTTCCTCGCCGCGGGCCACCATCGATTGGCCGGTGCCGCTCATCGAGTCCGTGAGTTCCTCGAGCTGGGCCTTGAGAAGGGCGATCTCCTTGGCGAGATCCTTGCCGTTGGCGTGGCTGGCAGCGCGCATGTGTAGTCTCCGGTAAGATGCAAACAGGGGTGTCTGGCTGACGAAACGCCCTGCGAGGCCGGAGGTTGCGACCCTAGCCGTCCCAGACGTTCCGGGGCATCGGCAGGCGCGCAAAATCGGCGTCCCCCAGCGGTCGGTCGTGGCTCACGCCCTCCCGCTCCAGCAGCATCATCCACTGCCTCACGTGCTGGCCGGAATGCCAGGTCGTGCGCTCCAGCAACTCATGCAGGCTCTGCGCGCCGTAGTAGGTCGGAAGCATGCGTGTGGCGCCGGTATCCCCGTGGGCCCACCAGTTGCGGAAACGCTCCTGGACGGCGGCGCCATAGGCCGCCACCGAAGCCGTGTCGGCATCGGCCGCCGGCTCCTCGCGGAACGCCGCTTGCGCCAGAGTCTTGCCCTGCTCGGCATCGAGGAAGGCCGCGACCACACGGAAGAGATGGAAGGCGAGCGCGCGATAGCTGCGAGGGCGGCCAGGTACGTGGGTGTGCAGCTTATCGTAGGGCATGAGCGGCAGCAGCCCGATGGCGGCGCTCATGAATTTGTCGAGGCGTGCATGGAGCTCGGCGGGAGAGAGCTCAGGACCCGATTTCTCCTGCAAGCCGAGAAAGGCCACGATCTCGCGCGTGCTCTGACCGAAGATGAACTCGGCACCGCGCGACAGGACAGGCACGGACCTTGCGCCCAGCGCTTGTAGCTCTGCGAGGCCGGCCGGATCTTCGAGGACATTTACGGAGACGAAGTCGATCCCACGGATCGATAGAAACTCTTTGAGTCTCAGACAGCTCGTTCAACCGGGCTGCCAGAAGACCTTCAACGGCTCTGTCATGACCTACTCCTGCGGTGGCCCAATTGGCGGCCGGGATGCCCGGCGTGTCAAGCGGCGTGCGCCACCTCAGAGGTCTGAAGCGGTTAGGGCTTGCGGTGGCAGACCACGCAGATCTTGTTGCCGTCGAGGTCGCGGAGATACGCGCCATAGTAGTTGGGATGATAGTGGGCGCGAAGGCCCGGAGCGCCCTCATCCTTGCCGCCCGCGGCCAGGGCCGCCTTGTGCGCGGCATCGACAGCGCCGCGGTCGGGCGCCTCGAGGCCGATCGTGATTCCGTTGCCGACCGAGGCGGCCTGCTTGTCGATCGGGCTCAGGATCCAGAGCTGCGGCCGCCCGCCCGCCGGCCCGTAGCCGACGGCATTCGGATAATCCATGTGACGCACCAAGCCGAGCGGCTGCAGCAACGCGTCGTAGAAGGGCTTGGCCTTGCCCATATCGTTGCTGCCGATCGTTACGTGACTGAACATGGATCGTCTCTCCTCTCTTCACCGTATCAAGATGGCCCAGCTGCCGGGCGCGGCAAGCCAAAATGATCGCGCAAGGTGGTGCCTTCGTAGGCGGTCCGGAACAATCCGCGCTTCTGCAGGATGGGCACGACCTCGGCCGTGAATACATCGAGCATCGAGGGCAGCAGGGGCGGCATGAGGTTGAACCCGTCGGCGGCGCCGTCGTTGAACCAGTCTTCGATCAGGTCGGCGATCTGCTCGGGTGTGCCCGCGGTCGTGAAATGGCCACGCGCGCCGGCGAGATAGGCGAGCAGCTGACGCAGGGTGAACTTCTCGCGCCGGACCAGCCCGACGATCACCTCGGTGCGGCTGCGCGCCGCCTGGACCGTGCCGGGATCGGGAAAATCCTCGGCCGTGAGGGGGCGGTCGAGCGGCAGGTGCGAGAAGTCGTGGCCACCGAACCGGCCGCTCAAGCGTTTGCGCCCGACTTCGGGATCGGTGAGATCGTTCAGCTCCTTCGCAAGCCGCTTTGCCTCCGTCTCGGTCGAGGCGATCACCGGGCTGAGGCCGGGCAGGATCAGCACATGCTCGGACGGGCGGCCCTCGGCCGCTGCGAGCTTCTTGAGGTCGGCATAGAATTCCTGCGCGGTGGTCTTCTCCATCTGGGCGGTGAAGACCGCCTCCGCATGGCGCGCGGCGAAGCGGCGGCCGGTGTCGGACGAGCCGGCCTGCACGAACACCGGCCGGCCCTGCGGTCCGCGTGGCATGTTGAGCGGACCGGCGACACGATAGTATTTGCCCTCGTGGTTGACCGGCCGGATGCGATCGGCGCGCGCATAGTGGCCGCTCGCACGATCGTCTAGCACGGCATCGTCGGCCCAGCTGTCCCACAGTGCCTTCGCGACCTGCACGAACTCCTCGCCGCGCTCGTAGCGCTCGTCGTGGCTCACCAGGCCCGTGCCCCCGAAGTTGCGCGCGGCCGGGGCCAACCAGGAGGTGACAATGTTCCAGCCGACCCGGCCGCCGCTGATATGGTCGAGGGAGCCGAATTGCCGCGCGAGATTGAACGGCTCCGAATAGGTGGTCGATGCCGTGGCGATCAGACCGATGCGCTGCGTCGAGCCGGCGATGGCGGCAAGCGCCGTGATCGGCTCGAGCCAGGTGCTGGCGGCATGCGCCACGGTGTCGGCCAGCGCAAGCTGGTCGGCCAGGAAGATCGAATCGAAAAGACCGGCCTCGGCACGCCGCGCGAGGTCTCGGAAATACTCGATGTCGGTCAGCGCGAGTGGCGAGGAGTCGGGATGCCGCCACGAGGCTTCGTGATGGCCGCGGCTCTGGATGAAGAGGTTGAGGTGGAGCTGTCGCTTCATCCCCTCACTGTGCAGCCGGCGCGTAGACCGACGCAAGCTGGCGCGACACGAGTCGCGCATAGAGACCGCCGCGCGAAACCAGCGAGGTGTGCGTTCCACTTTCCGCAACGCGGCCTTCGTCGAGCACCACGATCAGGTCGGCATCGCGTACTGTCGACAGGCGATGCGCGATCACGATGGTCGTGCGGTCGGCCTTCAGCACGTCGAGCGCGCGCCGCACCGCCTGTTCGTTCACCGCGTCGAGATGCGACGTCGCCTCGTCGAGGATCAGGATCGGCGCGTCCTTCAGGAAGGCCCGCGCAATGGCGACCCGCTGGCGCTGGCCACCGCTCAGGCTGGTGCCGCGCTCGCCGACCGGCGAATCGAGACCCTGCGGCAGCGCCGCGACCAGCTTGCCCAGCGATGCGTGCTCAATGGCTACCAGAAGCTCGGCCTCCGTCGCTTCGGGACGAGCGATCAGTATGTTGGCGCGCAGCGTGTCATTGAACAGGTAGGTGTCCTGCGCCACGAGCGCCACGAGGCCGCGCAGCTCGTCGAGCTTGTAGTCGCGCAGATCCGTGCCGTTCAGGGTGATACGGCCGGAATCGGGATCCCAGAAGCGCATCAGGAGCTGCGCCGTCGTGGTCTTGCCCGCACCGGACGTGCCGACCAGCGCCACCGTCTTGCCGGCGGGAATGGCGAAGCTCACGTCGGAGAGGGCGCGCCGTGTCTGGCCGGGATAGGTGAAGTTCACCTGTTCCAGCGCCAGCGCCGCCGCGCCGCGTGCCGCTGGCACACCGGGCCCGTCGCGCACCGGGATCGGCTCGTTGGCCAGCGCATAGACGCGCCGCGTCGCGCCCAGCGTATCGGCGAGCTGGCGGCCGATCTGCGCGATCTCGGAGACCGGCAGGAAGGCCGACATCGCAAGGATGGTCATCAGCGGCAGCAGGCCGGGATCGAGCGTGCCGCGTGAGGCCAGGATCGCGCCGACCACGACGATGGCGAGGCCGCCCAGGCCCGTCAGCACTTCGAGGATGGCGTGCTGCATTGTGAGCTCGCTGAAGAAGGGCAGGCGCAGCGCGATGTGGCGGTCCGACAGCTCGTCAAGCTTGTCGCCGCGTGCGCGCTCCTGCTGGTTGGCCACGATCTCACCCAGCCCCTGCACCGAATCGACGGCGAAGGCGCCGAGTTCGCCGGCCGCCTCGCGCGCCTGGCTGCCCAACCGGTCCACCCTCTTGCGCATCAGGAAGGGACTGAGGCCCACGGCGAGCAGGAACGGCACCAGCGTGATCGCGAGCCAGCCGCTCGTCGTGGCCAGCGCGATCACCACGGCGGCGGGGATGAGGATGGCCACGAAGGCCGGCGCCACCGTGTGGGCAAAGAAATACTCGACCAACTCGATGTCGTGCGTGGCCAGAGCCATGAGATCGCCGGTGCGGCGGCGCGTCAGATAGGCCGGCGCCAGCGCGTCGAGCTTGCGGAAGGCGTCGATGCGCATCTCGGCCAGCAGGCGGAAGGCCATGTCGTGGGCCAGCCAGGATTCGAACCAATGCAGGATGCCCGAGACGGGCGCCAGGATGGCGAGCGCGATGGCCAGGCCGCCATAAGGCTCGTGGTTCTTGAGCGCCAACACGATGAGCGCCGAGAGTACGCCGATGCCGATGAAGGAAACGACACGGGCTACGCCCAGCAGGAAGGTGGCGGTGAGCTTGCCCTTCCACGGCATGATGACCTTCATCAGAGCCACGACGACCTGGTACCAGGTCAGGCCCTCGGCCTTGATGATGCCCTCGGTGATGGGCTTCACCGCGCCGCCCGAGGTGCTGGCGATCGTCTCGGCGCGCTGCGGCGCGGCGAGCACATCGAGCGTGACGCCGGCCTGCTGCTCGCGCGCCTGCTCGGCCATGAGCTGCGCATAGACGCCGCCCTGGCTCATGAGCGCGGCATGCTTGCCCTGTTCGGCGACATGGCCGCGGTCGAGCACGAGGATGCGGTCGCAGTCGATGACGCTCGACAGGCGGTGCGCCAGGATGAGCGTCGTGCGGCCCTGCATCAGCCGATCGAGCGCTTCCTGGATCACCGCCTCGTTCTCGGCATCGACGGCGGACAGGGCTTCGTCGAGCACCAGGATCGGCGTGTCGCGCAGCAGCGCACGTGCGATGGCCACCCGCTGGCGCTGGCCGCCGGAGAGCTTGATGCCCTTCTCGCCGATGATCGTCGCGTAGCCCTGCGGCAGGCTCTCGATGAAGTCATGGATGTTGGCGGCCCTTGCCGCATCCTCCATCTGTTCGCGCGAGGCGCCCGGCCGGCCGAGCCGGATGTTCTCCTCGACCGTGCCGTGGAACAGGAACGTGTCCTGGTTCACGACCGAGATCAGCGAGCGGATCTGAGCAAAGGACAGCGTGCGCAGATCGTGGCCGCCCAGCAGGATGCGACCCTGGTCGGGATCGTAGAAGCGCAGCAGCAGGCGCACGATCGACGACTTGCCGCCGCCCGAGGAGCCGACGAGGCCGAGACGCTCGCCCGCGGCGGCCGTGAAGTTCAGCCGCTCGTGCACGGTGCGGCGCGTGCCCGGATAGGAGAAGCGCACATCCTCGAAGGCGATGGTGGGGGCCAGCAGCCCATCGAGACGGGCCGGCGCCGGGTCGATCACCGACGGCGTGTCGTCGAGGATGCGGTAGATGCCCTGCGCGGCGGAGAGGCCGACCATGCCCTGGTGCAGCACCGAGCGCAGCTCGCGCATCGGCCGGAAGATCTCGATGCCCAGCATCAGGATGACGAGCAGCGAGGTGAGCGTCATGGCGCCGGCCTCGACCCGCGAGGCACCATAGATCAGCGCGGCGGCCGCGCCGCCCGCGATCGAGGTGTCGGTGATGCCGCGCGCCAGCGAGTTGGTGCCCAGCACCCACATGGTGCGGCGGAAAAGATCGCGGGCTTCCACTTCAAGTTTGTCGGCGCGCGCCTTGCCCTGGCCGAACGCCTTCAGGGTCGCCAGGCCCTGGATCGAATCGAGGAACTCGGCGGCGAACGACTTGTAGGCCGTCATGCGCGCGATCGAGGCGCGCACGTCCCACTTGTGCCAGAGGGCCGGGGCGAACAGCGCGACCAGCGCGAAGCCCAGCATCACCAGCGCCACCGGCAGGTCGATGAAGGAGATCACGGCGAAGATCAGCAGCGGCGTCAGCAGCGCGATCAGGAACTGCGGCAGGAACTGCCCGAAATAGGTTTCGAGCTGCTCGACGCCGTCGATCATGGAGAGGGTGAGGCCGCCCGAACGCTGCCGGCCGACCGTCGCCGGGCCGAGCGAGGCAACCTTGTCGTAGAGCGTGCGGCGCAGCACCTTCTGGACCCGCGCGGCCGTCTCGTGCGCCAGGACGGCGCGCCAGTGCTCGGCGACGCCGCGCAGCACCATCACCCCGGCGATCAGCAGGATCGGCAGCACCAGTTCCTGCAGCGGCCGTCCGACGAAAATCTGGCCGATCAGCCAGCCGAGAAGGCCGAGCCGCGCGATTCCGCAGCCCACGCCCAGAAGTCCGACGGCGACGGTGGAGGCGATGCGGGCACGCACGCCCTTGGTGAAGACGAGGAGGCGGGGTTCGATGTGCATGGCGCGATGCTAGGGCGAACACCTGTATTCGTCAGTCCACATTTCGGAAAGCCCGCTGTACATTTCTGAACATGGATAAGAACTGGGACGATCTCCGCATCTTCCTCGCCCTGGCGCGCGGCGGCACCCTGACCACGGCGGCGAAGGCGCTCGGCGTCAGCCATCCGACCGTGTCGCGCCGCGTGCAGGCGCTGGAGAAGCAGATCGGCGCTCGCCTGTTCGACCGCCTGCCCGACCGCTTCGTGCCGACCGGCGCGGGCGAGGAACTGCTGGCCGACACCGAAGCGATGGAGAAGGCGGCGCACTCGATCCATCGCCGCAGCGCCGGTCTCAGCGACACGGTGAGCGGTACGGTGCGGCTCTCGGCGGAGGAGGCGACCGCTGCGCTGATCGCCCGCTACTCCGCCGAACTCAGGCGCAAGCTCAGTCAGATCGAATTCGAGGTCGTTTCGAGCCACACGCTGGCCAACCTGTCTCGCCGCGAGGCCGACCTCCTGATCCGCGAACAGGTGCCGGAGGTCGGTGGCATCGTCGCGCGCAAGCTGGGACGTCTGGCCTACGCGGTCTATGCCGCGCGCGATTTTCCCGTAAAGCGGTCTACACCGGCGGCGCTGGCCGCGCTGCCCTGGGTCGGCTTCGACGACGACCATCTGCGCATGCAGGGGCAAAGCTGGTTATTGGACTTTCGCGGCGGGCGCCGTCCGGAGATTCGCGGCAACAACTGGCTGGTGCTGCACGACGCGGCCCGCACCGGCGCCGGCCTCGCCGTGCTGCCTTGCCATCTCGGCGATCCCGACCCACTGCTGCGCCGGATCGGCGCCATTATCCCCGATGTCTTCGCCGACCAATGGCTGCTGGTCCATCGCGACCTGCGCGCGCTGCCGCGCGTGCGCGCCGTGATGGATGCCGTGATCGACCTCTTTCATCGCGAGCGACCGTTGCTCGAGGGCCGCTCTCCTTCGTCCGCGAAAGGTGCCGCAACGGCCTAGCGGGAATGCAAGCCCTTGTGCAGCAGGTCGTTTGGGCCAACGATACTGAGAATGACGCGCCACTGGACTAGGGCGCCCAGCGAGGAAACCATGAAGACGATCGTACTTGCTTTGGCTCTGAGCGCGGTTGCCGTTGGAGCAAACGCTCAGGAATGGGCGCTGCCGATGGCGGCGAAGCCGGAGGATGTCGGGCTTTCCTCGACCCAATTGAAGCGGCTGGAAGCGGTGACGCAGAAGCATATCGATGACGGGCTGGTGCCGGGCGCGGTGATGCTGGTGGCACGGCGGGGCAAGGTCGCGTGGGTCTCGACCCTCGGCAAGCGTGACGTCGCGCAAGGCGATCCGATGAAGGCCGATTCGATCTTCCGCATCTATTCGATGACCAAGCCGATCGTCAGCGTCGCGGTCATGCAGATGGTGGAGGAGGGACGCCTCCAGGTCAGCGATCCGGTGGCAAAATTCCTGCCCGAGCTTGGCAAGATGAAGGTCGCGCAGGAGAAGACGGGCGCCGACGGCACACACTCTCTGCTGCTCTCCGACCCGGAGCGGCCGATGACGGTGCAGGACTTGCTGCGCCACACGTCCGGCCTGATCTATGGCGGCCGGGGTGCATCCCTGGTGAATCAGGGCTATGTCGCTGCCAAAATCGGCGACCGGTCGATGAGCAACGAGGAATTCGTTACCAAGCTCTCGACCCTGCCGCTGCGCTTCTCGCCCGGCGCCCGTTGGGAGTATGGCGTCTCGACCGACGTGCTGGGACGTCTCGTCGAGGTGATCGACGGCAAGACCCTGGGCGAGTCGCTGTCGGAGCGCATCTTCAAGCCGCTGGGCATGGTCGACACGCAGTTCCAGGTGCCGGCCGCCAAGGTGGAGCGCGCGGCCCAACCCGGGCCGCGGCCCGGCGGGCAACCGATGACGCCGCGCTTCAAGGTCGACGATGGCGCGAAGTTCGAATCCGGCGGTGGCGGGCTCACCTCCACGATGAAGGATTACCTGCGCTTCGCGTCGATGCTGGCGAACGGCGGGGAACTGAACGGCAAGCGCCTGATCGGCAAGCAGACCCTGGCCTTCATGGCGGCCGACCATACCGGGACGCGGCCGGGCCGCCCGCCCGGGCTGGGCTTCGGGCTGGGCTTCGAAGTCAGAACGATGACAGGCGAGGCGGCCCTGCCGGGCTCGGTCGGGGAATATGGTTGGGCGGGCAATGCCGGAACGCTCTTCTGGGTCGACCCGAAGAACGAGTTGACGGCCATTTACATGGTCCAGGTGAGCGATCCCGACCGGATTGCGTTGCGCAATCAATTCCGCAGCATGGTGCAAGCCGCGATCATCGACTAGAAGACCCTTCTCTAAGGAGGTTCTTCATGATCCGTCGTTCATTTCTGGCGCTGACCGGTCTGCTTCTGGCCGGTCCGGCCGCCGCCCAGCAGCCGCCGCTCAAGGTGGCGCTGATCTACAGCAAGACCGGTCCGCTCGAGGCCTATGCAAGGCAGACCGAGGCGGGCTTCATGCTGGGCCTGGAATACGCCACCAAGGGCACGATGGAAGTCGATGGCCGCAAGATCCAGGTCATCCTGAAGGACGACCAGTTCAAGCCCGACCTCGCCAAGGCCGCGCTCGAACAGGCCTATGGCGACGACAAGGTCGACATCGCCGTCGGCACCACCGGGTCGGCGGGCGCGCTGGCCATGCTGCCGGTCGCCGAGGAGTACAAGAAGCTGCTGATCGTCGAGCCGGCCGTGGCCGACCAGATCACCGGCGAGAAGTGGAACCGCTACATCTTCCGGACCGGGCGCAACTCCACCCAGGACGCGCTGGCCTCCGCCGCAACCCTGAAAGACGAGAACATCAGCATCGCGACGCTCGCCCAGGACTATGCCTTCGGCAAGGACGGCGTCGCCGCGGTGAAGGCCGCGCTGGCCGTGGTCGGCTCCAAGGCCAAGGTCGTGCACGAGGAATACGCCCCGCAGGCCACGACCGATTTCACGGCGTCGGCGCAGCGCATCTTCGACGCGCTGAAGGACAAGCCCGGCCGCAAGGTCGTGGTCGTGGTGTGGGCCGGCGCCCATCCGCTGCCGAAGCTGATGGACCTCAAGCCCGAGCGCTTCGGCATCGAGATGGCACCCGGCGGCAATCTGCTGCCGGTGATGGCCGGCTGGAAGCAGTTCCCCGGCCTGGAAGGCGCGATCTACTATTACTGGGGCTTCCCCAAGAACGCGGTGAACGACTGGCTGGTCACCGAATACAAGAAGAAGAACAACGGCGTTCCGCCGGACTTCTTCGTGGCCGGCGGCATGAGCGCCGCCATCGCGCTCGTGGAGGCCGTGAAGAAGGCCAAGTCGACGGACAGCGAGAAGCTGATCGCGGCGATGGAAGGCATGAGCTTCGAGACGCCCAAGGGCACGATGACCTTCCGCAAGGAAGACCACCAGGCCCTGCAGGAGATGTATCACTGGCGCATGAAGAAGGACGCGCCGGACAACGTCGACCTGCTCGAACTGGTGCGCGTGATCCCGGCGAGCGAGATGACGCTGCCGATCAAGAACAAGCGCTGACGCCAAGATTGTCATCCCGAGCGTAGCGAGGGACCTTTACCGAACAGTAAAGGTCCCTCGGCCTGCGGCCTCGGGGTGACAAACTTGCTTTGCATCGACGAATGCTGGCTACCGAGAACCTCACCATCCGCTTCGGCGGACACGCGGCCGTCGACGGGGTGTCATGCGCCTTCGAGAAAGGCACGCTCACCTCGATCGTCGGGCCGAACGGTGCGGGCAAGACGACCTACTTCAACCTGATCTCCGGACAGCTCCCGGCCACCTCGGGCCGAGTGACCCTGAACGGCCAGGACATCACGAACCTCGCGGCGCCGCGCCGGACGCGGCTCGGCCTCGGTCGCGCCTTCCAGCTCACCAACCTCTTTCCCAACCTCAGCACGCTCGAGAACGTGCGGCTGGCGGTACAGGTGAAGAGCGGCAAGGGCTACGACCTGTTCAGCCGAACCCTGACGCATCGCGAGCTGATCGACCGGGCGATGGCGCATCTCGCGGCCGTATCGCTGGCCGACCGCGCCCAGGCGATCGCCGCGACCCTGCCGCACGGCGACCAGCGCAAGCTCGAGGTCGCGATCCTGCTCGCGCTCGAGCCCGACGTCTTCATGTTCGACGAGCCGACCGCCGGCATGAGCATCGACGAGGTGCCGACCATCCTCGACATCATTGCCGCCATCAAGCAGCGCGGCGACAAGACTATCCTGCTGGTCGAGCACAAGATGGACGTGGTGCGCTCGCTGTCCGACCGCATCGTCGTGCTGCACCAGGGCAAGCTGGTGGCCGACGGCAAGCCCGCCGAGGTCATCAATTCGGACATCGTGCGCGAGGCGTATCTTGGAGGCGCGGTCGATGCGTGAGCGTGCTTCAAGCTTTCCTCCCCATTCAGATGGGGAG
>CANIEC010000034.1 GCA_947466085.1 Rhodospirillales bacterium
ACCATCTCGTGGCCGAGCTGTTCGCCAGCAAGGCCGGCCTGAAGATGACCCACGTGCCCTATCGCGGCACGGCGCTGGCGGTCGGCGATCTCGTCAGCGGCCAGTTGAACGTGGTGTTCGGCGACCCGATCAGCGTCCTCCCGCACATCAGGTCCGGCAAGCTGCGCGCTCTGGCCGTCACCAGCCTCGAACGGTCGCCGGTGGCGCCCGAGGTGCCCACGGTCGCGGAGAGCGGCTATCCCGGCTTCGAGGCGCTGGCCTGGCACGGCATCCTGGCGCCGGCCAAAACGCCGCCCGCCGTGATCAAGAAGCTGAACGCCGAGATCGTGAAGGCCCTGGCCGATCCCGCCACCAAGGAGCTGCTGGAGAAGCAGGCCATGCAGACGGTCGGCAACACGCCGGAAGCGTTTGCCGCCTTCATCCAGAAGGATATCGCGACCTGGAAGGCGGTCGCGGCGGCCGCCAACGTCACCGTCGAGTAGGCACCGCCAGCGCCAGAAGCGCCGAAACGTCCTCGCTGCGGTCGAGCGCCCAGACGGCATCGATCAGCGGCTGGATGTCGTGGTTCGGCTCCCAGCGCCTTGCCTCGTCGCGCAGCTTCGCTTCGATCTCGGCATCCTTCAGCGGGTTCGACGAGCTGCCGCGCGCCGCCTGGGTCGACAGCGCGTGCTTCTTCCCGTCGATGGTCCAGATATCCATTTCGGCGGCGATGGTCGAGAGGCGCTCGTCGCTCGTGCATTCGAACTTGCCGCGTAAGGCCTTGATGGCGGGATCGGCGACGCAGGCATCGGTCAACTGGTCGAGACCGGCCTTGCCGAGCACCAGTGCCGCCGCCACGCAATGCTGCAGGCTGACCTGGGCCTCGCGGCCGGTCGCGATGTCGGCCCGGTCGGTGCGCTGCAGCAGCAGCGGATTGCCGCGCACGGCGATCCGCTCGACCGCCACGTCCGGATGGGCGCGGCGCCAGTCGAGCGCGAGGTCGAGCAGGGGATGGATCACGAAGCCCGCGGCATAGGGCTTGATCGAGTTGTGATTGACCTGCCAGTCCTTGCCCAGACCGCCGAGCAGGGCCGTCCAGTTCGGCGGTTCGCCCATGGCGGCGAGGAAGCCCTGCGCGCCCGCGATCGGCTCGGGCGGGCCGGCAAAGCCCTTCTCCGCCAGCAGGGCCGAGAACAGCCCGTTGCGCGCGGCGTTGCCGACGCTGACGCTCTTGGCGGGCCAGCCCAAGCACTCGCAGAGTCCGGCGGACTGGGTCGAGGCACTGCCCAGCGCCCAGACGGTGCGCTCGACGTCGAGGCCCAGCAGCTTGGCCGCGCCGGCCGTCGAGCCGAACACGCCGCAGGTCGAGGTGATGTGCCAGCCCTTGGGATAGTGGCCGGGCGAGACCGCGCCGCCGACCCGGCATTCGATCTCGAAGCCGAGTGCGAAGGCGAGGAGCAGGTCTGGGCCGGTCACGTGGCGGATCTCGGACAGGGCCAGCAGCGCTGGCGCCAGCGGCGAGGTCGGGTGAACGACGGTCGGAAGATGCGTGTCGCAATAGTCGAAGACGTTGGCGCCTGCCGCGTTCAGGAAGGCGGCGGTCAGCGGATCGATGCGCTCGGGCCGACCGACGATGGTGGCCTGCCGGCCGCCCGAGAATTCGCCCAGCGTCCGCAGCGCCAGTTCGACCGGCTGCGTGCGGCATCCCGCGATCGCCACGGCGAAGAAGTTCAGCAGGGCGCGCTTGGCCTCGTGGCGCGCCTTCTCGGGGAGGTCGTCCCACTTCGTGTCGACGATGAAACGGGCCAGTTCCGGGGTGACGCCTTGTCTGGGCAGCATGGTTACTCTCTCGATGAGGGAAGCCTGTCTATTCGCGGACGGCCGGGCCTTCGAGCCGGAGCGGCGCATCGGCGGAGGGCTTGATGCCTTCGTCGAGCCGCAGGCAGCCGGCGTTGAGTCCGTCCCCGGGCTTCCGGTCGACCGGGGCGATGAACAGGGCGGTGACCTTGAGGTCGCCCACGGCGAGGCGCGCTTCGCTCAGCCAACGGGTGGCGCGGATCGAGGCGCCGCCCTTGTCGAGCGGCACCCAGCCGCAGAGGACGGTGCGCTCGCCCGACGGGTCGATGCGAACATGCGCCGTGTCGTTGCCCTTGAAGCTGCCGGCGGCGCTGGTCACCTGCCACTCGAAGGGAACGGCGCGGTAGAGCCTGGCGTCATTGGTCGAGACATCGATGGTGCCGACATAGTCGGCCTTCGCCAGCGACGGGTCTCGCAGCCAGCCCTGCGAGGCCGCGATGCCGTACAGCACCAGCGCGGCCGCCAGCAGGAGCATCGCCCAGCGCGGAATGCCGGTCATGGTCTCGCCCGTCCGATCAGGCGAGGATGGTGGTCAGACCGCCGTCGACTACCAGCGTATGACCGGTGATGTAGCTGCCGGCGTCAGAGGCCAGCAGCAGCAGGGCGCCGCGCAGATCCTCGGGCTTGCCCCAACGCTTGGCCGCGGTGCGGCGCTCGAGCATGCCGCTGAAGTCCTTGTTCTGCTGCAGGGGCACGTTGAGTTCGGTCCGGATGTAGCCGGGCGCGATCGCGTTGGCGGTCACGTGCGGCCCGAACTCGGCCGCCAGGTTCTTGGTGAGGCCGACGAGCCCATGCTTGGCCGAGACGTAGCCCGCGACCGAGGCCCGGCCGAGCACCGCCATCACCGACGAGATGTTGACGATCCGCCCATATTTGCGCGCCAGCATGTGGCGGCCGACCTCGCGGGCGACGATGAACTGCGAGACCAGGTCGGTCTCGATCACCTTGCGAAAATCAGCCGTCGCCGTGTCGACGATGTCCTGGCGATGGACGATCCCGGCATTGTTCACCAGCACGTCGATGCGGCGGTGCTTGGCCACGATGGCCGCGACCTTGGCCACGACATCGGCCTCGTCGGTCACGTCCAACGGGACCACGTGCGCCTTGCCGCCCTTGCGGTCGATGGCGCGGGCCGTCGCGTCGAGCTCTTTCACTGTGCGGCCGGCGCAGAGCACTGTGGCGCCGGCCTCTGCCAGGGCCAGCGCCATGTCGCGGCCGAGGCCGCGCGATGCGCCGGTCACCAGCGCCACGCGATTCTTCATCGAAAACAGATCGGCCATGGTCCCGCCTGACATGCGTTTCTTTGCCTTGGGTCCCAATCCTAGCCTATGAAAGGTGCTGCGAGATATCGGGAGAAACGACATGGCGAAATCGAACAAAGTGGCGATCGTGACGGGCTCGGCGACCGGACTGGGCGCCTCTTGCGCGCTCGACCTTGCGGAGCGCGGCTGGAACGTCGCGATCAACTACACCAAAAGCAAGAAAGAGGCGGACGAGACCTACGAGGCGGTGAAGGCCAAGGGCGTCGAGGCGATCCTCGTCCAGGCCGACATGGGCCAGGACGCCGACTGCAAAAGGCTCGCCGACGAGACGATGAAGCAGTGGGGCCGCATCGACGGCCTGATTAACAACGCCGGCACCACCAAGTTCCAGAACCAGGGCGACCTCGACGGCGTCACGCCGGAGGATTTCGATCGTATCCTGCGGGTGAACGTCACCGGCCCCTACATGATGAGCCGCGCCGTCTATCCGATGATGAAGAAGCAGTGGGAGACCCAGCAGGATCGCGGCTCGATCGTCAATATCTCCTCGATCGCCGGTGTCATGGGCGTCGGAAGTTCGATCCCGTATGCCTGCTCCAAGGGGGCACTCAACACCCTGACCCTCACGCTCGCGCGCTGGCTGTCGCCAGCGGTGCGGGTCAACACTGTCTGTCCGGGCTTCATCCAGACGCGCTGGCTGCTGGGCGGCATGGGCGAGGAGAACTACAACAAGATGAAGATGGGGCAGGAGCAGAACACGCCGCTGCGCCAGGCCGGCACGCCCGAACAGATGGCGGAGGCCGTGATGTTCTTCCTGACCAGCGCCAGCAACATCACCGGCGAGTTCCTGATCGTCGACGCCGGCACCCATCTCGCCAGCCTGCCGATGAAGGCGCGGTAGTCCTCTTCAAGGCGTGATGGGGGCGCGGCTTAAGCCACGCCCCGACAGTCAGACGGGAATCTCGTGGCCGCGACCGATGTTGCGGACCACGTCCTTGAGGTGCGGCTTCACTTCGAGCAGCGCTTTCCGGTAGGCGACCAGACCGCGCAGCATCGCGCCGTCGCGCTTCAGCAGTGCGTCGGCGAACTCGACCATGCGGGTGTTGGGCCAGCCGTGCTTGCGCAGGTCCAGCAGCTTCAGGAAGGCCTGTTCCTCGTGGCCGGGTGCGTTCTGCGCCATCAGGATGGCGGCGGCGGCGGTCGAGCGGGAAATGCCGGCGTGGCAATGGACCAGCACATGGCCGTCGGGCCGCGCATGCACGCGTTCGCCGAAGGCCAAGACCTTCTCGATATGGGCCTGCGTGCAGGCCTCGAAGCCGGGATACTCCGCCACGACGTCGTCGAAGCGGATCAGCTCGTGTTCGATGCCGGTGTAGGTGTCGAGGGCGGGCGGGCGAGGCTCGTGTGTGTCGATGATCGACAGGACGTGGCTGACGCCGACGGCACAGTGCTGCGGAAGCTCGGGAATACCGCAGATGGTGACCTTGAAGGGAGGGAGTGACATGGCCGGAGCCTACAACAAGCCACGCGCCATGTGCAGCCCGAGGGCCAGTAGCCCGACCAGGAAAACCCGGCGGAACATTTCCGGCGACAGGGCATTGCGCGACTTCTGGCCGAGCCAGACGCCGATCGAGGTCGGCACGATGGCGGCAATCCCGCCGATGACGTTTGTCGTGTCGAAGGCCCCCTGGCGAAAGAGTGCGAAGGTGAGCGCTCCGATCAGGAAGATGAAGAGGATGCCCAGGGCCTGGACGAGGTCGTCCTTGTCGATGTCCAGCGACTGCATGTAGGGCAGGAACGGTACCGCCGCGATGCCCGTGAAGCCGGCGACGCCGCCGCTGGCAATGCCCATCAGCGGGTTCATCCAGCGTTCGGCCGGGCGCGACACGCGGGGACGCCACGCCAGGAGCACGATGGTCGAATAAACGGCCAGCATGACGCCCAGCCAGGCCGAGGCCTGCGGCGAACCAAGCTTGCCCAGGGTCGCCGCCACCAGGATCAGCGTGACGGTCGCGGTGAGGGCCAGCGTCCAGAAACGGCGGAACAGGCGCAGCAGGCCGGAGCCGTAGCCGGCCTGCCAGACGTTCGTGGCCAGCGTCGGAATGGTCATGATCGCCAGCGCGTCGTCGAGCGGCACGGCCAGGGTCATCAGGCCCACGGCGATCGGCGGCAGGCCGATACCGACCGCTCCCTTGGCGATGCCGGCGACGATGAAGGCGACGGCGATGACCAGGATCTGCACTTCGGTCATCAGGTCAGCACGCCCTTCACCAGACGGTCGAACGCCTCCCAGAACAGCGCCCGGATCTCGTCGGTCTCCATCATGATCTCGTGCCGGGCATGGCCGATCGTGAAGTGCTCGCCGTGCTTGAGGCGGGCCACCAGCGGGGCATGGGACCGGGAATCGATCAGCCGGTCCTCGCCGGCGGTTATGACGAGGAGCGGAATGTCGATGCGCTCGAGATAGCCGGGGGCCTGGACAGCGGCCATCGACCGGACGGCCTGCCGGGACCAGCCGAGCGTCGGACCGCCCAGCGTGAGGCGCGGATCGGCCGTGAACCAGTCCTCGGTGAAGCGATAGCGGCGCTCGTCATGGGTCACGAAGTTCGACGCGAATTCCCGGGCCAGCAGGACGAAGGGGCCGGTCCCGAACAGGTAGCGTTCCTCGACGGCGGGGACCTCGGGCATGATCATCAGGACCGACCGCAGCATCGCCTCTCGCCGGAGCGCGGTCATGGGGGCCACGAACAGGGCGGCGGAAAAGGGGCCGGGCCCGTTTTCGGCCATCTCGCGCATCACGATGTGGCTGCCCATCGAATGGCAGAGGGCGAGGACGGGGCGAGGCGCTTCGGGGGAAACGACGGCTTCCAGGAACAGCCGGAGGTCGGCCATATAGGTCGCGAAGGTGTCGATGTGTCCCTTGCCGCGATCCGGCAGCGGCCGGTCCGAGAGGCCCTGGCCACGCCAGTCGAGGGCGGCCACGGCAAACCCGCGCTCGAGCAGGTCACCCACGACCTCGGTGGCATACTTTTCGATGAATTCGCCCCGCCCGGTCAGGATGACGACGGTGCCGCGAGGGATGCCCAGGGCATTCCACCATGCGTAACGGAGGCGCGCGCCGTCGCGCTCAAGAAAGCCGAAGCGATCTGCCGCGCGATAGGTTGCGCGAAGAGAGGGAGGGACCGCAGCGGGCGCTGCAGCGGAGGCCTGATCGGTCATCGTTTGTGGCGTTTTGACGAAGGACGGGCGACAAGGCCAGCGACAATTGGGCATTTTAGCCATCATCGCTCTGGGTCTCTTTACCGTACCGGGAGCCGCAGGCTATAGACCATGGCGTCGCCTTACCGCCTGCGAAGGGTCGCAGACGAGGAAATCGGGCGCAAGGAAACCTCGAAGAGGTCCGCCGCACTGCGTGGTAGTCGGCTCGCTGGAAGAGTCGATCCGGGCACGGTCCTTGCGTTGACGATTGTCGTCCGCAGGCGACATGCGACCGCGATCCCGAAGCGAGCGTCAACCACCGGCGGATTTGCCGGAGTGATCGTCCCTCTATGATGCGTCGGGGCCTGGTTCTACTCATCGTCGTTGCCGCCACAATGGTCGGATGGCGTCTGCTGGACAGTCGTGTGACGGCGGCCGACGTGGCAGGGCCCCTTCATGGGGTCACTTACGCCCCGTGGGCCAAGGACCAGGATCCGCTGGCCGGCAAGGCGACCGGCCTTTGGAGCTTCCTGCGCACCGCCGTAAACGAAACTCCTACTCCCCAGATCAAGCCGCGGAAGGACCAGATCGAGCGCGACTTCGCGATGCTCAGCGGCAAGGTCAACTACGTGCGTACCTATCGCACCACCGACGGCGGCGACTCGATGCCGGCCCTGGCCGCCAAGTACGGTCTCAAGCTGGTGCCCGGCGCCTGGATCTACAGCCCCAACGAAGCCAAGCTGCAGTTCGGCCGCGAGGCGAGCGAGGTCAACGCCGAGGAAACCGGCGCGCTGATCCGCATGACCAACCAGAACCCAAGCATCGAGCGCGTGCTGGTCGGCAACGAGAACATCCTCCGCTTCGACGGCGAGAAGAATGTGCGCGATCCAAACGCCGTCAGCCCCGCACAGCTCATACGCGAGATCCGCAACGTCAAGCGCAACATCAAGGTCCCGGTCAGCACCGCCGAGCCGTGGCACATCTGGGAGCGCTATCCCGAGCTCGCGCGGGAGGTCGATTACCTCGCCGTCCACATCCTGCCCTACTGGGACGAGCAGTCGAGTTCGACGCCGCTCGAGTACGTTAAGGAAAAGATCGGGCTGCTGCGAAAGCTCTACCCGAACAAGAACATCATCGTCACCGAAGTCGGCTGGCCGTCGAACGGCGCCTCGCGCCGCAGCCCGGGTTCGGGCGTCGTGAAGCATGCGACGCCGGCCGAGCAGGCCAGGAACGTCCGCGACATGGTGGCGTGGCTGCGCTCGCAGAACATCGACACCTTCGTCGTCGAGGCCGTCGATCAGCCGTGGAAGTCCTACGACCTGGAGGGCAAGGCGGGCGGCTACTGGGGCCTCTGGAACGCCGACCGGCAGCAGAAGTTCGCCTGGACCGGTTCGATCGAGACCTTCCCGCAGTGGCTCTCCTGCGCCGCCTGGTCGCTGGCGGCGGCGTTGCCGCTGATGCTGCTCTTCCTGTGGCGCTGGCCGCGTCTCGGCATGGCGGGGCAGGTGGGCTTCTGCGCCCTGGTGGCGCTGTCGGCGAGTGCCGTGGCCTATGGCGCCTCGGTTGCCGCCGGCACCTACATGGTCGCCTCCGAAATGGTAGGCTGGGGCGTGCTGGCCTTTTTCCTGGTGGCCAGCCTCGGCATGGCACTGGTTCAGGCGCTGGAGATGGCCGAGACGATCTGGCGCGGCCGCTGGACGCGCGAGGCGCTGCCCGCCGCCGAGATGATCGCCCGCCAGCCGGCGGACCGCGACTGGCCGAAAGTCTCGCTGCATCTCGCGATCTGCAACGAGCCGCCGTCGATGGTCATGCAGACGCTCGATTCGCTGGCCGCGCTCGACTATCCGAATTTCGAAGTCATCGTCATCGACAACAACACCAAGGATCCCGCGGTGTGGCGCCCCGTGCAGGATTACTGCGCCCAGCTCGGCGAGCGCTTCAAGTTCTTCCATTTCGACGTCATGAAGGGCTTCAAGGCCGGCGCGCTCAACTTCGTGCTGAGCCAGACCGCGCCCGATGCCAAGGTGATCGGCGTCATTGACAGCGACTACATGGTGCGGTCGGATTGGCTGAAGGCGCTGGTGCCGTATTTTGACGATACCCAAATCAGCTACGTGCAGGCGCCGCAAGACCACCGCGACTGGCGCGGCGACCGGTTCAAGGAGATGCTGAACTGGGAATATGCCGGCTTCTTCGACATCGGCATGTGCCTGCGCAACGAGTACGACGCCATCATCCAGCACGGTACGATGACCCTGGTGCGCCGCTCCTGCATGGAGGAGATGGGGGGCTGGGCGACCTGGTGCATCACCGAGGACACCGAGCTCGGCCTGCGCCTGATGGAGAACGGCTATGGCGCCATGTACAGCCGCGAGCGCTTCGGCCATGGCCTGACGCCGGATCATTTCTCGGGCTACAAGAAGCAGCGCTTCCGCTGGGCCTACGGCGCCATGCAGATCATGAAGGCGCATGCCGGCAGGATGTTCTTCGGCAATACCAAGCTGACCTTCTGGCAGAAATACCATTTCGTTGCTGGCTGGATGCCCTGGTTCGCCGATGCGCTGAACCTGATCTTCACCTGGGCAGGGCTGGCCTGGGTGCTGGCGGTCGTCGTGCCGCCGCTGTTCGGCATGAAGCCGGTCGGCCTGCCGCCAGCCGAGTTCATCGCGCCGACCATCGGCATCTTCGTCTTCAAGCTGCTCTATTCGTTCGGCCTGTATTTCGACCGCGTGCGCTGCACCTTCCGCCAGAGCATCGGCGCCTCACTGGCGGGCCTGGCGCTGACCTACACGGTGGGCCGGGCGGTGATCTATGGCCTGGCGACCAGCCGCTTGCCGTTCATGCGGACGCCCAAGATGGACGAGCGCGCGACGCTCGGGATGGCGCTCGGCATGGCACGCGGCGAGGCGCTTCTGGCCGTGCTTCTGTGGATCGCAGCGGCCGTCCTGTGGTTCGGCAACGGTGTCGTCGACCCCGAGGCTCGCCTGTGGTCGCTGTTCATGATCGTGCAGTCGCTGCCCTACGTGGCCGCCGTGTACGTCTCCATGGTCAACGCCGTGGAGCAGATGCGGCATGCCGAGCCGGTGTTCGAGGCGCCAGCGCCTGCGACGGACCCGGCCATGCAACCCGCGCAATAGGGAGCGGCTGCTTTTTCCTGTCGACTTGGAAAGGCGTCTGTTAGCGTTCCGCCATGCCCCCGATCGAGACTCGTGACGACCTCGGCTCGCGCGCCGGCACCGCCCTGTTCCTGAAACGCTGGCTGCGCCGGCCTTTTGCGGTGGGGGCGGTCGTGCCGAGCGGGCGGCTGCTGGCCGAGGCCATGGCGCGGACGACCTTCGCGGAGATGAAGGGCCGCGAGGGCCACGTGATCGAGTTGGGCGCTGGCACCGGCGAGGTGACCAAGGCGCTGCTGGCGGCCGGCATTCCCGCCGAGCGGCTTGCGCTGGTCGAGCGCGATCCCGAACTTGCCGCCTTCCTGCGTCGGCACTTCGCCGGGCCAAAAATTGTCGAGGGCGACGCCGCCCGTCTGCCGAAGATCCTGGCGGACCAGGGCATCGGCTCGGTGTCGGCGGTCGTGTCGAGCCTGCCACTGCTGTCGCTTCCTGCGGACGTGGTGCGCGGCATCGTGGAGGGCGTGTTCGACGCCCTGCCGCGCGGTGGCGCGCTCGTTCAGTTCACTTACGGGCCCGCGCAGCCGGTGCCGCGCAGCCTGTCCCAGGCGTTGCGACTCGTCGGCACGCGGGGCCCGCGTATCTGGCGCAACATGCCCCCTGCCGTCGTCTGGACCTTCCGGAGACCCGTAGGCCCGTGAACCCGATTCGTCTGGATGAGGCCCTGCGCGCCCGGGTGACTGAGCATCTTGGGCGCTTCGACCTGCGCCGCCGCGTCGACGCCGGCGGCCTCAAGCGCGCGGCCGTCGCCATCGTCATCGCCGAGGCCGACGAGCCCGGCGAGGCCGCCTTCCTGCTGACCAAGCGTACGCCGAGGCTTCGCGCCCATGGCGGCCAGTGGGCCCTGCCGGGCGGGCGGGTCGATCCCGGCGAGACGATCGAGCAGACGGCCCTGCGCGAACTGCACGAGGAGTTGGGCGTTCTGGCCTCTACCGACGATATCCTGGGGACCCTCGACGACTATCCGACCCGGTCGGGCTACCTGATCGCGCCGGTGGTGGTATGGGCGCCCGGGGTCACGCTGACGCCCAATCCGTCTGAAGTGGCCGGCGCCTACCGGATCGGGTGCGGGGAACTGTTCCGGGAAGGCTCGCCTGAGATCCTGGCGATCGAGGAATCCGACCGCCCGATCATCCGACTGCCGCTGCCCGTGGCGACGGTGAACGCGCCGACGGCGGCGGTGCTGTTCCAGTTCCGGGAAGTGGCGCTGGCCGGCCGCGACACGCGCGTCGACCACTACGAACAGCCGGTCTTCGCCTGGCGTTAGGCGGCGGCGCGGCGCTTCAGGAAGACAGTGGTCTCCTGTTCCATGACCTGCTCGCCGCGCTGGTTGATCGTGACCTGGCGCAGCCGGGCAATGCCGCGGTCCGGCCTGGAGGTCGAGGGCCGCAACTGGACGATGTCGGATACCACGCGCAGCGTGTCGCCCGGACGGACGGGACGGGGAAACTGGACCTCGCCGATGCCGGGAGAGCCCAGGCTGCAGGCGCGGAAGATGCCGAGATCGAGCCACAGGCGCAGCGTCGCCGCCATCGTGTGGAGGCCGGAGGCGATCAGCCCGCCGAACGTCCACTTCGAGGCGAACTCGGGGTCGGTGTGAAAGGGCTGCGGGTCCCACTGGCGCGCGAAGTCGATGATGGCGGCTTCGGTGATCGTCATGCCGCCACTCATGAAGCGGTCGCCGACCTTGAAATCCTCGAAGAAGCGATCGGTCAAAGGACCAGCTCCATGTAGACGGTGCCGGGCACCGGACTGGGGTAATAGGGCGCGATCTCGGTAAAGCCCATCGTTCGATAGAGCTTGATCGCCGCTTCCATTTGGGGGCCGATTGTGTCCAGCCTGAGACGTCGGTGACCGCAGGCGCGCGCCGCCTCGACGATGCGAAAGGCGAGTTCCCGTCCGATCGAATTTCCGGCCTCGGTGCGCTCCCGGCGGAAGCCCGGCCTGACATAGAGCCGCTTCATCTCGCCGATGCCCGTCTCCAGTTGCCGCAGCGCCACGGTGCCGGCCGGTTCGTCGTCGACCCGCGCCAGGAGGAGGGCGCCGCCGGGTGGGCCATACTTTGCGCGGAGGTCGCGGAGTTCCGCCTCGAAGTCCTGATAGTCGAGGGAGAAGCCAAGCGATCCTGCATATTCCCGGACCAGTTCGGCGATGGCGTTGAAATCCGCCGTATCGCGCGGCGAAGCGACATGGATCCTGCGTGTCATGCGGTCATTTTCCGGGGCATGTGGTACCCTGTCACTCGAAACGAACTGGGAGGCTCCAGAAATGAATCCGACGCGTCGCCACGTCATGGCGCTCGCTAGCGCGGCGGGCGCAACGCTTGCCGCACCGGCCATCGCGCAATCGGCGTGGCCCAACAAGCCCGTGCGCTTCGTCGTGCCGTTCCCGCCCGGACAGGCCGCCGATATTTTCGCGCGACTGATGGCCGAAAAGCTGTCGGAGAAGTGGAAGCAGCAGGTCATCGTCGAGAACAAGGCCGGCGGCAGCGGTATCCCGGCCACCGAGTACGGCAAGACGGCAGCGCCGGACGGTTATACGCTGATGGTCGTGTCGAGCGGCACGTTCGGCGTCAATCCCAGCCTGTACCCCGATCTGCCCTACAAGCCGCTGACCGACTTCCTGCCGATCTCCAACATCTTCCTGGTGCCGCTGGTCATCGTGGCGCATCCGAGCCTGCCGGTGAACACGCTCGCAGAGCTGATCGCGCTCGCCAAGAAGGAGCCGGGCCAGCTTTCCTACGCCTCGGCGGGCCCCGGCACCTCGCAGCATCTCAGCATGGAGCTGTTCAAGCTCAAGGCTGGGGTCGACATCGTGCACATTCCCTACAAGGGCAGCGGGCCGGCGATGGCCGACCTGCTCGGGGGTCACGTCAAGCTGATGATGGACAGCACCGCGTCCGCGCTGAATCACATCAAGGACGGGCGCATCAAGGCGATTGCCGTCACGACGTCGCGTCCCGCGCCGCCGCCGCTCGACAAGATCCCGTTGATCGCCGCGACCATTCCGGGCTTCAATGCGGCCGGCTGGTCGGGCCTCGCGGCGCCGGCGCGCACGCCGCTGGAGATCGTGGCGAAGGTCAGCCGGGACATGCAGACGCTGCTGAACGACGATGCCGCGATCAAGCAGATCGAGCAGCGCGCCGCCCTGCCGGCGCCCGGCACGCCCATCCAGTTCGCCGAGTTCATCAAGAACGAGATCGACACGTGGGGTGCGGTGGTCAAGGCCACCGGCACCAAGCCCGGGACCTAAAGTCCCGCGGCCCGCAGGCCGTAGATCAGGCCGACGACCAGAAGGCCGACGAAGATCGTCTCGGTGATCAGCAGCATCACCGGGGCCATGCCGATGCGCACCAGCGCCAGAAGCGACGTCTTCATGCCCAGCGCCGCGATGGCGGTGATGATCAGGAAGGCGGAGACCTGGCCGACGGCGTCCCGCACGGCGGCCGGAATGAGGCCCAGCGAGTTCAGCGCGGCGAGCGCCAGGAAACCGAACAGGAAGACCGGCGGCGACGGCCGTGCCGAGTTCTGCGGGCCGCCGCTCTTAGCCACCCACCAGGCGATGCCGGCGATCGCGGGCAGCAGGGCCGCCACGCGCAGCAGCTTGGTGATGATCGAGTCGCCCAGCACCTGCGGACCCATCGTCTGGCCCGCGCCCGCAACCTGCGCCACGTCGTGGATGGCACCGCCCAGGAACACGCCCATCTCGAACAGCGAGAAGCCCAGCACTTCGCGCAGGGTGGGGTAGATCACCATCACCACCGTGCTGAGGAAGTTGATGCCCATCACGGTGAAGGCGAGGTCGCGATCCGAATTCTCGTGCTTGGGCAGCACGGCCGCCGCAGCCATCGCTGCCGCCGCGCCGCAGACGCCGGTGGCGCAGCCGGTCAGCAGGCCGAAATTCTGGCTGAGGCCGAACAGGCGCGCCACCCAGGCGCCGAACACGATGGTGCATCCGACCGCCGCGACGGCCACGACGATCGGCAGTGCGCCGCCCTCGACGAGATTGCCGAGGGTCAGGCGCGCGCCCAGCAGGGCGACGCCGATCCGCAGGAGCGTGCGGCCGGCGAACTCGAGGCCGGGCTTCAGTACGGGCCTGGCCGACAGCGGCTGCAGGGCCATGCCGATGACCAGAGTCAGGATCAACGGCGGCACCCAGACCGCGCCGAAACGCAGCAGACTCCTCGTGTCGGCGTAGCCGGCGACGGCCGCGATGACGGCGCACAGGGCGATGCCCGGCGCCGAGCGGCGGAGATTGTCGAGAGCCCAGAGCTTGGCGAGGTCGGTCGCGACGGCGCCGTTACGCATCGAGCACAGCGACGACCTGGCCTTCGCCGATTGCCTCGCCTTCACTGACCTTGAGTTCCTTGATGACGCCCGCCTTGGGCGACAGGACGGGAATTTCCATCTTCATCGATTCGAGGATCATGATCTCGCCCTCGGCCTCGATCCGATCCCCCGCCTTGACCTGAATCTTCCAGACATTGCCGGCGATTTCCGATTTCACGTTGACGACGGCCATGCCCCAGATGTCTCCCGTTCAGCTCTGTCCTGACTTTTCGGCCAGCGTGCGCGCGAGTGCAAGCGCAGAGCCTCCCACTCTCGCGCCAAGCCGGTATGCGGTCGTGTTGACGTCGGAAATCGTTCCGTCCTGCAAAGTGGATCGGCCATCTCCGATGCGTGCCGACTGCGCAGCGACTGCGATGGCGGCGATGCCCTCCTTGTCGAGTTCGGGCAGGGCCAGCACGCCGCCGCGATCGGCGCCAAAGCCCGCGTCGTTGAACATCAGCAGCAGCGGCCGGTACGGCGCCGTCGCCTTCCAGGAGTTGAGCGCACCGTGGCTGCCGGTCGCGACGATGCGACCGCGATCCCCGGGCACCAGAAGCGTCGCCGAATCGGCGCAGACGGCACCGTCGATCTCATGCCGGCTTTCGCCCTTGGCGGGCGGTATCGCGTGCGGCCACGGCGCCTGCTTCAACAGTTCCGCGGCCTCGTGGGCCGGCATCCCGGGCACCACACCGCAGGCCGTGGCGAGCCCATTGGCACGGCTGATGATGCCGCGGGCCTGCAGGTCGGCGCCGTCGCCGATGCGGGCGCTTGCCGTCGCCACGGCCGCCATCGCCATGCCGAGCCCGTCGGCATAGGCCAAGCCGCCGACCCCGGCCTCGTCCTTGCCGATGCCGGCATCGTGGTGGATCGCGGCGCGGCAGCCGAACCTAGCCGACATGTAGGCGGCATAGACGGCGGCGTGGCTGCCGCCGATGACGACCGCACCGTCAGCTTCCGGCGGCAGCTTGGTCACGCTATCGAACACGAGGATGGCAACGGACATCGCGTAACCCTAGCGGGGAGGCTATACGTCGGCCATGACTCAGCCGGTGGACAACAAGGTCACGATCCTCGTCCTGCAGCACCCGCAGGAGCAGGACCGCGTGCTGGGCACGGCGGGCCTGCTGGCCGGTTCGCTGGCCAACGCCAAGGTGGTTGTGGGCCTGTCGTGGCGCAATCTCCCCCACGCATTCGGCGCGCCGGCCGAGCCGCGCGACTGGGGCGTACTCTATCTCGGCTCTACGCAGACCAGGGGCCAGGCGGCGCCGCTGGTCGCCATCGATGGCAAGGGCCAGCCGCTGGCCGACCAGGAGTCGGCACGCGCAGGCCTCAAGGGGCTGATCGCGCTCGACGGCAACTGGGCGCAGGCCAAGGCGCTGTGGTGGCGCAACGCATGGCTGACCAAGCTGCGCCGCTTCGTCGTGGTGCCGGACGGCCCGTCGCTCTACGGCGACCTGCGGCGCGAAGCACGCCCCGATGCCGTCTCGACCTTGGAAGCGGTGGCGCTGGCGCTACAGGTCCTCGAAGGCGATGGTGCAGTGCGGGAGAAACTCCTCGTGCCCTTTCGTGCCCTGCTGGCGAAGGCGCGGCACGAGGGTGTTCGCGATTCCAAACGGGATCGTCGCGTCCGGCGTTAGCCGCCCCTATACTTTGCGCCATGCTCGACCAGCCGGCGGCCCAACTTCCCGTTTCCCAGCGGACCAATCCGGAACGCTCCTTCACAGAGGAAGTCCGCGCCCTGCGGCTGGGCGACGGCGAGATCTTCCGGGGCGAGGGCATCCTGGCCGTCACCAAGGCGATCCTGCAATCCGGCGTCGCCTATGTCGGCGGCTACCAGGGCGCGCCGGTCTCGCACCTGGTCGACGTGCTGGTCGAATCGCAGGACCTGCTGGACGAGCTGGGGGTCCATCTCGAGACCTGCACCAACGAATCTTCCGCCGCGGCGCTGCTCGGCGCGTCGATCAACTATCCGATGCGCGGCTGCGTCACCTGGAAGTCGATCGTCGGCACCAACGTGGCGGCCGACGCGCTTTCCAACCTCGCCTCGCCGGGCGTGATCGGCGGCGCGCTGATCGTGGTCGGCGAGGATTACGGCGAGGGCGCCTCGGTCATCCAGGAGCGCACCCAGGCCTATGCGCTGAAATCCTCGGTCTGGCTGATGGATCCACGGCCGTCGCTGCCGACCATCGTGCGCTGCACGGAAAAGGCCTTCGAGCTCTCGGAGGCGACCAACACGCCGGTGATGATGGAGTTGCGCATCCGCGCCTGCCACGTCACGGGCGAGTTCGTGGCCAGGGACAACGTGCCGCCTACCATCTCGCGCAACCATCGGCTCGCGGAGCCCGCGGCGCACAATTACGACCGCATCTCGCATCCGCCGTCGACCTATGCGCATGAGAAGATCAAGGTCGAGGTCCGCCAGCCTGCGGCCGAGCGCTTCATCGTAGAGCACGGGCTGAACGAACATCTGCCGGGCGAGCGGTCCGATCTCGGCATCATCGTCCAGGGCGGCATCACCAACGTGCTGGTGCGCGGCCTCGACCGGCTGGAGGTCGAGGGCAAGATCCCGACCCTGGTGCTCAACGTCACGCACCCGCTGGCGCCCGACCAGATCGCCGATTTCTGCAGGGGCAAACGCGCCGTGCTGGTCGTCGAGGAGGGGGCGCCCGACTACATCGAGCAGGCGATCCACGTCCTGCTGCGCAAGCGCGACATCGACACGAAGATCTACGGCAAGGATGTGCTGCCGATGGCCGGCGAGTACACCGCCGAGGTGGTGACCGAGGGCCTGCTGAAGTTCTTCGCGCAGTCAGCCAACGACATCGACCTGAGCAGACCGAGCGAACGCTTCGAGGCGGCCCGTGCCGGACGCGCCGAGGCGCAGCGTCTGCTGGGCGGGCCGCTGCCGCTGCGTCCGCCGGGCTTCTGCACCGGTTGCCCCGAGCGGCCGGTTTTCTCGGCGATCAAGCTGCTCGAACGCGAGGTCGGCAAAGTCCACATTTCGAGCGACATCGGCTGTCATTCCTTCGCGACCCTGGCGCCGTTCAATCTCGGCAATTCGATCCTGGGGTTCGGCATGTCGCTGGCGGCTGCCGGTGCGGTCGCGCCGGTGATGCAGAAGCGCACGATCTCGGTGATGGGCGATGGCGGCTTCTGGCACAACGGGCTGCTGAGCGGCGTCGCCTCGACGATGTTCAATCGCGGCGACCGCGTGCTGGTCATCATGCAGAACGGCTACACCTCGGCGACGGGGGCGCAGTTCATTCCCAACACGTCGGGCAATCGCCGCGACGGCGAGACCACCTCCGAGATCGCCGCTACGCTCAAGGCGATGGGGGTCGGCTGGCTGCGCACCATCCGCACCTACAACGTCGGCACCATGCTCAAGACCCTGCGCGAGGCGATGAGCACCGAGCACAAGGGCCTCAAGGTCATCGTGGCCGATGGCGAGTGCCAACTCGCGCGCCAGCGCCGCATCCGTCCGCAGATCGCCGCCCAGCTGAAGCGCGGCGATAGGGTCGTGCGCACGCGCTACGGCGTCGACGACGAGGTCTGTACCGGCGACCATTCCTGCATCCGGCTTTCGGGCTGTCCCTCGCTGGTGGTCAAGCCCAGCCCCGATCCGCTGCGCAGCGACCCCGTGGCAAGCGTCAACAACGGCTGCGTCGGCTGCGGCCTGTGCGGCGAGGTGGCCGATGCCGCCGTTCTGTGTCCGTCTTTCTACAAGGCCGACATCGTGCAGAACGCGACCTGGTGGGACCGGCTCAAGGGGAAGGTCCGGTCGAAGGTGATCGGAGCGATGGCGGGTGCCTAAGCCCATCACCCTCCTGATCGGCGCGCTGGGCGGCGATGGCGGCGGCGTGCTGTGCGACTGGATCGTGGCGGCGGCGCAGAGCCGCGGGCTTGCCGTGCAGGCGACGCAGATCCCGGGCGTGGCGCAGCGCACCGGCGCCACGACCTACTATGTCGAGGTGATGCCGGCGGGTGCGACACTGTCCTCCGTGCTGGCGCTCAATCCGGCGATCGGGGAGGTGGATGTCGCGCTGGCGACCGAGCTGCTGGAAGCCGGCCGCATGATCTTCAACGGCTTCGTGACGCCCGACCGGACGACCCTGATTGCCTCCACGCATCGCGTGCTGGCGATCGGGGAGCGCATGGCGATGGGTGACGGCAGTTTCGACGTCGGCAAGTTGCTGCGGGCCGTGAAGGAGCGCAGCCGCGAGCAGATCCTGTTCGACATGGACCAGGCGGCCGAGGAATCCGGCGGCGTTCTCAACGCGGTGCTGCTGGGCGCGTTGGCCGGGTCCGGCAGGTTGCCCATTCCCGACAGTGCCTTCGAGGCCGCGATCCGGCACGCGGGCAAGTCGGTCGACACCAACCTCGCGGCCTTCTCCTTCGGTCGCGGCCATGCGTGTGGCGAATTGGACCAGGCCGTGCGCGAGCATCGCAAGCGGCAGACGGCCGTGCAGGGCGCTGAAGACCTGATCGAACGCGCACGCCAGGCTTACCCAGCTGCCAGCCTCGATGTCGTGGAGGAGGGCATCCGTCGCCTGACCGCCTACCAGGACCGGCGCTACGCCGCGCTCTACCTCGACCGGCTCGACCCGATCCATGCGCTGGGCTCGGCCGAGCTGCTGCGCGAAGTGGCGCGCCATCTTGCCGTGCGCATGTCCTTCGAGGACGTGATCCGCGTGGCCCAGGCCAAGACCTCGGCCGAGCGGTTGGCGCGCGTGCGGGCCGAGGTTCGCGCCAAGGAGCAGGAGCCGCTGGAGATCACCGAGCATTTCAAGCCGGGGATCGAGGAGATCGCGGCGGTCCTGCCGCCGTTGCTGGCGCGGCGCCTGATCGCCTGGGGCGAACGCACCGGCCGCCTCGGCAGGACCTACTTCTCGATACAGGTGCGCACGACGACGATCCTTGGGTTTGCACGGCTGCGGCTCGTCGCCGGCCTGCGCCGGTGGCGTCCGCATACCTCCCGCTATGTCGAGGAGCAGGCCGAGATCGAGCGTTGGCTTGGAGAGATCCTTGCTGCTGCGCCGCTGGGACTCGACCTCGCGCGCGAGATCGCGGAATCGGCGCGTCTCATCAAAGGCTATGGCGACACCCACAAGCGCGGGCTCGGCAACTACCGCCGCATCGCCGACGAGGTGATTGCCCCCGCTCTGGCCGGTCGGATGACACCGCGCGCTGCCGCGGACGCCGTCGCCAATGCCCGGGTGGCGGCGCTCGCCGATCCCGAGGGCGAGTCGCTGTCCCGGACGCTGGCCGCCATCGCCACCGCGACGGGACCGCTTCGGCAGGCCGCGGAATGATCGACGTCTCTGCACTGGCCCGGCGGGACGCCTTCACCCGCGGCCTCGGCATCGACTTCGTCGAAGCCTCACTCGGCCGCGCCGTGGCGCGGGTCGCGATCGAGGAACGCCATCTCAACTTCAACGGCGTCGGCCATGGCGGCCTGACGTTCACCCTGGCGGATGCCGCCTTCGGCTATGCCTGCAACTCGCAGGGCGTCGTCTCGGGCAGCATCGACGCGCACATCGTCTACAGCGTGGCCGTGCGGCTGGGCGACGTGCTGACCGCCACGGCGTTCGAGATCTCGCGCTCCAGCAAGGCCTCGAACTATCGCATCGACGTGGTGCGCGGCGACGGCAAGCTGGTTGCAGCGATGACCGGCACCGCGCTCATAAGCGGCAAGCCGGTGATTGTTTAGCCCCGCCGCTCTTGTCATCCTGAGCGAAGCGAAGGATCTCGCGCCCGCAACGGAGTCCGCTGGTCGCTCCGCAAGGTCCTTCGCTGGCGCTCAGGACGAGAGAGCTTGCTAAGCCGCGCCCTTCAGGATGTCCGCCATCTTCTCGCCGACCATGATCGAGGGCGCGTTGGTGTTGCCGGAGGGCATGGTCGGGAAGATCGAGGCATCGGCGACGCGCAGGCCCTGGATGCCGTGCACCCGGAGCTTGTCGTCAACAACGGTGTTCTGACCCTCGGGCCCCATGCGGCAGGTGCCGATCGGGTGATAGGCGGTCTGCGAGTTGTTGCGGATCCAGGTGAGGATCTCCTCGTCGGTTTGCACCGAGGGGCCCGGCGAGAATTCTTCGTCGCGGTAGGGATCCATCGGCTTGGCATCGACGATGCGGCGCATCATGCGGAAGCCGGCGGTCATCGCATCCTGGTCGATCCTGTCGGCCAGGAAATTGAAGCGGATGGCCGGATGGGCCTTGGGATCGGCCGAGCGGATGTGGATCGAGCCCAGGCTCTCGGGGCGGAGCTGGTAGCAGGCGATCGTCATCGACGGGAAGTCCTGCAGCTTGCGGGTCTTCGGGTCCTTGATCGAATAGGGCACGAGATGCATCTGCACGTCGGGCGTCTCGAGCTCCGGCCGCGTCTTCAGGAATCCCAGCAGCGGCGCCGAGGGCAGGCTCATGAAGCCGCCGCCGGTGGCGAGGTACTTCATCATCTGCGTCACCGCACCGATGCCGCGCGCCATGTGGTTGTAGGAGACGTGGGCGACCTTCAGGCGCCAGATGATGCGGGCGTTGATGTGGTCGCGGAAGTTCTCGCCGACCGCGCGGAGTTCATGCTTCACCTCGATGCCGTGCTTCTTCAGCAGTTCCGGCTGGCCGATGCCAGAGAGTTCGAGGATCTGCGGGCTGGCGACGCCGCCGGCCGACAGGATCGTCTCCTTCGCTCGGGCCTGCACCGCCTTTCCGTCCTCCTCGTATTCGACGCCGACGCAACGCTTGCCCTCGAGCAGGACGCGCAGCGTGTGGGCGTTCGTGACGACGTGCAGGTTCGGACGCTTCATCGCTGGCTCGATGTAGCAGTGCGCCACGCTCATGCGCCGGCCCTTGTAGATCGAGGTCTGCGTCTTCACGACGCCTTCCTGGTCCTCGCTGTTGTAGTCGGGATTGGTCTTGAAGCCCGCGGCCTTCGACGCCTCGAACAGCGCGTCGTAGAGCGGATTCTGGTCGGGGACGGTCGAGACCTTCAACGGTCCGTCGGTGCCGCGGCCGTTCGAGCCGTCGCCGTCGACGAAATTCTCCATGCGGGTGAAGAGCGGCGCCACGTCGCGCCAGCTCCAGCCGCGGCAGCCCATCTGCGCCCAGGTGTCGAAGTCGAGCGGCTGGCCACGCACCCAGACCAGCCCGTTGATGGAACTCGATCCGCCCAGCACTTTTCCGCGCGGTACCGGGATGACGCGGTTGGCCGTCCCCGGTTCGGGTTCGGATTGGTAGAGCCAGTTGGCGGCCGGGTTGTCGATCAGCAGGCCGAACGACAGCGGCATGCGGGAGTAGGGATGGCTGGCTGCACCGGCCTCCAGCAGGAGCACCTTGTTGGTCGGCACTTCGGTGAGCCGTGCCGCCAGGGCTCCACCCGCCGATCCCGCGCCAACGATGATGTAGTCGTACTCGGCCATTTTGCCCGGTCTCCCCGCCCTTTCACTGTCACGCAACCGTAGCGCACCGCCATGCAGATGACAGGGACAATCTTGCCTCGGCACAGATGAATTGCCCTGTTCCGATACGAAGGTGCCCGCGCGCCGGCCATCGTCGCGCCCCCGCGGTACACGGGACTTGCCGCCGTGCGATAACCGTATCCACCACGGCGGGGCGGAGACGGCGATGATCGATACGGAAAAGGGTAGGGCCGATATCACGCGATTCACGATCGATGTCGCGATCCGGCTCGGGCTGATCGCCACGGTCATCTATGTGAGCCTGCTCCTGCTGCAGCCGGTGGCGGCGCTGATGATGTGGGCCATCATCCTGTCGGTTGCCGTCTATCCCTTGTTCGACATGGCCCGGCGCCGCCTGCATCTACCGGACGGGGTCACCGCCGCGCTGTTCTCGGTCCTGCTGCTCGTGCTGCTGCTGACGCCGGCCGTCCTCCTCGCGGGATCCGCCGTGGGAAGCCTCGACGAGTATGCCCGGATGCTGCTGCGCGGCGAGCATGTCGTGCCGCCCCCGCCCGAATCGGTGAAGGACTGGCCCATGGTCGGTGCGCGGGTCTACGACTTCTGGCTGACCGCCTCGAACGATGCGCGAGCCATCGTGACGGCCCATGTCGGCCAGCTGGCCTCAGTCGGTCGCTGGATGGGCGGCATCGCGGCGGGCGTCTTCCTGGGAGTCCTGCAGTTCGCCGGCGCCATCATCGTGGCGGGCGTCCTCCTGGCCTATTCCAACGAGTTGACTGCGACGCTGCGCGCCCTCGCAGCGCGGGTGGCCGAGACGCGCGGCCGGCACTTCCTCGAGATTGCCGGCTCGACCATCCGCAACGTGTCGCAGGGCGTCATCGGCATCGCTCTTCTGCAGTCGGTGCTGCTGGCGATCGGCATGCTGGTGGCTGAAGTCCCCTTCGCCGGCGCCATTACCTTCGTCTGCCTCGTGCTGGCGATCGTGCAGGTCGGGCCCAACATCGTCATGATCCCGGTGATCATCTGGACGTGGATGTATCTGCCGGCCCTGCATGCCGGCCTGTTCACTTCCTATACGGTGCCGTTGCTGCTGCTCGACAATGTGCTGCGCCCTATCCTGATGGCGCGCGGACTGCCGACGCCCATGGCGGTGATCGTGGCCGGCGTCATCTGCGGCACCCTGGCGGGAGGACTCATCGGCCTGTTCGTCGGCCCCGTGGTGCTGTCGGTGTTCTACGACCTGCTGGTCGCCTGGATCTCGGCAGGCCGGAAGGTCGAGGCAAACGACGTTCCGGTGCCCGCGCCCTGACTACTTCTTCTTCGGACGGAGCGCGTCCCACTGCTCGTCGGTCCAGTCGAGCATGGCCGAGGTATTGGCGCCGCCGCCACCGGACTGCAGCATCTTGCCGCCGTCGATAACGATCGCATCGCCGTTGATGTAGGCCGCACCGTCGCTCACCAGGAAGGCGGCGAGGTTGGCCAGCTCGATGTGCTCGCCGACACGGCGCATCGGGATCGCCTTTATCATGTCGTCCTGGGCGCCGCGCTCCTTGGGCATCAGCCGGCTCCAGGCACCCTCGGTCGGGAAGGGGCCGGGGACGATCGCGCAGGTGCGGATGCCCTTGGGACCCCATTCGACGGCCAGGCTCTTGGTCATGGCGAGTACGCCCGCCTTGGCCATCGCCGAAGGGACGGTGAAGGGCGCGCCGGTAAGCGACGAGACCGTGAGGATCGACATCACGACCTTGTTGCGCTCGCCGGCGTCGATCCAGCGGCGGCCGGCCGCGACGGTGCAGTAGGCCGAACCGTGCAGCACGATGCCCAGCACGGCGTCGATCGCCCGCGAGGACATCTTGTGAGTCTGGGCGAGGATCTGGCCGGCGGCGTTGTTGACCAGGATGTCGAGCGGGCGTTTCTCCCAGATCTTGTCCATCATCGCCTCGACGGCGTCGGGGATGCGCACGTCGCAGCCCACCGTCTCGATCTCGCCGCCGGTTTCCTGCGCGAGTTCGGCCGCGGTCTCCTTCAGCACGTCCTCGCGGCGGCCGCAGATGATCACGTTGGCGCCCAGTTCGAGATAACGGTGCGCCATCGAGCGGCCGAGGCCGGTGCCGCCGCCGGTGACCAGGATGCGCTTGCCTTTGAGCAGGTCCGGTTGGAACATCGTCTTTTTCCTACTTCTTGATCTCGGTGAGCGCGATGCCGGAGGCGACCAACTTGTCGATCTCGGCGGCGGAGTAGCCGGCCTCCTGAAGCACGGCGCGCGTGTCGGTACCGAACTTCTTGGGCTTGGTGCGCACCTTGGGCGGGGTGCGGGAGAGCTTCACGGGATTGCCGACGTTCCGCCAGCCGTCCTTCTCCCACACCATGCCGCGATGCCTGGTGTGCGGCGCCTCCATCACGTCGGAGACCTCCAGCACGGCGGCCGACGGCACGCCGCCCCGCATCAGTTCCTGCGAGAATTCGTTGGCGTCGCGATCCTTCAGCAGCGCGCGCAGCTCGGCCTCCAGCTCGGCGCGATGGGCGACGCGCTCCTTGTTGGTCTTGAAGCGCGGATCGTCGGCGAGTTCCGGCTTGCCCAGCATCTTCGTCAGCTTGGCGAACTGCCCGTCATTGCCGGCGCCGACCACGATGTTGCGGGTCTTGGTCGGGAAGTTGGAGTAGGGCACCAGGCTCGCATGGCTGTTGCCGACGAGCTTGGGCTTGAGGCCGGCCATGAAGTAGTTCGGCGCATGCGGCTGGTGCAGTGCGATGGCGCTGTCGTAGAGCGTCGCGTCGACGAACTGGCCCTTGCCGGAACGGTTGCGCTCGTACAGCGCCATCATGATGCCGATCGTGGCGTTCATCCCGGTCGAGAGGTCGACAACCGGCACGCCGATGCGGACCTGGCCGCCCTCGGGCGAGCCGTTGACCGAGACCAGGCCAGCCGAGGCCTGCACCATGGCGTCGTAGCCCGGGAAGCCGCCCAACGGCCCGTCGGCGCCGAAGCCCGAGACGCGGGCATGGACCAGCCGTGGGAACTTCGCAGCCAGCACGTCGTGATAGCCGATGCCCCACTTCTCCATCGTGCCGGTCTTGAAGTTGTCGATCAGTACGTCGGCGGTTTCGAGGAGTTTCAGCAGGACCTCGCGGCCCTCCGGCTTGGAGAGGTCCAGCGCGATCGTGCGCTTGTTGCGGTTGATGCCGGCGAAGTAGGCCGAGATGCCCTCGTCGTCGAACGGAGGGCCCCAGGTGCGCGTCTCGTCACCCTGCGGCGGCTCGATCTTGATCACGTCGGCGCCGTGGTCGGCCAGCATCTGGCCGCAGTAGGGGCCTCCCAGCACACGCGACAGGTCGATCACTTTCAGGCCCTCGAGCGCGCCCCCGCTTGCGACCGGCATTTCGTTCCACTCCTCGGATTGAGACAGGAGGCGGGGTTATAGACCATGGGCCGGGGGCCCGGTACCGTCCGGGCATGATCGAACGCGAGCTGGATATCGCCACGCAAGATGGCGCCATGAACACCTACACCGTGCGGCCCGACGATGGCGGGCCCTTGCCGGTCGTCATCATGCTGATGGATGCGCCGGGCGTGCGCGAGGGACTGCGGGAAATCTGCCGCCGGATTTCGCAGTCCGGCTACTACGTGCTGTTGCCCAATCTCTACTATCGCAGCACGCGCGAGTTCGTCTGTGGTCCGACCCGCAACCATCCCGACGGCGAGGCCAACCTGAAGCGCATGTTCGGCCTGATGGAGACGCTCTCCAACGCCAGGGTGGCGGCCGACACCGGCGCGGTGCTCGACGTGCTGCCGACCCTGCCCGATGCCAAGCCCGGCAAGGTCGGGCTGGTGGGCTACTGCATGAGCGGCGCTTTCGTCACGGCGGCGGCGGCGGCGCATCCCAACCGCATCGGCTGCTTCGCCTCCTACTATGGAACGCGCCTGATCACCGACAAGCCCGACTCGCCGCACCTGATGCTGGGCGACATCACGGCCGAGGGCTACTACGCCTTCGCCGAGCACGACACCTACGTGCCGCTGTCTGACGTTGCGAAGTTTGAGCGGCTGCTGGCCTCCGCGCCGTTTCCCTCGCGCGTCGAGACCGAGGCCGGCACGCATCACGGATACGCCTTCTCCGACCGCGGCAACCTGCACGAGGCAGCCCGTGAGAAGCACTACGAACGCATGCTGGCGCTGTTTCGTCGGCACTTGAGTTAAGCGCACCACCTCACCCTGAGGAGCGGCCAACGGCCGCGTCTCGAAGGGTGAGCAACAGTCTTGTCGTTGCCCATCCTTCGAGACGGCGCTGGCGCGCCTCCTCGGGATGAGGATGGAGGAGTTGGACATGCTGAACGGCATCCACGGACATCAGGACATCGAGCGCGTGATCTACGGCAAGCCGGCGGGCGTCGCGTTGCGCGCCGAGGCCGAGCGGCTGGGGGCGAAGAAGGTTTTCATCACGACGTCGAAGTCGGTGGCGCAGAGCGCGTTGCTGGCATCCGTGATCGACGATCTCGGCGACCTGCACGCCGGCACCTATGCCGGCATAACGGCGCACTCGCCGCGGCCCTGCGTCGTCGAGGGTGCCGCGATGGCGCGCGCAGCCGGCGCCGACCTGATCGTGGCGGTGGGGGGCGGCTCGGTGATCGATGCCACCAAGACCATCCTGATCGCGCTGTGGCAGAACGTGACGGCGGTCGACGAACTCGACGCCTACCGCGCGGGCAAGCCCAAGGAAGGCGCCGCACCGCCGTCCGAAGCCATCCGGCCGCCGGTCGACGCGATCCGCATGATCGCCGTGCCCACGACCCTGTCGGCCGCCGAGTTCAATGCCTATGCCGGCATCTCCGACCCGCGCAAGGGCATCAAGGAGAGCTTCGGCCATCGCCTGATCGTGCCGCGTGTCATCGTGCTCGATCCCGCAGCCACCCTGGCGACACCGATGGACCTCATGCTCTCGACCGGCCTGAAGGCCGTCGACCATGCGGTCGAGCGGCTGTGTTCGCAGCAGGCGCATCCCTTTGTGCTGGGCACCGCCACCGAAGCGCTGAAGCTGCTCGCCCGCGCCCTGCCGGCGCACAAGGCGAACCCGGACGACATGGCGACCCGGCTCGATCTGCAGTTCGGCATGTGGCTGTCGATCGGCGCCGGAACTTCCGGCGTCGGCGTGGGCGCGAGCCACGGGATCGGCCATGTGCTGGGCGCCGCCTGCCACGTGCCGCACGGCCATACGTCCTGCGTGATGCTGCCGTCGGTGCTGCGCTGGAACCTGCCGGCCAATGCCGGGCGGCAGAAGCGGGTGGGCGAGGCCTTCGGACAGCCCGGCGCCGCGGCGGGAGACCTGGTGGAAGGGCTGGTGAAGTCCCTCGGCCTGCCGGGACGTCTCTCCGAGGTCGGCGTCGGCAAGGACCGTTTCCGCGAGATCGCCGAGAAGTCGATGCACGACCGGGCGGTGCTCAACAATCCGCGTCCCATCAAGGGGCCGGAGCAGGTCATGGAGATTCTCGAACTCGCGGCGTGAGGATCGACATGACCCCATGAATTCTTCTCGTGAGCCCGAGGGGTGTTAAGCGGCTAAAGCCACACGACCTAAAGGGAGCAAACGCAAGTCACGGGTGAAACCATGGTCGATGTTCGAACCGCCGAATCTGCCGTCACGCGGCCGCCGCTCGCCGGGTGGGTCGATGCGCCGGTGAACTACCTCGCCGATCTCAGCATCAAGCCGGTGACCTACAATCCACCGCACGGCACGGGGCTGCCGCGCCGGGACGGCAACTATCGGGACTTCACGGTCCGCGTCCACGATGCCCGTCCGATCGCGCGCGATCTCTCGCTCGACCGGCAGGCCTTCATCCTGACCCACCACGACACCGAGGTGCGTGATTTTTATGACGAAGCGGAGGTGCGAACGAAGTACCACGCCGAGGTCGAGGCGCTGATCAAGCGGGAGACCGGCGCGTCGAAGGTGGTGGTGTTCGACCATACGGTCCGCACGGCCGATCGCGCCGTCCAGCGCGGTCTACGCACGCCGGTGCGGAGCGTCCATTGCGACTACACGGAGAAGTCGGGGCCACAGCGCGTGCGCGACCTGCTGCCGGCGGAGGAGGCTGAGCAGCGCCTCAGGAAGCGCTTCGCCGAATTCAACGTCTGGCGCAACATCGCGCACGAGCCCGTCGAGATGACGCCGCTGGGCCTCGTCGATTCCGAAAGCCTTGCGCCCCGCGATCTCGCGGTCTGCGACATCGTCTATGCCGACCGCACCGGCGAGATCTACCAGGGCGTCTACAACGCCGATCACCGCTGGTTCTATTTCCCGAAGATGACGCGGGACGAGGCGATCCTGATCAAGTGCTACGACTCGCTGGAGGACGGCCGTGCGCGCTTCTCGCTGCACTCCGCCTTCGACGATCCGACTTCGCCGGCCAATCCACGGCCGCGGCAGAGCATCGAGGCGCGCGCCTTCGCGTTTTTCGACTAAGGCGCGTTCACACGCGCTGGCGGGCGGCAGCGCCTTCTGAGGCGCGAGAGCCCGCACGGTTCCAATTGCGCACGCTAACTTTGTGCGATCGTCTCCAGATGCTCGACCAGCTCTTCGGGATTGCTGAAGAACGGCGAGTGCCCGCTTTCCAGCCGCAGCACCTTGCACGGGGTCGTCTTCGCCATCGTGCGCTGCAGGGCGATGCGGATCGCGTTGTCGTGGGTGCACTCGACGTACCAGCGCGGCACAGAGCCGAAGCGCTCCTCTGTGAGGGTCAGCGGCGTCGTCGAGATGGCGAGCGGCTGGGGCCGGAGCCGTTCCATCGCCTTGTAGCGATCCTCCGGCGAGACGTCGGCATAGAACAGGCTGGGCAGCTTGTCGCGCGCGAAGGTGTAGGTCTTGCCGTCGGGGCTGACCTGCCGGGACAGCCGGAACATCGCGTCCGGCTCCAGCGCCGTCATGTCCCTGCCGCTCTTGCCCGAGGTCGGCAGCAGGGCGCAGACATAGACAAGCGCCTTGATCTTGCGCCGCCGCGCTTCCGCGAGCTGGCTGATCGTGACGCCACCCAACGAGTGACCGACCAGGATGACCTGGTCCTCCATCTTGTCGAGGAGACGGGCGAGTTTCTCGACATTGTCGGCGAGGGTGACGTTGGCGGGTGGTGTCTGGTCGTTGCCGAGACCCGGCAGGTCGGGCGCACAGACCTTGTGCCCGGCCGCTTCCAGCAAGGGCACCACCTTCTCCCAGCACCAGCCGCCGGTGCAGGCGCCATGGACCAACAGGAACGTCGCCACGCGCTAGGCCTTTCCGACGACTGTGCGGGCGCCGGGGGTGGGCACGAAGAAGTCGGGCATCAGCGACGTGCCGGGCGAGACGGCGTACTGGTCGAAATCGGTGACGCCCTCAGCGGCCAGCACCTCGTCGTCGATGAAGAAGTTGCCGGTGCAGCCCCGCGCTGGCCGGCTGAAGATCGCATGGGCGGCATCGGCCATGATCTCGGGCTTGCGGCACTGCTTCATGCCTTCGACGCCGCCCAGGATGTTCTGGATCGCGGCGGTGGCGATGGCGGTGCGCGGCCACAGGCAGTTGAAGGCCAGGCCCTTGTCACGGAATTCCTCGGCCATCGACCAGGCGAAGACCGACATGCCGTACTTGGCGAGCGTGTAGGCCGCGTGATTGGCGAACCACTTCACGTCGAAGTCGAGCGGCGGCGACAGGTTCAGCACGTGCGGGTTGGCAGCCTTCAGGAGGTGCGGGATGCACTTCTGCGAGACCATGAAGGTGCCGCGCGCGTTGATCTGGTGCATCAGGTCGTAGCGCTTCATCGGTGTGGCCAGCGTGCCGGTCAGGCTGATGGCGCTGGCATTGTTCACCAGGATGTCGATGCCGCCGAACTTCGCGACCGTCTCGGCCACGGCCTTGTCCACGCTCTGCTCGTCGCGGATGTCGCAGGCGAGCGGCAGCGCCTTGCCTCCGGCCTTTTCGATCTCCTCCGCCGCGGTGAAGATCGTGCCGGGCAGGCGCGGGTCAGGCGTCACCGTCTTCGCGGCGATGGCGATGTTGGCGCCGTCGCGCGCGGCTCGCAGCGCGATGGCCAGTCCGATGCCCCGGCTTCCGCCGGTCACGAACAGGGTTTTGCTAGCCAAGCTCATGGCGTCCCCAAGAAATCTTCGGGCTCTATAGCCGGGGCGGGGTAGCGGCGGCTAGTGTTGCGGCACTCAAGGGAGGCATGCATGAATCCGTGCTTCGAAACGGCGACGCGACTTGCACGCGCGATACGAAACGGGCGTTTGAGTTCGGTCGAGGCGACCAAGGCGCATCTCGATCGGATCGCGCGCGTGAACGGGCCGCTCAAGGCTCTTGTTTTGGTCGACGAGGCGGGCGCCCTGAAGACCGCCCGCGCCGCCGATCGTGCGCGCGGCACAGGGAAGGACCTCCCCGTGCTGCACGGCGTGCCGATCACCATCAAGGAAGCATTCGACGTCGCCGGCTTGAAGACGACTTCCAGTCATCCGCCGCTCGCGGACAACGTCGCCCGGGAAGATGCGAGCCTCGTCGCGCGGTTGCGGGCGGCGGGTGCCGTCATCCTGGGCAAGACCAATGTGCCCGAACTCTGCGCAGACTTTCAGACGGACAGCCCGATCTTCGGCACGACGATCAATCCCTGGGACGAACGCCGCACGGCGGGTGGCTCGACGGGCGGGGGCGGTGTTGCGGTGGCAGCCCGCCTGTCGCCGCTGGAGCTGGGCAGCGACATCGGCGGTTCGGTGCGCAATCCCGCGCACTACAACGGCATCTTCTCGCTGAAGCCGACCGAATGGCGGGTTCCGAGCCGCGGCCACGTGCCGGATCTTCCAGGCGCGACGCGGAGCACCCGCTACATGGGGACGTTCGGGCCGCTGGCACGCTCGGTCGACGATCTCGAGCTGGCCCTGCGCATCATCGCAGGACCCGATGGCCACGAGGTTGAGGCGGCGCCCGTGCCGCTGGGGCCTACGCCCAAGCTCATGGCCAAGGGCCTGCGCATCGCCGTCCTGACGAGTAATCCGCTGGTGGAGGTTTCCGCCGACACCGCGTCGGTCGTCGAGGCAACGGCGAAGCTGCTGTCGAAGGCTGGCGCCCGCGTGAAGCATGCCCAGCCCGAGCATATGGACTGGCAGCAGGGCTGGGACGACTGGTCGGACCTGTTCCAGTACATGATCCAGAGCGAAAAGCCGCTCGCCGAGCGCGAGCGGCTTTTCGAAAGGCTGGAGTCACCCGATCCGACGAGGCGATCGGTCGCTCGCGCTGCGCGTCTCAGCATGGCCCAGTTCTTCGCTGTGCTCGACCGGCGCGACCGCATTGTGCGTCAGTGCGAGACGTTCCTCGACGACTACGACGCCTGGCTGATGCCGGTGATGCCGGATGCGGCTTTCGTCCGGCAGTCGCAGAAACTGCCGCTCCGCATCGACGGGGTGGACCATCCCTATTTCTTCGCCGGCACCGCGTACAACTTCCTGGCCAACCTGACGGGCCAACCGTCGATCGTCCTGCCCTGCGGCTTCTCGAAGGAGGGGCTGCCGATCGGCCTGCAACTCACCGGCAAGCGCTGGGGCGAAGCGAAGCTGCTCGGTGTCGCGAAGGTGCTGGAGAAGCTCCTGCCGCCGTGTCCCGTGCCGCCCTCCTTCGCGTCTTGAGGGGGCGGATCACTCCACCTTCACGCCGGCCTTGTCGATGATCGGCTTCCATTTGGCGAATTCCGCTTTCTGGTAGGCGCCGAACGCGTCCGACTTCATCTGTTCGGGCGTCGGGATGTCCTGGCCGAGATTCTCGAGCTTGCTGCGGATTTCCGGATCCTGCAGGGCTTTGACCGCGGCGGCGTTGAGCTTGTCGATGATGTCCTTGGGCGTTCCCTTGGGCGCCCACAAACCGTGCCAGATCGCGACCTCGATGCCGGGAAAGCCGGCCTCAGCGGTGGTCGGGATGTCCGGCGCCGCGGCGGTGCGCTGCTTGGCGGTGACGGCGTAGACCTTGAGCTTGCCGGCGCGGATGTGCGGCAGCGAGTTCGACGACTGATCGATCATGACTTGGATCTGGTTGGCGATGAGGTCCTGCACGGCGGGGCCGGTGCCGCGATAGGGCACGAGCTGGTAGTTGGTGCCGGTCACCGCGAAGAAGGCCAGCGCGCCGATATGCGAGCCCGAGCCCAGGCCGGCCGTGCCGCCCGAGATCTTGTCGGCGTTGGCCTTGAGGTAAGCGACCAGCTCCTTGAGGTCCTTGGCCGGCACCTGGTTCGAGGTCACGACCAGTAGCGGGTTGGAGGGCAGGAGTGCGATCGGCTCGAGGTCGTTGATAAGATCGTAGTTCAGGTTCTTGTAGATCGCGCCGTTCACCACGTTGGTGCCGAGATGGCCGATGCCGATCGTGTAGCCGTCGGGCGTGGAGCGGGCGAGCTTGCCCATGGCGATCGATCCAGCCGCTCCGGTGACGTTGTCGATGATGAACTGCTGGCCCAGCTCCTTGGCCATGCGCTCGCCGACGATTCGCGCCATCACGTCGGTCGGGCCGCCGGCCGCAAAGGGGACGATCAGGCTGATGGGCTTGTTTGGATAGGTCTGGCCGAAGGCAGGCCCGGCCGCCGCGACCGCCAGCAGGGCGAGCGCAACTCTACGCAGCATGGTAAATCCTCCCTGAAATTCTCTTGTTGGGAGGAGATTAGCGCTAAGCGGCGTCCGGCTCCATCGTCACCAGGACAGTCCGGTTCGAGACCTGCTGACCCTCCTGGACCGAGATCGCCTCGATCTTCGCGTCGAGCGCCGCCTTGAGCTGATGCTGGATCTTCATGGCCTCCAGCACGATCAGGGTCTGGCCGCGGCTGACCTTGTCGCCCGCCGCGACCTTGATGGCGACGATACGGCCGTCCATCGGGGCGCGCAGCTTGCCGTCGCTGCCTGCCGCCGCCGTCTCGGGCGGGGCATAGGTCTTGTCGGTGAACCGAACGGTGAGCGCACCGATGTCGAGCAGGATGTCGTTGCCGTCGATATGGAACGGCACCTCGACCGGATCGGGCTCGCGGACCTGCATCTGGCGCTCGCTGCCGGCGGCCGAGAGGCGAATCGGCGTCGGTTCGGGATTGGAGTTGCGCCAGCCCCGCATCGACGGCGGATACTTCTGCGCCGAGGCCTGCCACAGCAGGCTTGCCGCGGCGGTCCAGTGGGCATCGCTGATCGCCGGTGCGGGGAACTCGTGCTTGGTGAGAAAGGACGTCGTGGCTTCGCCGGCGGCGAAGTCGGGATGCTCCAGAAGACGGATCAGGAAATGCCGGTTGGTCGTCGGTCCGAGCACGACGGTCTCGGCAAGGGCGTGAACGAGGCGCACGCGCGCTTCCTCGCGTGTGGCGCCATGCGCGATCACCTTGGCGATCATGGGATCGTAGTAGGGTGAGATCGCCAGACCGTCCTTCATGCCGTGGTCGATGCGAACGCCGGGGCCGGTGGCCGGACGCCACACGTCGATGCGGCCGGTCTGCGGCAGGAAGCCCGCATAGGCGTCCTCGGCGTACAGGCGCACCTCGATGGCGTGGCCGGTGAACGTCACCTGCTCCTGACGCAGCGGCAGGTGCTCGCCACGCGCGACGCGGAGCTGCCACTCGACCAGATCGAGGCCGGTGATGGCTTCGGTCACCGGATGCTCGACCTGCAGGCGGGTGTTCATCTCCAGGAAGTAGAAGGCGCCATCGGCGCCGAGGAGGAACTCGACCGTGCCGGCGCCGCGATAGCCGATGGCGCGCGCGGCGGCCACGGCGGCGGTGCCCATCCGGTCGCGAAGGGAGGCATCGACGGCGGGCGAGGGCGCTTCCTCTATCACCTTCTGGTGGCGGCGCTGCACCGAACAGTCGCGCTCACCGAGATGAATGACGTTGCCGTGGGCGTCGGCGAAGACCTGGATTTCGACATGCCGCGCATCGACGACGGCCTTCTCGAGGATCAACTCGCCCGAGCCGAAAGCGCTTTCCGCCTCGGTGCGGGCGGTGCGGATCGCTTCCAGCAGATCGCCGTCATGCTCCACGAGCCGCATGCCGCGCCCACCGCCGCCGGCGGCAGCCTTGACCATGACCGGCAGACCGATCTTGCGCGCCTCGGTTTCGAGGTTGGCGTCGCTCTGGTCAGTGCCCTGGTAGCCCGGCACGCACGGCACGCCGGCCTCGATCATGCGCCGCTTGGCAGCGGCCTTGTTGCCCATCGCGGCGATGGCGGCAGGCGGGGGGCCGATGAAGGTGAGGCCGGCATTCACGCAGGCCGTCGCGAAAGCCTCGTTCTCAGACAGAAAACCATAGCCGGGATGGATCGCATCGGCGCCGGTCTTATGTGCGGCCTCCAGGATGCAATCGATGCTGAGATAACTCTCGCCGACCGGCGGGGGGCCGATGCGCACCGCCTCGTCGGCGAAGGCGACGTGCGGCGCGTCCTTGTCGGCGTCGGAATAGACGGCGACCGTGCGGTAGCCCGTCGCCTTGGCGGTCCGCATCACCCGCCAGGCAATCTCGCCACGATTGGCGACCAGGACTTTGCTGAAGGTCATTACTCGACGGCCCAGCGCGGCGGCCGCTTCTCGGCAAAGGCGCGCAGGCCTTCGCCGGCCTCCGGTCCGCGCCGCGCCTCGGCGAACTTCTCGGCGGCGAAATCGAGCACGACGGACAGCGGCTCGGTCCCGACCTTCATCACCACCTGCTTGGTGAGCGCGTTGGCGATCGGTGCGCACTTGTCGATCTGCTTCAGCACTTCCTCGAGCTTGGCGTCGAGGGCGGCGGAATCGGCCACCAGATAATGCGCGATGCCGAGCCGCAGGGCCTCGGGGCCCTTGAAGCGCGCGGCGGTGAGGGCGAGATGGCGGGTCTGCGGCACGCCGATGCGCTGGGCGACGAAGGGCGCGATCTGCGCCGGCACGATGCCAATGGCGGTCTCGCTCATCGCGAAGCCCGCGCCCTCGGTGCAGATGGCGACGTCGGACACGCACAGGATGCCGAAGCCGCCGGCGATTGCGTAGCCCTCGACCGCCGCGACGACCACCTGCGGCGTGCTGTTCAGCATCTCGAGGAAGGCGCCGAACTGTCGGTTCCAGACGGCGATCGGGTCCTTCTCGCCGGGCTTGGGCTTGTCGGTGAAGCTCTGCTCCATGTTCTTCAGGTCGGCGCCGGCGCAGAAGGTGCCGCCCGCGCCCCGCAGGATCACGACCTTGATATCCCGACGGTCGCGCAGGATGCCGAACACCGACTTCAGCTCTTCGATCAGCGTCGGGTTGAGCGCGTTCTTCACTTCCGGCCGGTTGAGCGTCACATAGAGACGCGACCGCTCACGGCGAAGGAGGAGGGCTTGGTAGTTGTCGGCGAATTCGGTCATTTCAAACTCCTCCGTGACGCACTTCGGTTACCACGCCACCCATTGTCATCCCGAGCGCAGCGAGGGATCCTTAGAGACACCGATCAAGGATCCCTCGCTACGCTCGGGATGACACGGAGCTTGAGTCATGACTGAATTCGCCAACAAGTACGAAGCCCTCATCCTTCGACGTGA
>CANIEC010000035.1 GCA_947466085.1 Rhodospirillales bacterium
AATTCCGAAGAATTAGAGAAGCGAGATCCCGTCACTAATTACTCTATCCAACTTACGTCGAATTTCCGAACTAGCGACGACGAAATCAATCCATGCCGAAGCACTTCATGATCGCCGCCGCCGGCGTATCCCTTTCCTAACAAACAATGCATAGAACACACGACCTTCGGGTCGGGACCTTCGTCAACGGCACCCCCAGGATCTTTCGATCCTGACACCCCAGTCTCTGGGGCGGTCTCGGCGGCGCCGTCGTCGTCGGGAGCCGGGCTTATATGGGCACCCCCTCAGACCGTCAACGGGAAATTTACGAATCCGTAACGTTGACTCGAAGTCGCCAAAATTCCCGTCGAACCTATTGTATTGTTGTGCGCCAGAAGGCTTTCCGGCATCAATATGTAGAGCGACCGGCGAGCACAGATTTTTCTCGACCGGCACCACCCCTAACCCGAGGCCTGGACCTACCGGGCCCGCAATAGGTCAGCGGTCATGACGGACTTCCCCTCTCCGTCGGACCGGCCGAAAGGCGCCAAGGGCGCGACTTTTGGGCTGTTCCGGCCTGTCCTCTTCGCGATCGGCGTCATCGGCCTGGCGATGGGGGGGCTTGTCCTCAGCCATCGATCGAATCCGGACATCGCTTCGTTGCCGCCCAAGCCTCCGGCGATCCCGTCGACACCGGCCCCGGCCGCGCCGGCCCCCGCAGGACCGGCACAGGCCGTTCCAGGGCCCGTGATCCTCGCGGATTCGCAGCCCGCCCCGCCGGTGACGGCGGCCGATTTCGGCAAACCAGCCTCTCTCGATCTCCGCGGCTTCCAGATGAAGCCGCCGGAAGCGCCCACCGCCGACGCCGAACCGCCGGCCAGCGACATCTACGAACTCACCCTGCGCCTCGAGAAGGGCGACACGGTCGAGAAGATGCTGGCCGACATCGATGTGGCGGAGAGCGAGCGCAAGCAGGTCGCGGAGAAGCTCCAGTCCCTCCTGAAGAAGAAGCGGCTCGCGGTGGGCGAGACGATCGAGCTTACGATGCAGACGATTCCCGAGGCGCCCGACACACCACGCGTGTTGGCATTGTCGGTCCGGCCTCAACCCGAGCGGGAGTACATCGTCAGCCGCAAGGATGACGGCACCTACGATGCCGAGGAGAAGATCTACAAGGTCAGCCCGCGCATTGTCCGCGTCGAAGGCGAGCGCGACGGCTCCCTGCAGCAAAGCGGCATCAGGGCCGGCGCGCCGTCGGCCGCGATGGTCGAGTTCGTGCGCGCGCTCTCCTACGACGTCGATTTCCAGCGCGAGTTGAAGCAGGGACAGAAGTTCACCGTGCTGCTCGAGCAGCTGGTGACGAGCGACGGCAAGGTCACGCATCCCGGCCGCCTGCTCGCCGGCGAGCTGCGACTGATGAAGCGAACCGTCGTCGTCATGCGCTATCGGCCGCAGGGCGGCGCCGACGGATTCTACAACCCGCAGGGCGAGAGCGTCGTGCGCTCCTTCCTGCGCACGCCCATGGATGCATCGCGCATCACCTCGCGATTCGGCATGCGCGAGCATCCGATCCTGGGCTTCAGTGCGTTGCATGCCGGCGTGGATTTCGCGGCGCCCCCGGGCACGCCGATCCTCGCGGCCGGCAACGGCAAGGTCGTCGCGGCCGGGCCGAACGGCGGTTACGGCCTCTACGTGAAGTTGCAGCACACGCACGATGTGGCGACCGCCTACGCCCACATGTCCCGCGTCGGACCGGGCATCAAGCCGGGCGTCCAGGTGCGCCAGGGCCAGGTGATCGGCTTCGTCGGATCGACCGGCATGTCGACCGGCCCGCACCTTCACTACGAGTTCCTGAAGGGCGGCAAACACGTCAATCCGCTCACCCAGAAGTTCGCCATGCGCGGCACGGTGGGGAGCAAGGACGCGGCGCGATTCAACGCCCTGGCGAAACAGTATCTCGCCCAATTGAAGAGCGCGCCGGTGGCCGGCGAGCCGGCAAAACCCACGGAAGCCAAGCCCGCGCCAAAGAAAACGGCGCAGGCCCCGAAGGAACCTGCGCCGTCACTGGTCGCAAAACGCGACTAGTCTTCACGACATCGCCGCGACCATGGCGCCGATGTCCGGAAGATTGCCGATGCGCTGGGTGAGCGGCGAGGCGGAAGTACCTTGCTGCGCTGCACCGCAGCTCTGCAGCAGAAAGCGTGCCTGCGCGGGTGTGAGCGGCGGCTTGCCCCTTGCACGTCGAATACCCTGCACAGCCGCCAAGGCGCCGACGACAATTGGAGAGGCGCTCGATGTCCCTCCAAAGTTCGCCGTATAGAATCGCTGCTCGCTGCCGCCCTGCAGGTCTCCGTAGCCGCAGGCCGTCACTCCTGTGCCCCATCCTTGTGCGTCGATCAGCGCTCCATAGTTGGAAAACTTGAGCCTTGAACGTTCGAGGCCAAAGTCCCCACCAGCCGGAGCTCCGGCGCCAACAAAGATTGATCCCGAATCACGACGAGTTCGATCAAAGGGATTGACCCAATCGGGACCGAAATCGTTCGGCGCTGTCCGCGGGGCGATGGAATAGAGCGGATCATCGAGATCTTCCTCCCCGTTGCCAGCGGCGCCCACCACGATAATTCCTCGGCTGACCGCATACGAAATGGCCGCGAAATTCGCAGGCCACCACTCGACGGAAATGAACCCGCGCTGATCTGATCGATTCGCGAAATCAAAGCGCGGCCCCGGCTGATGCATCTCCAGCAGCATGATGTCGCCCGGCTGCAGAAGTTTACCCGCCGCCAGGATCGCCCGGGCCGCACCACCGGGCGTATGTGACCTCACTGAGACCCGCGCATTCGGAACTATGCCGGTCACGCCGATACCGTTATCGCCGCCGACCAATTCACTGACGACGGCGGTTCCGTGATGCCGCCAATAGGCCTCGGGCTGGCTTACACCACCGACGAGGCCAACGCGGGCCGACACCAAATCCTCATGGTCGAGACACCAGCCCCCTTCGATATCGACGATCGATACCCCGTCTCCTCTTCCTCCTGGCTGGGCCTGCGCCCACACAGCATCGACGCCGGCCGGAGAAGCACGCAGATAACCCTGAAGAGCACTGAAGTCCGGCGTGGCGGCTCCCGGCGCAGTAGCCGCTGCCCTTTTTGAAGATCTCACCCACGGACGCACCGCGCGGCGAGGCAGTGTGCCTGGCAAAGAGGGGGTAGGATCGATGTAGGCTGCGGAGACGAGCCTGTGCGCGATGAGATCCGCGGCAAGGTCTTCCAGTTGTTCGTCAGGCGCGCTCACGAGCTGATAAATGCCAAGGTCCGCTGGCGGCGCCGCATTGACGTCGAAGTTGACGCCGAGAGCAACACCAGGTGCGGCCACATTGGCACTTGCCGTGCGGACCTCGCTCATAACTCCGGGAAACGGCGGCATCAGCTGAGTTTCCGTGAACAGAGGCTCGATGCTGGCCTTGGCCTTGCTGAGCAGGGTCGACAAGCCGCGAACCGCTCTGGAAGCCGTCAAGCTGACAGCCACGGCCGGCGCCAAAACGGTGGCCGCATGCGGCGCATTCGCTGCCTCGAGGCCGGCGTTCGGTATGATGACAAGCCGCCGTTCAGCGCGCCTCTCATCACGCTCGCTTACCCTAGTGACGCTCGGTGCAACGATCCTGTGCCTGGAGATGCGCCGGCTGCGACTCGAGCCGGACGCAGTGCTGAACTTACGCTTTGCCGTCATGGTAGTCTCCAGCAAGAGTTTCACTACCATGCTGCAGGAGGCAACCCTGTTATGGCAAGGCCACTTCAGGCTCAATGTAGGCCGCGGAGACGCCTGGAAGTTTGGCAAGCCTGGTTACTACCTTGGCGCCAATTTCTTCCGAAGGTAGTTCGGCTTGGAAAAAAGTAGAGAGAACCGGATCGTCAATTCCCTCCGCTAGAGGTGAAAGATTTACGTCCAACTCCCTGAGAACACGACGCAAGGGCTCTGCCCGGGCACCGCCCACGGCATAGCTGTCAGCAAAATCCGCGCTCAATTGAACGACCAGGTGAGTCATTCCGCGATGCCAATCAGGAGGATAGAAAAAGGTATCCTTCGCTTCTAGCGTGTTCAAAGCGATCTGGCCACGACGACGGCCAGATCGCCAGAAACCCATTTCAACTAGTCGGCGGCGTCGCTCATCACGCGCTCGCCGCCGACCGTCAGCTCCCCGTTCTCGACCCCGACCTCGACCGTGTCGCCGTCGTGGATCCTGCCTTCGAGAAGCTGCGTCGCCAGCGGATTCTGCAGGCTGCGCTGGATTACCCGCTTCAGCGGCCGCGCCCCGTAGACCGGGTCGTAGCCTCGGTTGGCCAGCCACTGCAGCGCCTTGCCATCGATCTTCAGCTCGATCTTGCGGTCGGCCAGCAGCTTGAACAGCTTCTGGATCTGCACCGCGACGATGTCCGTCATGTGCGCCCGGCTCAGCCGGTTGAACAGCAGGATCTCGTCGAGACGGTTCAGGAACTCCGGACGGAACGCCCGGCGTACCTCCTCCATGACCTGCTCGCGCACCGTATCGGTGGACTCGCCGTCCTTCAGGGCCGCCAGATGCGAGCTGCCGAGATTGGACGTCAGGATGATCAGCGTGTTCTTGAAGTCGACCGTGCGGCCCTGCCCATCGGTGAGACGACCGTCGTCCAGCACCTGCAGCAGGACGTTGAACACGTCCGGATGCGCCTTCTCGACCTCGTCGAACAGGATCACCTGGTAGGGCCGGCGCCGCACCGCCTCGGTGAGGACGCCGCCCTCGTCGTATCCGACATAGCCCGGCGGGGCGCCGATCAGGCGGCTCACGGAGTGCTTCTCCATGAACTCGCTCATGTCGATGCGCACCATCGCGTTGTCGTCGTCGAACAGGAACGCCGCGATCGCCTTGGTGAGCTCGGTCTTGCCGACACCTGTCGGCCCCAGGAACAGGAACGAGCCGATGGGACGGTTCGGGTCCTGCAGGCCCGCGCGGGCGCGACGCACAGCATTCGCCACCGCGACGACGGCCTCGTCCTGGCCGATCACCCGCTTGTGGATCTCCTCCTCCATGCGCAGGAGCTTGGAGCGCTCGCCTTCCAGCATCTTGTCGACGGGCACGCCGGTCCACCGCGACACGACGGCCGCGATGTCCTCGGGCATGACCTCTTCCTTGACGCCCTTGCCGCCCGCGACCTCCTGGGTCTCGGCTTCCTTGAGCTTCTTCTCGAGGTCGGGGATCACGCCGTAGGCCAGCTCGCCCGCCTTGGCGAGTTCGCCGCGGCGCTGCGCGATGTCCAGCTCGGAGCGCGCCTTGTCGAGCTGCTCCTTCACCTTCTGCGAGTCCGCGAGCTTGTCCTTCGCCGAGGTCCACTGGGCCGTCAGCGCCGCCGACTTCTGCTCGAGCTCCGACAGTTCCTTCTCGAGACGCTCGAGCCGGTCACGCGACGCCTGGTCGCTTTCCTTCTTGAGCGCTTCCTTCTCGATCTTGAGCTGCATGATGCGCCGGTCGAGCTCGTCCAGCGCCTCCGGCTTGCTGTCGACCTGCATGCGGATGCGGCTCGCCGCCTCGTCCATCAGGTCGATCGCCTTGTCCGGCAGGAACCGGTCGGCGATGTAGCGGTTGGACAGGGTCGCGGCGGCCACGATCGAGGAGTCCGCGATCCGGACGCCGTGATGCAGCTCGTACTTCTCCTTCAGGCCGCGCAGGATCGAGATCGTGTCCTCGACCGTCGGCTCGGCCACGAACACAGGCTGGAAGCGCCGCGCGAGGGCGGCATCCTTCTCGATGTGCTTGCGGTACTCGTCGAGCGTCGTGGCGCCCACGCAATGCAGCTCGCCACGCGCCAGCGCGGGCTTCAGCATATTGGAAGCGTCCATCGCGCCGTCGGCCTTGCCGGCGCCGATCAGCGTGTGCAGCTCGTCGATGAAGACGATGATCTCGCCCTCCGCCGACGAGATTTCAGACAGCACGGCCTTGAGGCGCTCCTCGAACTCGCCGCGGAACTTGGCGCCCGCGACCATCGAGCCGAGGTCGAGCGACATCAGCTTCTTGTTCTTGAGCGATTCCGGAACGTCGTCGTTGACGATGCGCAGCGCGAGTCCCTCGGCTATGGCGGTCTTGCCGACGCCCGGTTCGCCGATCAGCACCGGATTGTTCTTGGTGCGGCGGCTCAGCACCTGGATGGTGCGGCGGATTTCCTCGTCCCGGCCGATCACCGGGTCGAGCTTGCCGTCACGGGCGGCCTGGGTGAGGTCGCGGGCGTACTTCTTCAACGCGTCGTAGCTGTTCTCGGCCGACGCCGAGTCGGCCGTACGACCCTTGCGCAACTCCTGCACGGCCTTTTCGAGGGCCTGGGGCTTCACGCCACCCTTGGCCAGCGCGTCGGCCGCCTCGGTGCCCTTGGCGAGCACCAGCGCGACCAGCATGCGCTCGACCGTGACGAACGAATCGCCCGCCTTCTCGGCGATCGCCTCGGCCTGTTCGAACAGGCGCGCGGTCTCCGGCGCCATGTAGATCTGGCCGGCGCCCTGGCCTTCGACCTTGGGCTGCTTGGCGAGGTTGGCTTCCACGGCGCGGTAGACCGCGCGCGAATCGCCGCCCGCCGAGCCGATCAGGTTGGCCGCGAGGCCTTCCGGATCGTCGAGCAGGACCTTCAGAATATGGTCTGGGATCAGCCGCTGGTGGCCCTCACGGAGCGCCAGCATCTGCGCGCTCTGCAGGAAGCCCCGCATGCGCTCTGTGTACTTTTCCTGGTTCATTACTCAACCCTTTCCTTTACGCCCCCGTCGAGCGGCGGGCGGAAGAGTGGACCCTCCGAAGAAGCGTCCTGAAGGCGATATGGTATCGGAACGGCAGGCTGCAAGCCCCTACCCGGCGTGCGACTTTCACCTGTCTTGGACCTGGGCTAAGACCGCCCGGCAGTCGCAACAGGGGGAGCACTGAATGTCAGGCGGACACGGACACATCGACAGCTCGAACAAGAGGATCGCCCTGCTGGTGGCCATCCTCGCCGCCTTGCTGGCGGTGTCGGAAATGGGCGGCAAGAGCTCGCAGACGAACGGCCTGTCGAGCCATATCGATGCCTCCAACCTGTGGTCGTTCTTCCAGTCCAAGACCATCCGGCAGACCACCCTGCGCACCGCCGCGGAAGAAGTCGAAGCCACCTACAAGGATGGTCCGGCCCCGTTGCCGCCCGCGCTCAAGGCCCAGGCCGACCGGTGGCGCCAGACGGCGCAGCGCTACGACAGCGAGCCCGAGACCGGCGAGGGCCGCAAGGAGCTGGCCGCCCGAGCCAAGGCCAAGGAAGAGCATCGCGACCGGTCGATGGCCGCCTATCATATGTTCGAATATGGCTCGGCCTGCTTCCAGCTTGCCATCGTGCTGGCCGGCGCCGCGGCTCTCACCTCGGTGATCTGGTTGACCTTCCTGTCGGCCGGGCTCGGCGTCTTCGGCTTCGGCTTCACCGTCCTGGCCTTCGTCGCGCCGACGCTGATCCACCTGTAGCCCCAATGAAAACGCCCGCAGACGACTGTCTGCGGGCGGTTTCAGGAAATGGAACGGGGCTGGCCGATCAGGCGCGCCGGCTACCGGTAGCGGGGACGAATTCCGGTACCTCGGGCTGCTCCTCGATCGCAGGATCGTTGTCGCCCGGCGACGTGCGCCCGTTCTGGAGAAACGCCACGCCGTTGAGACCGGGTTCCGCCTCATCGTGGTCGCGATCACGATCGCGATCGCGATCGCGGTTGTTCTCCCGATGCTCGTTCTGACGCCGATCGTTCTGGCGAGAGCTGCCGCTCTGGCGATGTTCGCCCTGACGATTGTCGGGTGAGCGCTGTTCGGAGGAGCGTTGTTCGGTGGAGCGCTGTTCGGTGGAGCGCTGTTCGGTGGAGCGCTGTTCGGAGGAGCCCTGCTCGCCCCGCTCGCCGGACTGGGACTCACCGCCCCCGTCGCCGGACTGCTGTCCGCCCTGACCTTGCTGCGGCTGGCCGGGCTGCTGCCCCTGCTGCCCGGGCTGTCCCTGCTGCTGGCCGTCCTCGCCGCCCTCGCCCCAGTTATTGCGCGGGACAAAGCCGCCCATCGACTGGATCACGCGGTAATAATGGTCGGCGTACTGGAAATAGGCTTCGGCGAGGATTCGATCGCCGGAGGAGGCCGCCTCGCGGGCCAGCGACTGGTACTTGTCGAAGACCTGGTGGGCATTGCCGCGGACCCGGACGTCGGGACCGCTGCTATCGAAAATCTGGTTTCGATTGGGGGCGCGGCTGGAGCTGTGATGCTGGGGCTTGTGATGGTGGTTGTTTCCACCGCCGCCACCGCCGCCGCCACCACTGCGACCGCCGCGCGACCGCTGACGATTGTTTGGTCTCATTAACCTAGGGCCAGTTACACGCCGGACGGATGTTGTTGTTAGTTTCCCCCCTGCCCTACCCGGGCGCCGTCACGGCTGAATTCAGGGGGTTTGGTGTCCGCCGCCATAGACCGGTCGGACCAGTTCCCCCCAAGGGGTGAAAGGAACCTAGTCCCATTCCTGCCGGTTGCCAACCTATTAATGCTGGGCCGGCACAACCCGCTCGATCCCGCCGAGATCCTTGCGAGACGGCCGGGGCGCGAGGCCCGCGGCGCTGAAAAGAGACCCGACTTCAGGGGCTTGCCCTTCTCCAACCTCGACGATGGCCCAACCGCCCGGGACGACCAGCGCCGGCGACGCCGCCGCGATGATCCGATACGCCGCAAGCCCGTCGGTGCCGCCGTCGAGGGCCAGCCTCGGCTCATGGGTCGCCACTTCCGGCATCAACCCTTCCACCGCGGCGCTCTCAATGTAGGGTGGATTGGAGACCAGCAGCTCGAAAGGTCCCTTCAGTGGGTCCGTCCAGCCGGCCTGCCGCCAGTCACCGGTCGAGAGGCGCGCACGCGGCGCCACGCCGAGTGCCTCGGCATTGGCCTGGGCGATGGCGAGCGCTGCCTGCGAGGCATCGATCCCGACACCGGTCGCCTGCGGATACTCCCGCAGCAGGGTGAGCAACAAGCAGCCCGACCCGAGGCCGAGGTCGAGGATGCGCAGCTTCCGGCTGCGGTCCGGGAGCAGGTCGAGCACCGTCTCGATCACCGTCTCGCTGTCCGGACGCGGAATGAGGACGGCCGGCGAGACCTTGAACGGCAGGCCCCAGAACTCGCGCTCGCCCAGGATGTAGGCCATCGGTTCGCGTCGCACCCGCCGCGCCGTGAGCTCGCGCAACGTCGCGGCCGCAGCGGCAGGCGCCGCATCGGGTCCGCGAGAAATCAGCTGCTCGATCGTCAGCCCGGTCGCGTGGCTCAGCAACAGGCGCGCCTCGAAGCGCACATTGTCGATCCCGGCCGCCGTCAGGGCGACGGCCGTATCGCGCAGGAGCGCATCGTAGGAGGCGCCCTCCGCCACCTCTAGGCCGCGAGCTCCGCCAGCCGCGAGGCCTCGTCATCGGCCGTCAGGGCGTCGACGATCGCATCGAGCCCACGCCCGTCCAGCACCTCGGCGAGGTTGTAGAGGGTGAGGTTGATGCGGTGATCGGTCACCCGGCTCTGCGGGAAGTTGTAGGTACGGATGCGTTCGCTGCGGTCGCCGCTGCCGACCTGGCCCTTGCGATCGGCGGAGCGCAGATCGTCGAGACGCTGGCGCTCGGCGTCGTAGAGGCGGGCGCGCAGGATCTTCATCGCCTTGGCGCGGTTCTTGTGCTGGCTCTTCTCGTCCTGCTGGCTCACCACCACGCCGGTCGGGATGTGGGTGATGCGCACCGCCGAATCGGTCGTGTTCACCGACTGGCCGCCCGGTCCGGAGGCGCGGAAGACGTCGATGCGGAGGTCCTTCTCGTCGATCTTGATGTCGACCTCCTCGGCCTCCGGCAGCACCGCCACCGTCGCGGCCGAGGTGTGGATGCGACCCTGGGCCTCCGTCGCCGGGACGCGCTGCACGCGATGGACGCCGGATTCGAACTTGAGACGGGCGAACACGCTGCGGCCGGTCACCGTGGCGATCGCCTCGCGGTAGCCGCCGATCCCGGTATCCGACAGTTCCATCACCTCGAATTTCCAGCCCTTTTCGGCCGCGTAGCGCTGGTACATGCGGAACAGGTCGGCCGCGAACAGCGCCGCTTCGTCGCCGCCGGTGCCGGCGCGGATTTCGAGGATGGCATTCTTTTCGTCGGCAGCATCCTTGGGCAGGAGCATGCGCTTCACGGTGCGTTCCAGCTCCGGCAGGCGCTTGCGCAGCTCCTCCGCCTCTTCCTCGGCCATCGCCTTCATGTCGGGATCGGCGGCCATCGCCTCCGCATCCTTCAATTCGCGCTCGGCCTTGTGCCACTCGTTCACCGCCTCGACCAGCGGGCCGAGATCGGCATATTCCTTCGAGGCCGCGACGAACTTCTGTGAATCGAGCGTGCCGGCGGACAACGCCGCCTGCAGCTCGGCATGGCGCGTCACGACCTGGTTCAGTTTCAAGAGCAGAGACATCTCAGACCTTCAGGGCTTCCGCGAGAGTCTCGAACGGCACTTCGCGCTGGGTACCGCTGTCGAGGTCCTTGAGCTGGACGATGCCCTTGGCCAGCTCGTCGTCGCCAATGATCAGGGCGGCGCGGGCATTGAGCTTGTTGGCCCGCTGCATGCGCCGCTTCATGTTGCCGCGATAGTCCTGCTCGACGACGATGCCCTGCTTGCGAAGGTTCCGTGCGATGCCGAGCGATCTGGCCTCGGCGGCCGCGCCCAGCGGGGCGATGACGACGGGCCGCGGCAGGGGCCTGGGCTCATCGGCCAGCATCATCAGCCGCTCGATGCCGCCCGCCCAGCCGATGCCGGCCGTCGGCGGACCGCCCAGCTCGGCGATCAGCCCGTCATAGCGCCCGCCGCCCAGCACGGTGCCCTGGGCGCCGAGATGCGTCGTCACGAACTCGAAGGCGGTGTGGGTGTAGTAGTCGAGGCCGCGCACCAGCGCCGGATCGACCTCGAAGGCGATGCCGGCGGCCGTGAGCCCGTCCTGCACCGACTTGAAGAAATCGCGGCTCGCCTGGTTCAGGTGATCGCTGAAGCTCGGGGCCTGGGCGTTGAGCGCCTTGTCGCCCTCATCCTTGCTGTCGAGGATGCGCAGCGGATTGCGCGCCAGGCGATTGCGCGAATCCTCGGAGAGCTTGTCCACGTGACCTGAATAGTAGTCGGTCAGGACCTTGCGGTAGCCTGCCCGGCTCTCCGGATCGCCGAGCGAATTGATCTTGAGCACGCAGCGGTCGAGGATCGTCAGCCTGTCGAGGATGTCGGCCGCGACCGAGATGACCTCGATGTCGGCCCCGGGCTCGGGCGCCCCCAGCACCTCGAGATCGATCTGGTGGAACTGACGCTGCCGTCCCTTCTGCGGGCGCTCGTAGCGGAACATCGGACCCGCCGCGAAGACCTTCAGCGGCAGCTGCTGGGCCAGTTCGCCGTTCGACACGAAGGCCCGGCAAATGCCGGCCGTGTACTCAGGCCGCAGGGTGAGCGATTCATTGCCGCGATCGGCGAAGGTGTACATCTCCTTCGACACGACGTCGGTCGTCTCGCCGATGCCGCGGGCGAACAGCTCGGTGAACTCGAAGATCGGAGTCGCCATCTCGCGATAGCCATAGAGGCGCGCCACGTCGCGCGCCGTGTCGACGACATGCGCAAAGCGTCGGTAGTCGTCGGGTAGGAGATCGTGCGTGCCACGCACGGGTTGCATCTTGCTCACGGAAAATCGCCTCGAAAGAAGAACGTCGGGAAGGAAAGGCCTGGGCGCTACTCGGCAGCAGTGCGATGTCGCTCGGCTTCTTCCACCCTGGCGGCCTCGATCTCGGCCGCCTTCTTCTCGATCAGGCCGACCAGGTGGTCGACGACGTTGGCGTCCTTCAGTCGATGATGGGGGACGCCGGCGATGTAGACCTGATGGGTGTTCGAGCCGCCGCCGGTGAAGCCGATATCGGTTTCGCGCGCCTCGCCCGGCCCGTTCACGACGCAGCCGATCACCGACACCGTCATCGGCGTGGTGATGTGGGCGACGCGCTGCTCCAGCGCCTCGACCGTGCGGATGACGTCGTACTGCTGACGCGCGCAGGACGGGCAGGAGATGATGTTGACCCCGCGATGCCGCAGGTTCAGCGCCTTCAGCATCTCGAAGCCGACGCGGACCTCTTCCTCGGGTTCGGCCGAGAGCGAGACGCGGATCGTGTCGCCGATGCCCGCCCACAACAGCGAGCCCATGCCGATCGACGATTTCACCGTGCCGGTGCGCGTGCCGCCCGCCTCGGTGACGCCGACATGCAGCGGGTAGTCGCAGGCGTCGGCGAGCTGCTGGTAGGCCGCGACCGCCAGGAAGACGTCGGACGCCTTCACGCTGATCTTGAACTCGTGGAAATCGTGATCCTGCAGGATGCGCGCGTGGTCGAGCGCGCTCTCCACCATCGCCTCGGGACACGGCTCGCCGTACTTCTCGAGCAGGTCCTTCTCCAGCGAGCCGGCGTTGACGCCGATGCGCATGGAACAGCCGTGGTCCTTGGCGGCCTTCACGACCTCGCGCACGCGCTCGGCGCTGCCGATGTTGCCCGGGTTGATGCGCAGGCAGGCGGCGCCCGCCTCCGCCGCCTCGATGGCACGCCTGTAGTGGAAGTGGATGTCGGCCACGACCGGGACCTTGGCGGCCCGCACGATCTTCGGCAGCGCCGCGGTCGAGTCCTCGTCCGGGCAGGATACGCGGATGATGTCCACACCCACCTCTTCGCAGCGGCGGATCTGGGCGATGGTCGCGTCGGCGTCCGCGGTCAGCGTGTTGGTCATGGTCTGGACGGTGATCGGCGAATCGCCGCCCACCGGCACGGACCCGACCATCACGCGCCGCGACTTGCGGCGCTGGATGTCGCGGTACGGTCTGATGCTCATGGGCACAATGTAGCGGCGAGGCCGCGCCTCCGCCAGCCGCCGGACCTTACAAAGGCGCGATGGTCCTACCGGGCCTCGGTGATGCGGTAGGCGATGCCCGCGGGCACGACGTAGCTTTCGCCGGCGCGCACATAGGTCTGCGTCAGCACGTCGCCGTTTGGCGCCCGGAGCTCGACCCAGCTGTTGGTCCTGACGCTGATGGGCGTATTGACCCGGACGGGGATCGGCGGCTGCGTGGCCTCGGGCTGCCGGGCAATGGCCTCCTCGACCGGCTTCGGCGGCTCGACCGGCGCCGGCGGCTGGGCGGCCTGGGCCTGGCCGATCGACGGCACATTCATCACGACCGGCGGCGGCGGTGCGGGAACCGCGACGACGACCGGCGGCGGCGCCAGCGGCGCGGCCGGAGCCTGGGCGCCGCTTTCGGCGCGCTGGGCCGGCACCCCCTGCGCGGGCCACACCTGGGCGGGCAACGAGCCGTTGATGGTGCGTGTTTCCGCCGCCGGCGCGGGCGGCATCTGGGCAACGAACGGATTGGGCGCGACAGCCGGCGCGCTGGGGCGCTCGGAGAGAAGACGGTCCGGCACGGGCGGAACCTTCTGCGCCACGACGGCTTGGTCGCGCGGCATGTAGTGCCAGACGCCGTAGCCGGCGCCCACGACCAGAAGGACGGTGAGGACCGCGAGGCCGATCGGCGCACGCCTGTCGGCGACCGGAAAATTGGCCGGCAGTGCGACCGGACGCTTGATGGGAACCGCGCCGGACAGATGATAGGCGGTCATGACCTTCTCGGGATCGAGACCGACATGGGTCGCGTAGGCCCTCAGGAAGGCGGGAATGTACGCGGCGCCGGGAAGCTTGTCGTAGCGACCTTCCTCAATTGCTTCGAGGTGCGCGCGCCGGATGCGGATGCTCTTCTCGATTTGAGTCAGGTCCAGACCGCGCGCCTCGCGTTGATCGCGTAGGAGTCGACCGACCGCCTGGCCCGGTCCGGCCTCGCGCTCAATCGCCCGCCAGTCAGCCTGATCCGGCATTGAAATTCCCTGCTTGTCCCCTGGCCGCGACTCTTAGCAGAGGCCCCATGACAGGGCAAAAGCGATTCGACTTTTCGCCGTTAAATTTCGATCGCGTGATCGGCGGCGAAGAGACGCAACGTCTCACGCATGGGACGATCGGGTTGCGCAAGCGCAGAGGTCATGAAACCAACCGCTTCGTTGAGATCGAGCGAACGGATCATCGCCTTCACGGGACCGATCGCCCCGGGTGACATCGAAAGCGAACGCACCCCTATCGCAAGCAACGCCAGGGCCTCGACCGGACGACCCGCCATCTCGCCACACACCGCGATGTCCACACCGGCGGGGCGCACCTTGTTCACTACAAAATGTAGCAGTCGAAGCAAGGCTGGGGACAAGCTGTCGTAGCGCCCGGCCACCCGACTGTTGCCGCGATCGGCGGCGTAGAGGAATTGCAGCAGATCGTTCGTGCCCACCGAGATGAAATCTACGTGGGGCAGGAGGCTGTCGAGTTGCCATGCCAGAGCCGGCACTTCGAACATGACGCCCACTCGCAGGCGCTCCGGCACCACCTGGCCGCGCCGCCTCGCGCGATCCATTTCAAGATCGAGCAAGTGACGCGCCCGCGTCAATTCAGTGACCTCGGCAATCATCGGGAACATGATCGACAACGGGCGGCCATTGGCGGCGAGGATCATGGCGCGAAGCTGGCGGCGCAGCATCGCCGGACGATCGAGACCGATGCGGATGGCGCGCCACCCCATCGCGGGATTTTCGTCGCCGAACGAGTCGATATAGGGAAGGACCTTGTCACCCCCTACATCAAGCGTGCGGAAAGTCACGGGCCGCCCGTCCGCGAGATCGAGCACGCGGCCATAGAGCCAGGCCTGTGCATCGACGTCGGGAAACTCCGAACGCACCATGAACGGAATCTCGGTTCGGTAGAGACCGACACCGTCGGCGCCCGTATCGTCGAGATGCTGCATGTCGATCAGCAGGCCGGCATTCATGTTGAGCGAGATGCGCGCCTGGTCGCGCGTTGCCGGCGGCAGGTCGCGCAGGGCGGCATACTTGCGGCGGCGTTCGGCCCGCGCATCGAGCGCGAGATGGACCGTCTGGAGGATGTCCTCGGCCGGCCGCACCAGCACCTGTGCATTGTCGCCGTCGACCACGATCGGATCGCCGGCCTCGACCCTCGACAGCACATTCGGCGCGCGGCCAACCACCGGAATGTCGAGGGCCCGCGCCACGATCGCCACGTGACTGAGCGCCGAGCCTTCCTCCAGCACGACACCGCGCAGACGATTGCGGTCGTAGTCGAGCAACTCGGCCGGTCCCATGTCGCGGGCGACGACGATCATGTCATCGGGCAAGGTGCTGGGATCGATGGCGACACGGCCGGTGAGCCGCAGCAGCAGCCGGTTGCTGAGATCCTGCAGGTCGCTCAGCCGCTCGCGAATGTAGGGATCGGTCGACTGGCCGAGACGCGTGCGGACATCGTCGAAGGCACGCTGGACGCCGGCCTCGGCGGTGAGGCCCGAATCGATGGCTTCGCGCACCCGTTCGGCCCAGCCGCGGTCGTCGACGAACATGCGGAAGGTCTCGAGGATCTCGCGCTGCTCGCCCGACTGCATGTCGTGCGCCTCGAGCATGCGGTCGACATCCTCGCGGACGCCACGCAGCGCCTCGAGGAAGCGGACCTGCTCCTGCTCGACATCCTCGGCAACCACGCGCTGGATGACGATGCGGGGCTCGTGCAGCACGGCGCGGCCGATCGCGACACCGGGCGTCAGCTGCACGCCGTCGACGCGCAGCGGCAGCAACCCGATGCCATCGACCTGCTGGACCTCGTTGGGACTGACGACGTGACTGGCCGAGACCAGTTCCGCCAGCACCATGGCGATGGTCTGCAGCGTCTCGACCTCTTCCTCGTCGTACTGGCGGCGGGTGCGATTCTGCACGACCAGAACGCCCAGCACCCGGCCGGCGCGCACGATCGGCACGCCCGCCAGCGAGTGGTAGATTTCCTCGCCGGTCTCGGGCCGGTAGGCGAATTGCGGATGGCGCTGGGCATCGTCGAGCGCCAGCGGTCGTGCGTGGGCGGCGATGTCGCCCACCAGACCCTCGCCGACCCTCAGTCGCGTGCTGTGGACGGCCGAGGGGTTGAGGCCCTGGGTTGCGAACAGCTCCAGCACTTCGCCGGCGCGCAGCAGGTAGATCGAGCAGACCTCGGCCACCATCTCGTTGGCGACAAGGCGCACGACCTCGCTCAGCGTCACTTCGACGGACTCGGCACGCGCCATCGTGTCCCGGAGCCGCTTGAGGAGCATTCGCGGTCCGGCCAGAGGAGTTGATCTCTCCATGGTCAGACCGCGAGATGCTTGAGTCGGATAACGACGAAGCTGCGGTCGATGATACAGGCGCAAACTCGCCAAGCCGCGGCCGCCGACCTGGTCGGTCGGGCGTTCAGGCAGGCCATGTGAGCGAGTGCGGCGTCCATGCGCCGCTTATAGCAAGACCCGCGCCGAACTGCCTACCGGCGAATTTGCAGAGCCCCGCTGGACTTCAGGGCTGTTTTTCCGGGCCGATCAGGCAGCATCCAGTTCATACGCAGTGTGAAGGGCTCGCACGGCGAGCTCGGTGTATTCGGCCGCCACAAGCACACTGATCTTGATCTCCGACGTGGAGATGACCTGGATGTTGATCCCCTTGGCGGCAAGCGTCTCGAACATCTTGAGCGCCACACCGGCATGGGACCGCATGCCGACACCGATCACCGAAACCTTGGACACGTTGAGGTCGGACTTGACCTCGGCGAACTTCAGATCGGCCTTGGCACGCTCGAGTTGCTGCACCGCGCGCGCGAGGTCGGGCTTGGGGACCGTGAAAGTCATGTCGGTCGAACTGCCGTCGACCGAGACGTTCTGCACGATCATGTCGACGTTGATGTTCGCCGCCGCGAGCGGGCCGAAGATCGCCGCTGCGACACCGGGCCGGTCGGGCACCTGGGTCACGGTGATCTTCGCCTCGTCCTTGGCGAAGGCGATGCCACTCACGACGGACTTCTCGAGGCCCTGGGCCATGATCTCTTCCTCGTCCACAACCAGAGTTCCGGGCAGGTCGCTGCCAAGCGCCTCGTCGAACGACGACAGCACCTGCACGCGCACATGATGGTTCATCGCCAGCTCGACGGAGCGCGTCTGCAGCACCTTCGAGCCCAGCGAGGCCATTTCGAGCATCTCCTCGTAGGTCACGCGGTCGATCTTCTGCGCCTTCTCGACGATTCGCGGATCGGTCGTGTAGACGCCGTCGACGTCGGTATAGATGTCGCAGCGGTCGGCCTTGAGGGCGGCGGCCAGCGCCACTGCCGAAGTGTCGGAGCCGCCACGGCCCAACGTCGTGATGCGACCTTCCGGCGAGATACCCTGGAAGCCCGGCACCACGGGAACCTCGCCCGCTGCCATCGTCCTGGCCATCTCGACCGTATCGATCTCCACGATTCGCGCCTTTGCGTAGGCGTCGTCGGTCCTGATCGGCAGCTGCCAGCCGACCCAGGAACGCGACTTCACCCCTTCCTGCTGCAGCGCCATCGCCAGCAGGCCGATCGTGACCTGCTCACCCGTCGCCACCACGACATCGTATTCGCGCGGATCGTGCAACGGGGAGATTTCGTTCACCCACTTCACGAGTTGGTTGGTCGCGCCCGACATGGCGGAAACCACGACCGCGACCTCGTTGCCGCGCGCGACTTCGGCCTTCACCTTGCGCGCGACGTTCTTGATCCGGTCCGTGTCGCCGACCGAAGTACCACCAAATTTCAGAACGATGCGCGCCATGAATTCACTCGAAGGGCAAGCTTCTGCCCGGAAAGCGGGCTATAGACACCGGCGGCGCCATATGGGTCAAGGGTAGCCATGGTTGAAACCGCGCATATCCCCACTGACGGAACGGTCGATCCCGCCGAGATCGAGCGCTTCTCCCGCATCGCGGACGAGTGGTGGGATCCCACCGGCAAGTTCGCGCCCCTGCACCGGCTGAACCCGGTGCGGATCGCGTACATCCGCGACCGGGTGGCTGCCCACTGGCAGCGGGACGCCCTGAACGGCGAACCGCTGAAGGGCCTGTCGCTGCTCGACATCGGCTGTGGCGGCGGTTTGATGAGCGAGCCGATGACCCGGCTCGGCGCGTCGGTCACCGGCGTGGACGCCTCGGCCCGCAACATCGCGACCGCCTCCGTCCATGCCGCGCGCCAGGACCTCGCCATCGACTATCGCGAGGGCACCGCCGAGGGCCTGGCCGAAAGCGGCGCGCAGTTCGACGTCGTGCTGGCCCTCGAGATCGTGGAGCACGTGGCCGATGTCGATCTGTTCCTGCGATCCTGCGGCCGTCTCGTGAAGCCGGGCGGGCTGCTCTTTCTGTCGACGCTCAACCGAACCGCAAAGGCCTGGGTGCTGGCCATCGCCGGTGCGGAATACGTGCTGGGCTGGCTGCCGCGCGGCACCCACGACTGGAAGAAGTTCCTGAAGCCTTCCGAGGTCGCCCGCGGCCTGCGCGCCGGCGGTATCGAACCCCAGGAGATCGTCGGTGTGGTCTACGCCCCGCTCAGCCGCAAATGGTCGCTGAACAGGAACGACCTCGACGTGAACTACATGCTGTACGGGACTGCTGGCACCGCTGCGTCGCGCTGACGGGATTTAAAGGTCCTTCGCTGCGCTTCAGGGCGAGGATTACCCCGCCCGCGATGACAAAATTTTTGTGATTGGCACGGTGCGCCGATGCAAAAAAACGCTGTCATCCTGAGCGCAGCGAAGGACCTTTGTGTCCTATCGGCGACTAATTCCCGCGCGGGATCCAGGGAAGGCGGCCGAACTCGATGCCTTCTTCCGCCAGGGCCTCGGCCTCTTCTTCGCTGGTCTGGCCGTAGATTCCGCGCTTGTCGCTCTCGCCGTAGTGAATCTTGCGGGCCTCTTCGGCGAACTTGTCGCCGACATGCTCGCAGTTCTTCTCGACCTCGGCACGGACCTTGAGGAGAGCCTCGCGCAGTTCCGCGGGCATGTGCCGGGCGAGCGCCGCGATCTGCTGCTGTTGCTCCGGGGACGGCCCGGCGGGCGTTTCCGCGGCAGGCGCCTCCACGACGGCCGGCAGTGTGCTGTCCTTGCCCTTCTTGCCGATGCGGGGCGCCATCAGGGCGCGCTCGACCTTCGCCGATCCGCACACGGCGCAGCCGATCAGGGATTTCTTCTCCTGACGTTCATAGGTCTTGCTGTCCTTGAACCAGCTGTCGAACTCGTGGCCATCGGCGCAGCGCAAGCGATACAAAATCATGACAAACAGAAAAATGGTGGCTTGTCGGGCCGGACGCAAGGCCCGATTGTCGCGCCCCGCTCCCAGGAGCCCGCCAGCAGCAGCCGTCGATGTCACCGCAACCCTCAACTCTCAAGGCCGCCTTCTGGATGGCCGGCTGGCTGGCGGCCATGCTCGTCATGGCGATTGCCGGCCGGGAGACGACGCGTGAACTCGACGTCTTCCAGATCATGGAGATGCGCTCGGTCATCGGCCTCGTGATGCTCTATCCGCTGATCCACATGGACGGCGGGCTCGGCAAACTGAGGACGGCGCGGCCCTGGCAGCAGGTCGGCCGCAACATCGCCCATTACGGCGCGCAGTTCGCCTGGTTCAAGGCGCTGACCCTGATCCCGCTCGCCCAGGTCATCTCGATCGAGTTCACCATGCCGATCTGGACCGCGATCCTGGCAGTCGCCTTCCTCGGCGAGCGCATGGGATTGTGGAAGAACCTCGCCGTGGCGTTGGGGATCATCGGCGTCGTCATCATCGTGCGACCGGGAACCAGCGAGATCGTGCCCGGCCAGATCATCGCGCTGGCCGCCGCCGTCGGCTTCGCCATCTCGGTGACCATGGTGAAGTCGCTCACCCGCACCGACAGCGTGCTCACCATCCTGTTCTGGATGCTGCTCATCCAGTCGATCATCGGCCTGGTGCCGGCGCTCGACGTGTGGCGCTGGCCCTCGGCCTATGCCTGGGCGTGGATCATCGTCATCGCCTTCTGCGGCACCTTCTCCCACTACTGCCTGACGCGCGCGATGCTGCATGCCGACGCGACCGTCGTCGTGCCGATGGATTTCCTGCGCGTGCCGCTGGCCGCCCTTGCCGGCTGGCTGCTCTACGGCGAGCGGCTGGATACGCTCACGATCCTCGGCGCCGCGCTGATCCTGTCGGGCAATCTGCTGAACCTGAAGGGAACGGGAGCGCGCAAGAAATGACCGCCTCATCCTGGATCGCCACCTGGGCCGGCCTCGTCCCGCCCGGCGCCGCCGTCCTCGATCTCGCGGCCGGAAAGGGCCGCCACACCGCGTTCTTCGCCGGCCGCGGCCATCCCGTGACCGCGCTCGATCGCGACGTGAGTGCACTGGCCCCGTCAGACACGGTCGAGGTGATTGCAGCCGATCTTGAAGATGGCTCGCCCTGGCCGCTGGCCGACCGCCGCTTCGGCGCGATCGTCGTCACGAACTACCTGCATCGGCCGCTGTTCCCCGCCCTCTTCGCGGCGCTGCTGCCGGGCGGCATCCTGCTCTACGAGACCTTCATGGAGGGCAACGAGCGCTTCGGAAAACCGAGCCGGCCGGACTTCCTGCTGAAGGACGGCGAGCTGCTGGATCTCGTGCGCGGGCGCTTCTCGGTGACGGCCTACGAGGCGCGCATGATCAGCCAGCCGAAGATGGCGATGGTGCAGAGGATCGCCGCCAGGCTCCTTTAGAGTCCTACCGGGCGAGATTGAAACGAGTCGAGAATCCCAACACTTACCTCACCCTGAGGAGCGAACGCAGTGAGCGTCTCGAAGGGTAGGCACGAGCACCCCGTCTGTGGCCCATCCTTCGAGACGCCATGCTTCGCATGGCTCCTCAGGATGAGGTGAACGGGTCAAATTGAGACGGAAAGACTCTAGGCCGCGCGTTCAGGCGCCCCGCGCGCCGCGCACCAGGCGGCCCGGCAGCGCTCCGGTCGCCTCGCCGTGCCGATAGACGACGGCGCCCGACACGATGGTCGCGTCGAAGCCGTCGGTCCGCTGGATGAGACGTTTGCCGCCAGCGGGCAGGTCGTAGACGATTTCGGGTCGCCGTAGCCGCATCCTGTCGTAGTCGATGATGTTGATGTCGGCCTTCAGGCCGACTTTCAGCAGCCCGCGATCCCGCAAGCCGATCTCGACGGCATTGTCGGCGGTGAGCCGCTTGATCGCCCACGACACCGGCAACAGCGAGCCGCGCCTGCGGTCCCGCGTCCAGTGGGTCAGCGTATAGCTGGTGGCCGTCGCGTCGCACATGATGCCGACATGGGCGCCACCGTCGCCCAGGCCCAGCAGCGTGTTGGGCCGGTCGATCATCTCGCGCACCACGTCGAGGTTGCCGGCGGCGAAGTTGGTGACCGGCAGGTAGACGATCTGCTTGCCGTCGCGTTCGAGCATCAGGTCGTAGGCGACCTCGGCAGGCGGGCGGCCCTGCCGCGCCGCGATGGCGGCGATGCTGCGCTCCGGCGCCGGTTCGTAGTCCGGCGGATCGTCGAGCGGGTACATGCGATCCCAGCGATCCACCATGCGCCTTTGCGAATTGCCGGGGTCCCGCTCGGCGAGCACGCGCGCGCGAAACTCAGGGTCGCGCCACAGCGCCACACGCTCGGCGAACGGCAGGCGCGCAAGGCGGTCGGCGCTCGGCCGGCCGGTGAAAGGAGTTTGCGACAGTTCAAGGCCCAGCAGCACGCTAGTCGGCCGGGTGCGGACCTGGGCAGTGATCCGCATTCCTTCCGCATTGGCCTCGTCGATCTCCGCCATCGTCTCGCGCCAGCCATCGGGTCGGACGTTGGATTGCAGCAAGGTGATCGTGACTGGACGGCCGGACTCCTTGGCCAGACGGCGGAACAGGGCGACCTCGCCTTCCTGGAAGTCCGACACGATCTGCAGCCATCCGGCATCGGCCTGGCGCATCGCCCGGGCAATTGCCGTGAGCTCCGCCTCCTCGGCGCGGAGCGTCGGGATGTGCTTGCCGTCGGCCGAGCGGTGATTGAGCGTCCGCGACGTCGAGAAGCCCAGCGCGCCGGCGCGCAGGCCCTCGACGGTGAGCTCGGCCATGCGCTGGCGATCCTGTTCGGTCGCGGGCTCCCGGTCGGCGCCCCGCTGCCCCATCACGTAGACGCGCAACGCCGCGTGCGGCACCTGGGTCGCCACGTCGGCATCGTAGGAACGGGCAGCGATGGCATCGAGGAAGTCCGGGAAGGAATGCCAGTTCCACGGCAGCCCCTCCGACAGCACGACCTCGGGGATGTCCTCCACGCCTTCCATCAGGTTGATCAGCATCGCGTGCTGGTCTTCGTGGCAGGGCGCGAAGCCGACGCCGCAATTGCCGAGCACGACGGTCGTGGCGCCGTTCCACGACGACGGCGACAGCCGCTCGCTCCACGTCACCTGCGCGTCGTAGTGGGTGTGCACGTCGACGAAGCCCGGCGTGACGAGCCTGCCGCGCGCGTCGATCTCCTCCTCGCCCCTGGGGAGGTTCTTCCCGATGGCCGAGATCCTGCCGCCCTCGATGGCGAGGTCAGCCTCATAAGGATCGCCGCCCGAGCCATCGACGATCGTGCCGTTGCGTATCACCAGGCTGGGGGAGGACATGGGGGGGCTCCGGGATGGGGTGGCCGAGAGTGGCGTGATTCTGTTGTCCGGTCGAGGTTCGACGTGCCGCCATTCTCGCGGGCTTGCAGAAACCAACCTTCGTTGACAGGGGCTCCGGCGCACGATTACCGTGATCCTCATGAGTGGCGCTCACCTCTGCACCGCAAACCGACGCCGTCGCTGCTTCCAGCGGCGGCTTCCGTTGCTGCGTGCAGACAGGCCCCTCCCCCGGTGAGGTCCGCGCCCTAGCGGTCCACCCCGAGGCGGCATCAGCCCGCATCTCCGAACCCCCGCAGCCCTTGGCTTTCGGGGGTTTTTCTTTGCCCTTACTCCAGCAGCAGGACACCACCATGAGCATTCGCGTCGGCATTGTAGGAATCAGCGGTTTTGGCGGCGGCGAGGCGATGCGCCTGGTCGCGAGCCACCCGTCTTTCGAACTCGTCTACGCCGCGGGCGAAGGCAGCGCCGGCAGCCGTTTGGCCGACCGCTTCCCCGGCGTGCCGGCCAGGCTGGCCGAGTTGGTGATCGAGAAGTGGGACCCGGCGAGCCTGCCGAAGCTCGACCTGTTGTTCGCGTCGCTGCCCACCGGCACCTCGGCCGAGGCACTGGCGCGCGTGCCCCAGGACGTGAAGATCGTCGATATCGGTGGCGACCATCGCTACGTCGAGGGTTGGGCCTACGGCCTGGCCGACGTCTGGCCCGCGCAGATCGAGGGTCGGAGGCGCGTTGCCAACCCCGGCTGCTTTCCGGCCGCGACCCTGACCGCGCTGGCGCCGCTGCTGGCCAACAGGCTGATCGAGCCCGGCAACATCGTGATCGACGCCAAGACCGGCATCTCCGGCGCCGGCCGGGGCGGCGCCGACAGCAGGTTCGGCTACGCCGAGAACAACGAAAACCTGGTGCCCTACGGTCTGCTCAAGCACGTCCACATGCCCGAGATGGCCACGACGATCGAGCGGCTGAGCGGCGGCAGCGCGGCCGGGCTGGTGTTCACGCCCCACCTGGTGCCGATGACCCGTGGCGTGCTCGCCACCATGTACTGTCGCGGCCGCGCCACCACAGAGCAGTGCCTGGACGCGGCGCGGGACTTCTACGCCGGGCGCGCGTTCATCCGCGTGACCGACAAGCCGCCGCAGACCAAATGGGCCACCGGCTCGAACCTCGCGTTCGTCAGCTACGCTGCCGATCCGGAGCGCAACCTGGTGATCGCGATGGGCGTGGTCGACAATCTCGGCAAGGGAGCGGCCGGTCAGGCCGTGCAGAACGCGAACCTGATCTGCGGGCTGCCGGAGACCGCGGGGCTGGAGGGCGCACCCGTTTGGCCATGAGATCCCGGGCCTGCGTCAGGTCTCTGCTCGATGGGTTCACCGAGGCGGCGGCTACTCCGCCGCCTTCGCGATCGCCGCCTTATGCAGCGCGGGCGCCGCGTACTTGCGGTCATGCGTCAGCGACGGGACCATCTTCCGCGCCTCCTCGATCTTCGCCATGTCGATGTCGGCGATGACGAAGCCCGCGTTCTCACCGCCGGCATCCGCGAGCACCTCGCCCCAGGGGGCGACGGCGATCGAGTGCCCGTAGGTCTTGCGGTTGGAGCCCTTGTGCGTACCGACCTGGGCCGGCGCAAAGACGAAGCAGCCGGTCTCGATGGCGCGGGCGCGCATCAGCGTGTGCCAGTGCGCCTGGCCGGTCGGCACCGTGAACGACGACGGGATCGCCAGCATCGTGGCGCCGGCATGCGCCAGCTCGCGATAGAGATAGGGGAAGCGCAGATCGTAGCAGATCGTCATGCCCAGCACGCCCCACGGCGTCTCGGCCAGCACCGCCTTCTCGCCCGGCCTGAACGTCGAGGATTCACGGTAGCTCTCGCCCCCCGCGAGCTGGACGTCGAACATGTGGATCTTGTCGTAGCTCGCCACGATGCCGCCCGACGAATCGATCAGGTAGGAGCGGTTCCGGATCTGCTCCTCAGCCCCCACGCGCACATGGATCGAGCCCAGCAGGAACCAGGCGCCGGTGTCGCGCGCGGCGGCCCGGCAGGCCGCGAGCATCGCGTGCTCTTCCTCGGTCTGCGCCTTGGCCAGCGTCTCGGTGCGGTTGGCACCGATCAGGCCGGTATTCTCCGGCGTCATGATGAAGTCGGCGCCGGCGTCGCGCGCCAGCTTCGCCTGCTCGCGCAGGGAGGCCACGTTCTCGGCCATGTCGTTGCTGACGTTGGTCTGGATCAGGCCGGCCTTGAACGCGGTCATGATGGAAGTCCTTCAGCCCGGCTGCGCGAGCAGCGCGTCGAGCTTGCCCGCCTGTTCGAGGGCGGCGAGATCGTCGGAGCCGCCGATATGCTGCCCGTTGATGAAGATCTGCGGCACGCTGGTGCGATTGGTGCGGCTGCGCATCTCGCTGCGCTTCTTGTCGTCCATCATCACGTCGGTCTCTTCGTAGTCGGCGCCCTTGCTGTCGAGCAGGCTCTTGGCCCGCGCGCAGTAGCCGCAGAACGGCGTCGTGTAGATCTCGATCTTGGCCATTGGTGAACCTCTTTGCCGAAACTATAACGCCGGCCGGACGACCCGCGCCAGTGTCAGGACATCGACCCTCGGGACGCCGGCGCGTTGCAGCGCGCGCGCGCAGGCCTCGACCGTTGCGCCGGTCGTCAGCACGTCGTCGACCAGAAGGACGGTCTTGCCGGCCACAAGCGGCCGCCATTTCGGGTGGACGTCGAAGGCCTCGCGCACGTTGCGCCGCCGTTCCTTCGCCTTGAGGCCGGCTTGCGACCCGGTCCAGCGCTGTCGCCGCAGCAGGTCGGGCGCCAGCTGCAGATCCCGGCCGCGCGCCGCCGTCTGCACGACGATACGCGCCAGAAGCTGCGCCTGATTGTACCGGCGCATGAACAGCCGCCGCCAATGAAGCGGCACCGGCGCCACGAGGTCGGCCGATGCGAGAAGATCGGCCCCCGCCCGCGCCATCCAGCCGCCGCAGGCCCGCGCGATGTCCGTGCGGTCCCCGTGCTTGAACGGCAGGACGAGCCGGCGGCTCTGATCGTCATAGACCAGGGCGGCACGGGCGCGTTGGTAGCGCGGACGACGGACGAGGCAGCCGGCGCAGAGCGCCTCAGGCCCCAGATCCTCCGCGAAAGGCGTGCCGCAGCAGGCGCAGTGCGGGGCGGAAATGAAGGGAAAGCCCTGCCAGCAGCTCGCGCACAGCGATCCCGGTGCGCTGACGATCTCGTTGCAGCCGAGACAGAGCGGGGGCAGCACGGCGTCGAGCACCGCCCGACCCAGCCCTGAAACGGCTCTGCTCATGCCCCCCGGCGACATGCGATGGATTGGGGCGGGCAAATGCGCCCACAGGATGGCGTTCCCCTACCCGCCGCCCTGCTTTTTCCCTACATAGCCACTGTGACGAGTCCCGATCCCCTGCTGGTGTTCGACCGCGCCACCCTGCGCCAGCGCCGCGAGCGCGCGGCCCGCGATTGGGAGCGTCACGATTTTCTGAAGCGCGAGATCGCCGAACGGCTGGTCGACCGGCTGGACGACGTGCGCCGCACCTTTCCCCTCGGCCTCGATCTCGGCAGCCATGGCGACGAGGTGGCGAACGCATTGGGCGGGCGCCCGGTCGTCGGGCAGCTGGTGCGCGCCGATCTCGGCCGTGGCTTCGCAGCGCGCGCCCGCGGACCGGCCGTCGTCGCCGACGAGGAGTTCCTGCCCTTCGAGGCCGGGCGCTTCGACCTGGTCCTGAGCGCCATGGACCTCCACTGGGTCAACGACCTGCCCGGCACCTTGATCCAGATCGCGCGCATCCTGAAGCCCGATGGCCTGTTCCTCGGCGCCCTGCTGGGCGGCGCCACCCTGTGGCAGCTTCGCCAGGCCCTCGCCGCCGCGGAAAGCGAGATCGACGGCGGATTGAGCCCGCGCGTCTCGCCCTTCGCCGACCTGCGCGATGCCGCGGGCCTGCTGCAGCGGGCAGGCTTTGCCCTGCCGGTGGCCGACAGCGAGACGATCGAGGTCGAGTATGAGAGCGCGTTGGCGCTGATGCGCGACCTCCGCGCCATGGGCGAGAGCAACCTCGTGGTCGGCCGGCGCCGCGGCATGGCCGGGCGCGCCGTGCTGCTGCGCGCCGCCGAACTCTACGCCGAACGGTTCGCCCGGCCGGGTGGCCGGGTGACCGCGAGCTTCGAGGTCCTGTTCCTGCACGGCTGGTCGCCACACGCCTCGCAGCCCAAGGCGCTCAAACCTGGCAGCGCGGCACAACGGCTGGCCGACGCGCTGGGGACTTCGGAACTGAGTGCCGGCGAAAAAGTGGAACGGAGCTAGACAGTGCCTGCGGTGAAACTCTCGTTTGGCGGCCTGGTGGCCCAAAGCTTCGGCTTCGTCGTCGCCAATTTCAGCCTGTTCTTCCATCTCGTGACCATTCCGTGGATCGCCTCGCTCGCCATCCGGCTGCTGGGATCGACGATGAGCCGCGACTCGCTGATGCCGATGCTGATCGAGAAGGCCGCCGACATGATCCCGACGGTCATGTTCATGGTGGCCTGGCAGCGCGTCGTGCTGCTCGGGCCCAACCGTGTCGGGCGGTTGCCCGGGCTCGGCTGGTCGCCGCGTGAAACCGCCTTCCTGGTCGACCTGATCAAGATCGGCGGCTTCACCTTCGTGCTGCTCGCGGCCTTCGTGCTGGCCCTGGGCTCGATCGACCCGGAAATGCTGGCCGCCGGCGCCGCCGTCGACCCCGAGGTCGCACGCCGGCAGGCGCTGGCGGCCCCCATCGGTGCGGGGTTCACCGTATCGATCATCCTGGCGCTGCGCGTCAGCTACGGGCTCGCCGCGACCTCGGTCGACGAGCCCTTCTCGCCGCGGCTCTCATGGGCCCATAGCCGCGGCAACGCCTGGACGATCATCGGCGTGCTGTTCCTGATCTTCTTCTCGAGCGCGCTCGCCACCACCCTGGCGACCCTGGTCGTGCTCGGCCTGGTGCGCGGCGTGCTGGGTGCCGGCGAATCGGCGGCCGTGATCACCTGGACCGCGGCCATCCTGGTCTCCTACGCCGGCACCGCGGTGGCCGCGACCGCGCAGGCGCTGATCTTCCGCAACCTGCTGGGCTGGCGCGAGGGTACGCCCCTTCGGCCGGTGTCGACCTAAAGCAGGTCCCGCAGCAGGCCGACCAGCGGCAGGTCGGCGGGCGGCATCGGGTATCTCGTGAGTTCCATGGGGGCGACCCATTTCAGGGCCTGACCCTCGCGCGCCTGCGGCGTGCCGTTCCACTTGCGGCAGGCGAAGACCGGCATCAGCAGGTGGAACTTCTCGTAGCCGTGGCTGGCGAAGGCAATCGGCGCCAGGCAGCTGGTCGCCGTCTCGATGCCCAGCTCCTCATGCAGCTCGCGGACCAGTGCCTGCTCCGGCGTCTCGCCGGGCTCGACCTTGCCGCCGGGAAATTCCCAGAGGCCGGCCATCGACTTGCCGGCCGGGCGCTGGGCGATGAGGACGCGGCTGTCGACATCGACCAGGGCGACGGCCGCCACCAGCACGAGCGGCCGCTCGCCGAGCGGCGGCGGTCCGCCCGGACACTCGTCGTCGAAGCCGCCCATCAGGAGCGATAGCTGCCGTTGATGTCGATGTAGCCGTGCGTGAGATCGCAGGTCCAGACGGTGGCACGACCGCGGCCGATGCCGAGGTCGATGTCGATCACCACGTCGGAGCCCTTGATGTGCTGGGCAACGGGCGCCTCGTCGTAGTTCGGCACGACCTGGCCCTGGTCGGTGATGCGCACGCCGCCGATCGAGATGCGAAGCTTGTCACGGTCCGCCCGCTCGCCCGACTTGCCGACCGCCATGACGATGCGGCCCCAGTTGGCGTCCTCGCCGGCGATCGCGGTCTTGACCAGCGGCGAATTGGCGACCGCCAGGCCGATCTTGCGTGCGGCGCCGTTCGACGAGGCGCCGCCCACGTTGATGGTCACGAACTTGGTGGCGCCCTCGCCGTCACGCGCGAGAAGCTGCGCCAGCTCGATCATCACCTCGTCGAGGGCGCGCTTGAAGTCGACCAGAACGGGGTCGTCGGCCTCCTCGATCGGGGCGTGGCGCGCCGCCCCGGTGGCGACCATCAGGAAGGTGTCGCTGGTCGAGGTGTCGCCGTCGACGGTGACGCAGTTGAGGGATTTGTCGGCCGCGTCGGAGAGCAGCTTCTGCAGGACCGGGCCGGGGATCTTGGCGTCGGTGAAGGCGAAGCCCAGCATGGTGGCCATGTCCGGCGCGATCATGCCCGAGCCCTTGAGGAAGGCATTCACCGTCACCGTGCGCTCGCCGATCTTGGCCTGACGCGTGGCGAGCTTGGGGAAGGTGTCGGTGGTCATGATGGCGGCGGCGGCGGCCGACCACGCGTCCTCCTTGCCCGACTTGATGAGGGCCGGCACGACGGCGGCGATCTTCTCCCACTCGAGCGGCTGGCCGATCACGCCGGTCGAGGCCATGAAGACCTCGTTGCGCGGGCAGCCCAGCGCCTGGGCGATGGCCCGGGTGGTCTCTTCGACGGCCTTGTCGCCGAGCTTGCCGGTGAAGGCATTGGCGTTGCCGGCATTGACCACGATCGCGCGGACCTTGCCGCGGGCCAGGTTCTTGCGACACCAGTCGACCGGCGCCGAGCAGGTCTTGGATTTGGTCAGGACGCCCGCGATGGTTGCCCCGGCCGGCACCACCGCCAGCAGGACGTCGTCGCGGTCCGTGTAGCGCACGCCGGAACGCGCGACACCGAGCTTTACGCCTGCGATGCGGGGCAGCGTCGGCGTCGTCTTGGGCGCGAGCGGCGATATGGCGTGCTTAGCGGACATGTGTCTCCCCTCGGGCGCGGCCGCGGAAAGCGGCCGGCCAGCGGCGGAGACTACACCAGAAACACCCTAAAACGTGAGTTTTAGTTGAGGCCTGGGTCTACTTCGGCGGCGCAGCCGGGGTCGCGGGCTTTGCCGGCGTCGCGGCGGGGGCCGCCGGCGCAGCCGGGGCCGCCTCCACCTTGGTGCCGTCCATGTTGAACTTTTCGATCTTCGATCCGGCGCGGATCTTGTCGAGCTGGGCCGTCACGGCCTCACGCGCCAGTTCCTCGCGGATCTGTTCGGAAAGCTCCTCCAGCGCCGGAGGGGGCGCCGTGCGGCGGTCGTCGATCTTGATGATGTGGTAGCCGAACTGGGTCTTGGTCGGCGTCTCAGAGGTCTGGCCCTTCTTCAGCTCGAAGGCGGCGTCGGCGAATTCCTTCACCATGTCGGACTTCTTGAACCAGCCGAGATCGCCGCCCTCGGCACCCGATGCCTTGTCGGTCGACTTCTCCTTGGCGATCTTGTCGAAGGCCGTGCCCTTCTTCAGATCAGCGATGATGGCCTTCGCCTCGTCCTCGGTGGCGACCAGGATGTGGCGCGCATGCACCTCTTCCTCCGGCGGCATCGACTTCAGGCGCTCCTGATATTTCTGCTGGATCTTCTCCAGGGTGACGAGGCGGGAAATCTCACGCTGGATCCAGAAGTCCTGCAGGACCTGCTCCTCGACGAAGGCCATGCGCTTCTTGAAGGCCGCATCCTCGTTGGTCTTGGTCTTCTTGCCTTCCTGAACGACCAGCTTGCTGTCGATGATGCGCTCGAGCAGCGCCGGGAACACCGCCTGCAGCGGCATCGAGCGGTACTGCTGCGGCAGCGACTGCTGGGCGATCTCGAGTTCGGACAGGCGAACCTGCTGGCCGTTCACGATGGCGACGACCGGGTCCTTGATCGCGGCCGGCGCGGCGGCGGCCGGCGGCTTGGCGGCAGGGGCCGCGGGAGCGGCCGGGGGCTTGGCGGGCTGGCCGGCCGGCGGGGTCTGGGCCAGGGCAGGACCCGCGATGAGGGCGACCGCGCCACTCAGGAGGGCGAGGCGCAGGGAACGCAGGTCAAGACTCATGGCGGACTCCAGCAGATTCATTCGTTGCGAAAGGCGCAAACCGTTTACACAGGCCCCGTTGGACCAAGCAAGCGCCGCCTCCCCGGCGAAGTGCCTGATGGCCTTCAATTGCGGCACTTTTTCGTGAGTACCGCGTCCATGTCGGGGCGATGACGTTTGGGTGTCTGCCTTTCGGCACGCCTGCGATGGTCCGCTGCGTTGACACTCTACCGGCCGCTCTCTATCTCTCATGGTAAGGGCGGGCCGCTGAGCCCGCCTAAGTCATTAGAATATCGAGGTTTTCCATGCTTGGCGCGCTTGCCCGGACTCTCTTCGGGACGGCCAACGACCGGATCGTCAAAGGCTTCGACAAGCCGGTGGCGAAAATCAATGCCCTTGAGCCGGAGATGGTCAAGCTGTCCGACGAGCAGCTGAGAGGCAAGACCGTCGAGTTCCGCGAACGCCTGGCCAAGGGCGAAACGCTCGACGACCTTCTGCCCGAGGCCTTCGCCACGGTGCGCGAGGCGGCCAAGCGGACCCTGGGGCAGCGCCACTTCGACGTCCAGCTCAAGGGCGGCATGGTCCTGCACCAGGGCAAGATCGCCGAAATGAAGACCGGCGAAGGCAAGACACTGGTCGCCACCCTCGCGGTCTACCTCAATGCCCTGCCTGGCAAGGGCGTTCACGTCGTCACCGTGAACGACTATCTGGCCCGCCGCGACGCCGAATGGATGGGCCGGGTCTACAACTTCCTCGGCCTCACCGTCGGCATCATCGTGCACGACCTCGACGACGAGCAGCGCAAGGCGGCCTATGCCTGCGACGTCACCTACGGCACCAACAACGAGATCGGCTTCGACTACCTGCGCGACAACATGAAGTATCGTCTGGACGCGATGGTCCAGCGGCCCTTCAACCATGCCATCGTCGACGAGGTCGATTCGATCCTGATCGACGAGGCACGCACCCCGCTCATCATCTCCGGCCCCGCCGAGGATTCGTCCGAGCTTTACCGCCGCGCCGACACGGTCATTCCCCGGCTCAAGCCCGAGCATTTCGAGAAGGACGAGAAGAACCGCACGGTCGTCCTGACCGATGCCGGCATCGAGGCGGTCGAGGACATCCTGCGGACCGACGGGCTGCTGGCCGAGGGGATCAGCCTCTATGCACCGACCATGGTGTCGGTGCTGCACCACGTCACCCAGGCACTGCGCGCGCACAAGCTGTTCAGCCGCGACGTCGACTACATCGTGAAGGACGGCCAGGTCGTCATCATCGACGAGTTCACCGGCCGCATGATGTCGGGCCGCCGCTACTCCGAGGGCCTGCACCAGGCGCTCGAGGCCAAGGAACAGGTCGAGATCCAGCGCGAGAACCAGACGCTGGCCTCGATCACCTTCCAGAACCTGTTCCGCATGTACCCCAAGCTCTCGGGCATGACCGGCACGGCGCTGACCGAGGCCGCCGAGTTCTCCGAGATCTACAAGCTCGAGGTGGTCGAGATCCCGACCAACGTGCCGGTCGCCCGCAAGGACGCCGACGACGAGATCTACCGGACGCTGGGCGACAAGACGCGCGCCATCGTCAAGCTGGTCGGCGAATGCCGGGCGCGCCAGCAGCCGATGCTGGTCGGCACCGTGTCGATCGAGAAGTCCGAGGAGCTGTCGGAGGCGCTGAAGAAGGCCGGCATCCCGCACCACGTGCTGAACGCCCGCTTCCACGACCAGGAGGCCGTGATCGTGGCCCAGGCCGGACGGCCGGGCTCCGTCACCATCGCCACCAACATGGCCGGCCGCGGCACCGACATCCAGCTTGGCGGCAACGTCGAGATGCTGGTGCAGCAGAGCGTGCCCGAGATCAATGCCAGGTTCCCCGACGAGGCGGCGCGCAACGCCGAGATCGCCAGGGTCGAGGCGGAAATCCGCGCCGGCGTCGAGCGCGACCGCGCGATCGTACGCGAGGCGGGCGGCCTGTTCGTGGTCGGCACCGAGCGCCACGAGTCGCGCCGAATCGACAACCAGCTGCGCGGCCGTTCGGGCCGCCAGGGCGATCCCGGTGCATCACGCTTCTTCCTGTCGCTGGAAGACGACCTGATGCGCATCTTCGGCAACAACAAGGTGCTCGACTGGGTCCAGAAGAAGGGCATGGCCGACGACGAGGCGCTGACCCATCGCTGGCTCAACAAGGCGCTGGAAACGGCGCAGGGCAAGGTCGAGGCGCGCAACTTCGAGATCCGCAAGAACCTGCTGCGCTTCGACGACGTGATGAACGCCCAGCGCCAGGAGATCTACAAGGAGCGCATCGAGCTGATGGGCACCGAGGACGTGTCCGACACGGTCGCCGGCATGCGCCGCGACGTGGTCGACACGCTCGTCAAGCGGACCATCCCCGAAGGCGTCTACGCCGAGCAGTGGAAGATCGGCGAACTCAAGGAAGAGGTGCAGCGCATCTTCGGCCTCGACCTGCCGGTCGACGAGTGGGCCAAGGAAGAAGGCATCGCCGACGAGGAGATCAAGACCCGCCTGGACGACGCCGTCGAGCGCGTGTTCGCGCAGAAGGCCGCGCAGTACGGGCCCGACGTCTGGCGCCAGGTCGAGAAGAGCGTGCTGATGCAGATCTTCGACCAGAACTGGAAGGACCATCTGCTGCACCTCGACCATCTGCGCCAGGGCATCGGCCTGCGCGCCTATGGACAGAAGGACCCGCTGAACGAGTACAAGCGCGAAGCCTTCAACCTGTTCAGCGACCTGCTGACCAACCTGCGCGAGCAGGTGATCACATTGCTGGCGACCCTGCAGATCCGCATGGAACCGCCGCCGATGCCCGAGATGCCGTCCGACATGCACGAGGTGCACGAGGACCCGGCCCTCGCCGCGGCGATGAGCGACGACCCGGCCTACGATCCGGCCGACCCGGACGGCGGCGGCGTGGCGACGCTCCATCGCCCGCGTCCCGTGGCCAAGGGCCCTGTCGATCCCAACGATCCCTCGACATGGGGCAAGGTCTCACGCAACGCGTCCTGCCCCTGCGGTTCGGGCAAGAAGTTCAAGCACTGCCACGGGCGGGTCTAGAACGAGCACGGGCAAGACTCGAATTGCATGACTGCCCGTGACACGCGAGGGAATGTCTTCGCGCCGCTGACACAGGCGGTCGATCGCGAGCTTGTCGAGACACTGGTTGACGACCCGGCCGTGCGCATCGAACGCATCGTCTCAACGGGCCAAGTCACACCCGAGGGCTACTGGTACGACCAGACCGAGCATGAGTTCGTGCTGCTGCTATGCGGCGCGGCGGTGCTGCACTTCGAGGCCGATGATAGGCGCATCACACTCGCCGCGGGCGACTGGGTGGAGATACCGGCGCATGTCCGCCACCGCGTCGACTGGACCGATCCCGACGCACCGACAGTCTGGCTCGCCGTCCACCGCCGTCGAGTCAGCTGAACTCCATTCGAAAAGAGCCCGGTCTGATGGGGAGTTCGTTCGGCGCGCCGCGCGGACCGGCAATGGGACGCGCAGCGAGGACTTCTCAGCCTACTTCAGAAGCTTGAGGCATTCCCCGGCCGCTTCGGCGGCCGTGCGCGCTGCGTCGCGGGACAGCGTGCCGTTCATCACCAGCGGACGGGCCTGCGCGGTCAGCGCGTCCTTGATGTCGCTCTTCGGCGTGATCGTCGGAGCGGTCTTGTTGTAGAGCATCTGTCCGTTCGGCGAGAGGTTGGCCGCACAGGCGTTCCCCGCAGCCTGGTCCGCCTGGGCCGCGACGGGAAGAACGACAAGCAGCGCGGCCGTGAAGATCCAGCTTTTCATTGTACGCAACCCTTCCAAGAAGACCGGCCAAGGATAGCGGCGCGGGAAGTTGCGCCGCAACCGATCTGTGCGACCGCGACCGCGCATATCGTCTCAGACGTATCGGACATGTCAGACACCCGCTTGCGTTGCGAGCCAGGCGCGAGCCTTCTTCTCCGTCTTGAACAAGGCCGCCGGTCGCTTCGACGGCGAAATGTTGACGAAGCGCTTGAACGCCAGGACGACCGACTCGTCTCGTCCGATGACGGCCAGCGGACCGCTCGGGAAGTTGGACGTGTAGGCGCTCAACCGCGCGCCCATCGCCATCACGTCGGCGTCGTCGTAGACCGGCTTGAGACCGGTCGCATCGAACAGCTTCGAATAGGCGAGTGCATTGGCCACGACGAGGG
>CANIEC010000036.1 GCA_947466085.1 Rhodospirillales bacterium
AAATGGGGTCTCGTCGCCAAGATCGACAGTTCGGAAGCGTTCGAGCCGGTGTACCGCCTGGAACGCGACCTGTTGATCGTAGGGGCGATCGCCTTCCTCGTGGTGGTGGTGACCGGAGCCTGGCTCTCGCGCTCGCTCCTCGGGCCGTTGCGCGAACTCACCGCGGGCGTGCGCCGTTTCGCGGCGGGCGACCACGATGCGCACGTGCCGGTGCGGACGCGCGACGAGATCGGCCAGCTTTGTCTCGCCTTCAACGGCATGATCGACGACATCAACCAGAAGAACGTCGTCATCGAGACCAAGAACCGCGAGAACGAGGAACTGCTGCTCAACGTGCTGCCGGCGCCGATCGCCAATCGCCTGCGCGGGGGAGAGAAAGGCATTGCCGACGGCTTTGCAGAGGTCACGGTGGCCTTCGCCGACCTCGTGGGATTCACCGCCCTGTCGTCGGAGATGCCGCCGGCCGAGGTGGTCACTCTGCTCAACGGTCTGTTCACGCGCTTCGACGTCGCCGCGCAGGAACTCGGCATCGAGAAGATCAAGACGGTGGGCGATGCCTACATGGCGGTGTGCGGTCTGCCGATTCCGGTGCCCAACCATGCCGAGCGGATGGTGCGCATGGCCATCCGCATGGTGCACATCACGCGCGAGCACGCGATGGAGCATGGCGTGTCGATGAAGCTGCGCGTCGGAATCAACAGCGGGCCGGTCGTGGCCGGCGTCATCGGCAGGAGCAAGTACATCTACGACCTGTGGGGCGACACGGTGAACCTGGCGAGCCGCATGGAATCCGGAGGGATTCCCGACTCGGTGCAGGTCACGCGCCCGGTCTACGAGAAGCTCAAGGACCAGTTCGTCTTCGAGGCGCGCGGCGAGATCGAGGTCAAGGGCAAGGGCAACGTCGAGGCCTGGGTCTTGCGCCTCTGACGCTTCAGCCGAGGCTGAAGCTCAGCTTGGTCGCGATCACCAGGCCGGTGACGGCGATGCTGCACAGGATGAGGCCGAACACGCGGGTCACGATCTCGATGCCTGCCTTTCCGAGCAGGCGGAACAAGGTGCCCGCGAGGGCGTAGACGGCGAAGAGCAGGCAGAGGCAGAGCGCCAGGATCGCCGTCGTTATCACCTGTTCGCCGATCGAGCGCACGTTGTTGTCGGTCAGCAGCACGACGGTGAGGATCGCGCCGGCGCCGGCGATGCCGGGAATGGCCAGAGGAAAGATCGCCCGCTGGAGCGGCGTCGCATCGGCAGGGACGTCCATGGCCTCCTCGGATACCTTGCCGAGCGCCATCTTGAGCCCGAAGAGCAGGAGGATGAGAGACCCCGCAAGCTGGAACGAGGACATGGGTATGTGGAGCGCCGACAGAAGCGTGCGCCCCAGCACGATGAAGAACAGCAGGATCAGGAACGCGACGCCCAAAGCGTAGGCCGCGACCAGCAGCGACTTCCGCCGGTCGAGGCCGGCCGTGACCATGAGGAAGATGGGCACGGTGGCGAACGGATCGAGGATCACGAACAGGGTGACGAACTCGTAGAAGAAGTCGTGGAGAAATACCGTGCCCAAGCGAGGGTTCCCTGGCTATTGTTTCCCTCGGGAAGAGTGCCGGACATGGTCGCCGACGTAAACAGACCGCTCGCTCGGCCGAAGCATGTCGTCTGCCTAAGACGCAGTTGACCTGTCTTCAACAGGCCGATGGGCATCGCTTGACGCTTCGCTCGTGACAGAGGCCGGCACGGCGGCGCGGATGGATGGCAAGTCCAGCCATTGCAGCGCCTTGTCCGGATCGGAGAATATGCGCATGGGCCGCTTGGCGGCCGCAAGCATGCCGAGCGCGCGCGCGACCAGGTAATACTTGTTGGCGGGTAACACGACGGCGAGCGGGCCCATCATGCCGGTGGCGTGGATCGATCGCATGCGCACGCCCAGGCTGATGAATTCGACAGGGCTCATTTGCGTGTCGCCCTGGCTTCCATCGAACAACTTCCGGTAGCCGTGAGCCTGTGCGCCGCCCATCGCGTCGAGCATGCGGTTTAGATCGACCAGGGTGATATCGCCGTCGGCCCGGGCTGCGAACAGCTTGAGCTGTGAATCGATGGTCCAGTGCAGGGGCATGGCCGGCAGGTCCGCGGCTGTAGGGGAAAATCAGGGAGGGAGGGCGTCGACCTGCTCGAGGCGTGCTTCCGCCGGGAGGCAATGCGCGAAAGCGGGCGCCGGCTTTCTCCAGCGCCCGTGTCGTCTGCGGCGCGCGATCAACCCGGGTGATCGCCTCCGGTGCCGGGCTGGCGTCGTTTCAGCCTTCGTCATCCAAATCACTTCCCAATGGCTGCGCATGCGCTCCATCGGGGCTCCCCTTCGACGGGCGACACGCGCCGGAAGCTCCGAAGTAAACAAATTGCATCGAAAATGATGAAAAATCCAGCCAATACTGCGGCAGTCCGGGCGCGCGCGATCTTCGCCCGATGCGCGTCGTTTGCCGGGTACTGTCATCCACGGTATCAAACGTCGTCATGAACCAGGTAACGACCACTGGCAACGCGACCCTGATCGTCTATGACGGCAAGCCGCTGCTCGCCGCCGATCCGTGGTTCGGCGACGAGGATCCCGCCTATTTCGGCAGCTGGGTGCTCAGCCATCGCATTCCCAGGGCGCTCAAGGACGACATCCTGAAGTGCGAGTACATCTGGTTTTCGCACGGCCATCCGGATCACCTGAATCCGGTGACGATCGAACGCTTCAAGGGTCAGAAGATCCTGCTGCCCGATCACGTGAACGGTCGCATCCTGAAGGACCTGCAGCCTGGCGGCTACGATCTCACCGTGCTGCCCGATCGCAAGTGGGTGCAGCTCACCGACAAGGTGAAGGTCCAGTGCATCACCACCCGCATCCAGGATTCGATCCTGCTGATCGACTCGTGCGGCAGTCTCTTCATCAACACCAACGATGCCGGCACGCGCGACTGCACGCGCTATATCCGCAGCATCGCCTCGCGCTACGAACGCTCCTACCTGCTCGCCCTGTCGGGCTACGGCGACGCCGACATGATCAACTTCTTCGACGAGCAGGGAAATTTCCTGACGCCGCGCGCCGCGCGCAAACCGTCGGTCGGGGGGCAGCTCACCAATCTCGCCAGGGCTGCCGGCGCCAGGACGGTGATCCCCTTCTCGGCCTTCCACCAGTATCAGCGCACGGACTCGATGTGGGCGGAGGCCTACACCACGCCGATGGAGGCCTTCGAGAAGGGCCTGTCGCCGGACGTGGGATTCATCCCCGCCTTCTCGACGGTCGATTGCCGTGATGGCTCGTGGACGACCCATGCTCCGGAGGCGATCACCGTCGTTCCCAAGGCGCCGGAGGAGTTCGGCGACAACTGGTCCGACGTGCTGGAGGCCGCGGACATCAAGAAGATCGAGGCCTATTTCGCGCGCAAGGATCCCGTGCAGGACTATTTCGGGTTCGTCAATTTTCGCGTCGGCGGGCGCGATCACGCGATCAGGATGCGCGGGCCCAAGGAGCGCGGCATCAGCTTCGCCGTGCCGCGCGGCAGCCTGATGACCTGCATCGACTATCGCATCTTCGACGACCTTCTGATCGGCAACTACATGAAGACCACCCTGCATGGCGGCGTGCGCTCGCTGCAGGAAGGCGGCTTTAACTATTACGTGGCAAAGTACGGCGACAACGGGCAGGCCGAGACCGATGCCGAGCTGCGGGCCTATCTGGCCGAATACCGCCGCCGGGCAGGCTTCGACTACATCGTGAGCGCACTCGAGGACAAGTCGCGCGACTTCGTCATGCGCTTCGCCGCGCAGGACTCCCGGCTCTACAAGCTCGCCAAGTCGATCTACGTGAAGATGCGCTGAGGCCAATCCACCTCACCCTGAGAGGCTGGCCGGAAATGAATTGAATCGATTCAAGCACTTACCTCATCCTGAGGAGCCGCGCCTTGCGCGGCGTCTCGAAGGATGGGCAACAGGCAGGGCGCGCGTTCCCACCCTTCGAGACGCATCGTGGAGTTTACCCCGAGGTACTCGAGGGGCGATGCTCCTCAGGGTGAGGCTATCGGGGCTATTCATAGCCTGTTGTTTTAGCTGCATTCATTTCCGGCCAGACTCTGAGGAGCCGCGCAGAGCGCGGCGTCTCGAAGGGTGGGGAACAGGCGCGGTGCTCGTGCCCATGCTTCGAGACGCGCTCTTGCAGAGCGCTCCTCAGCATGAGGTTGGTGTTGGGCGTTCGATCGTGCCCGGAAGACCTTAGAGGATCTGCACGGCCGACTGCTGGTTGGCGAAGGCCAGATACCTGTACTTGAGGCCGCGCGCCTCGACGAATTCCCTGAACGCCTTGAACTCGCCGTTCTCCCAGTTGGGGAAGGCGATGTAGTCGTCGAACACGATGACGGTGCCGGCGCCGATGCGGTCGGCCAGCAGGTCGAGGACCAGCCGGGTCGAGGGATAGGTATCGCAATCGATGTGCAGGAAAGAGCACGGCCCCTTGTGGCTCTCGAGGAAGCCGGGGAGGGTGGCATCGAACCAGCCCACGACCAGCTCGACATTGGGTTCGAGCTCGGTCGGTTTGCTGACCTGGTAGGCGCCGGCCGGTGCCTCGGTGCCCGGCCAGTCCTCCTTCAGCCCCTCGAAGCTGTCGAAGCCGTAGACCTTGATGTTGCCGCGCGCCACGCGGCGGGCGAAATGGTTGGTCGAGGCGGCGGTCATGACACCGAACTCGAGATAGAGCCCGTCGCGCGGCGCCTTCGAGATCGCGAAATCCCACAGCAGCTCGCGCGCCGAAAACATCAGCGCCACGTCGAGATGCTTCTCGACATAGTCGGCGGCGCGCTGGGCGGCCCGGTCCGAAATGATCTTGTAGACGCTGTCGGCGCGCAGGTGGGAGGTGCTGACCCGCGGGCTGAGCCACAGGATCGGATCGATCACCAGTTTATACACGGCGTCACGCGCCGCTCGCTTCAGGGACATGACCGGAACCTGACACTTCCCCTTTAGGGCGTCCAGCCTGGGCGCAGCGCCCCTAAAGGGAACGGCGGACCCGGCGAGAGTCGAACTCACGACCTCTGCCTTCGGAGGGGACGGTGCCCCGTCAGCCGGATTGCCGGCCGGTTGGCCGTCGTCGCTTTCGAACGGCGGCTCCACGGCTCGAGGGCCTGGTACACACCTCTGGCCAACCGCGGCCGCGATGCTTTAACAATCCTGGCGAACCACTCAGGAAATCACATCTCGGGGGAATCTTCGCTCATGCAACTCGACAAGACAGTGGCCGCGGTCGTTACGGGCGGCGCGTCTGGCCTCGGCGCCGCCACCTCGCGCATGCTTGCCTCGCACGGCGTGAAGGTCGCAATCTTCGACCTCAACGAGGAACAGGGCGAGACGCTCGCCAGGGAAATCGGCGGCGTCTTCTGCAAGGTCAACGTGACGTCGACCGAAGAGGTCGAGGCCGGGTTCGCGAAGGCGCGGGCGGCCAACGGGCAGGAGCGCATTCTGGTGAACTGCGCCGGTGTCGGCGGCGGTGCCCAGAAGACCGCATCGCTCGACAGGACGACCGGTGCTCCCAAGGAATATCCGCTGGAGAACTTCGAGCGCATCATCAACGTCAATCTCATCGGCACGTTTCGCTGCATCACCAAGTCGGCAGCGGGCATGCTGACGCTTGCACCGCAGCCCGACGGGGATCGTGGCGTGATCCTCAACACCGCATCGGTCGCGGCCGAGGACGGCCAGATCGGCCAGGTCGCCTATACGGCCTCGAAAGCCGGCGTCGTCGGCATCACGCTCGTCGTGGCGCGCGACCTCTCCAATGAGGGAATTCGCTGCAATACGATCCTGCCCGGCATCTTCGACACGCCGCTGCTCGCGCGTGCGCCGGACAACGTCAAGGCCGCGCTGGCCGCCTCGGTCCCGTTCCCCAAGCGCCTGGGACGCCCCGAGGAATATGCACAGGTCGCCCATACGATGATCACCTGCGGCTACTTCAATGGCGAGGACGTCCGCATTGACGGCGCCATCCGCATGGCGCCCCGCTGAACCGCGACCGGGAAAGGACAGAACAATGACCGAAGCATGGATCATCGATGCCTGCCGCACGCCGCGCGGCGTCGGCAAGGCGGGCAAGGGCGCGCTGTGGGAGGTTCATCCGCAGCAGCTCGGTGCGACCGTTCTCAAGGCGATCGCCGAACGCAACGGGATCGACACGAAGGAGATTGGCGATGTGATCTGGGGGACTGCCGCCCAGGTCTCGAAGCAGAGTGGCGATCTCGGCCGCATGTCTGCCCTCGATGCCGGCTATGACGTCAAGGCGAGCGGCATCACGATCGACCGTTTCTGCGGTTCGGGCATCAGTGCCGTGAGCCTCGCCGCCGCCTGCATCAAGTCGGGCATGGAAGATCTGGTGGTCGCCGGTGGTACGGAGATGATGTCCATGGACCGCAGCCGCGGCAGCGGGCCGCCGGTCATGGACAACGGCAATCTGCGCCTGCGCCTGCATCATCCCCAGACGCACCAGGGCATCTGCGCCGACGCCATCGCCACGCTGGAGAAGATCCCGCGCCAGGCGCTCGACGAGGCGGGCTATATCAGCCAGCAACGCGCGGCGATCGCCATCGCCGAGGGCCGCTTCGCCAAGTCCCTGATCCCCGTCTACAAGGAAGACGGCACGCTCGCCCTGGATCGCGAGGAATATCCGCGTCCGCAGACGACTCGCGAGGGACTGGCAAATCTCAAGGCCGCCTTCGCGGCGATGGCCGACGTCCCGCTCGACGACAAGGGCATGACCTATCGCTCGCTGATCCTGCAGGCCTATCCCGACCTCAAGATCGAGCATGTCCATCATGCCGGCAATTCCTCCGGCGTCGTGGACGGCTCGGCCGCCGTGCTGCTCGCGTCGCCCGACTACGCCAAGGCCCATGGCCTCAAGCCGCGTGCCCGCGTCGTTGCCATGGCGAACATGGGCGACAGCCCCGAGCTGATGCTCAATGCGCCGGTGCCGGCGGCCCGGAAGGTGCTGGAGAAGGCCGGTCTCAAGACGAGCGACATCGACCTCTGGGAGATCAACGAGGCCTTCGCCGTTGTCTCGGAGAAGTTCGTGCGCGATCTCGATCTCGATCGCGACAAGGTCAACGTCAACGGCGGCTCGATCGCGCTCGGCCACCCGATCGGAGCGACCGGCGCCATCCTGATCGGCACCGTCCTCGACGAGCTCGAGAGGCAGAACAAGCAGTTCGGTCTTGTCACGATGTGCGCCGCCGGCGGCATGGCGCCGGCGATCATCATCGAGCGCATCTGAGAAATCCCCAGGGAGAAGTCCCTCGACGACCTTTGGGGGCGACGGGACTTTCCCCCGTCGCCATTACCCCGCTCGGCCGAAAACCTGCCTGCGATCGGTGAGTGGCTCGATCGTGGTCGGCAACGGGAAAAGCATGGGGCACTGCGACGAGGCCGCGTTGGCGACGGCTGTGACCGGCCAAACCGGGGGGGGGCGGGAGAATGTTCGCAGTCTTCTACGCGAATGGCGGACCCGGCGAGATTCGAACTCACGACCTCTGCCTTCGGAGGGCAGCGCTCTATCCAGCTGAGCTACGGGTCCAGCGCGGCGGACCATACCGGAGGGGCCTCTGCTGCGCAACGCGAGGACTCGAGAGCCGGTATTGGCCATGCCGGGCACTCAAGGTTGAACCCTTCACCCCGACTGATAAGGTCGCGTTGCAGATGCTGGCCACGCTATTCCCGCCTGGCAGATGAGGTCTTCGGGAGGTCCAATCGTGTCCGATCACGCCCTTCGTCACGCCGTCAACATCAACGCGGATGCCTCCAGGGTCCACGAAGCCCTCACGACCCTGGAAGGCCTCAGGGGCTGGACCATGGCCGAGGTCTCCGGCGGTGCCGGCGTGGGGAGCCGATGGACCCTGAGATATGCCGGCGGGCCGACGTTCGTCTGGGAGGTGGCGTCGCAGGGGGCCGATACCGTCGTCTGGAAATGCGTCGAAGGGCCGGGCGATGCCGCCGGCACCAGTGTTTCCTTCAGTCTCGGCCAGACGCCACACGGGCGCGTCCACCTCACCTTCGCCCATTCCGGCTGGCCGCATCAGAAGGGCAACTTCGAGAAGTGCAACGCCCTCTGGGGCATGATGCTGCATCACCTCAGGGCCTTCGCCGAGCACGGCAGGACCGCGCCGGCCTATTCCTGATCTTCCTCTTCATTCGGGTGAGACAATGCAGCAGTCCCTTTCCGACTTTGTCGAGGCGATGGACAAGGCCGGCTTTCTGGTGCGCATCAAGGACGAGGTCCGGGTCGATCAGGTTCCCAAGCTCATGGAAGCCAACCCGACCAAGGCCGTCCTGATCGAGAACATCAAGGACACCGAATTCTCGGTGCTGGCCAACGCCTATTCCAACCAGGAGATGTTCGCCTGGGCGATGGGCTGCGACAAGACGCGGACCGGCCTCGAGATGGTGGCGCGCTCCAAGGGCCGGGTGAAGTGGGAGACGGTGACGACGGCGCCCTGCAAGGAAGTGATCCTGAAGGGCGACGATGTCGACCTCACCCGCCTGCCGCTGTTCCTGCATCACGATCGCGACGGGCACGCCTACACCAACGACAATCTCTTCATCAGCAAGCATCCCGACACCGGCGTCTACGACTGGGGCATCTACCGCTCGATGTTCCGGACCAGGAACGAGAAGTCGGTCGACATGACCTGCACCTCGCACCGCCAGCGCATCCATGCGATGGCGGCGGCGGCGAAGGGGCAGAACCTCGAAGTCGCGATCGTGCTGGGCGGTCCCACCATCGACAAGATCGCGGCGCTGGTCGGCGTCACCGCCGACACCGACGATTTCGAGGTCCTGGGCGCCTTCTATGGCGAGCCGGCCAGGATGATCAAATGCGAGACCATCGACGTGATGGTGCCGGCGAATGCCGAGATCGTGCTCGAATGCGAGCTGATGGCGCTCGAGGGCCTGGTCTACGACGAGGGCCCGTACGGCGAGTTCACCGGCATGTACGGCGGCGGCATCAAGCACAATTATCGCCTCAAGGTGAAGGCGATGACCCACCGCAAGGGCGGCATCTTCCAGCATTGCACGATCGGCGGCCTGCATCCCTGGTACACCGATAACATGCTGCAGCTGCCGGCGATCGAGGCCGACCTGTTCAACGGGCTGAAGCAGGGCGGCATCGACGTGCGCGAGGTGCGCTGTCCGCTGGGCGGCCTGTCCAACATCGCCTACGCCAAGATCCATCCGCTGGGCGCCGGCGATTCCAAGCAGGCGCTGGGCATCATGCTGACCTGTTCCAAGCAGGGACTCCCGAAGATCGCCATGGTGTTCGACACCGACGTCGACATCTGGGACGACCAGGCCGTGCTGGCCGCGATGGCCTACCGTTACATGCCGGACAGGGACACGGTGCGGCTCGACGGGCTCAACACCATGACCGTCGATCCCAAGAGCACGACGCTCGGCATCTCCTCCAAGATCGGCATGGACTGCACGGTGCCGCTGGGCCCCGAATGGAACCCCAACGAGTTCGTGCGCAGCACCGTCACCGATCTGGGCGATCCGCCGGCCGGGCTCAAGATCATGACGGAAGACGAGCTGACCAAGGACATGGAGGCGTTCATCCGCGCCGAGCCGCGCGCCTGGCACGACATCCTGAAGCAGTATCACGGCCAGCCTTACCCGGTGCTCTACCGCGCCTTCGGCAACCTGCGGCACAGGCTCGGCCGGACCAACGATCCGCCTTGGTACCGCTACACGCTCTCCGAAACGCCGTTCTCGTGGGAGGCGAAGCCCGCGCCGCTGAACCACTCGGACCCGCGCCACATCAAGACCGGCGGTTGAGGGACTTCAAATGACAGCGAGCGAACCCGTGCGACGCATGGTGGTCGGCATCACCGGCGCCTCGGGGACCGTCTACGGCATCCGCGTGCTCGAGGCGTTGCGGGCGCTGAAGATCGAGAGCCATCTCGTGATTTCCAAGGCGGGCGACCAGACGCGCTCGCTCGAGACCGACATGTCGGCCTCGGAGCTGCGGGCGCTGGCCGATCACGTCTATGCGCCGGGCGATATCGCGGCTTCGATCTCGAGCGGCTCGTTCCAGACCATGGGCATGATCGTGGCGCCGTGTTCGGTGCGCACCCTGAGCGAGATCGCGACGGGGGTGACGTCGGGCCTCGTTTCCCGCGCCGCCGACGTCTGCCTGAAGGAGCGGCGCCGGGTCGTGCTGATGTTCCGCGAGACGCCGCTGCATGCCGGCCACATCAAGAGCATGCTGGCCGTCACCGAGATGGGCGCCATCGTCGCGGTGCCGTCGCCGGCCTTCTACACGCGGCCGAAGACGGTCGACGAGATCGTGACGCATTCGGTCGCGCGCGTGCTCGACCTGTTCGGTCTCGACACCAGGACCTTCCCGCGATGGACCGGCCCCTCCCGCGGGGAGAAGCCGGCCGTCGCCCGGCGCCGGAGCGGCAAATGATGGGGCGGTTGCAAATAGCACTGGCCGAGCCGCCGGTTGGGCTTGGCGGCGTGCCGCGTTTGGGCGACATTCCGCCCACAAGAACCGACCGGGAGGAATGAGATGACCGACCATAGCCGCCGCGGCTTCGTCCGCGCTTCGGGCGCTGCTGCCGCGCTCGCCACCCTGGGACTCGCGGGCCGTGCGGGCGCGCAGGGCACCCCGCCACTCGAATCCGTGCGCATCGTCACCGGCTTCCCGCCGGGCGGTACGTCCGACACGCTGTGCCGCCGCGTCGCCGAAGGCATCAAGGGCACCGCCTATACCAAGGCGGCCATCGTCGAGAACAAGGCCGGCGCCGGCGGACAGATTGCCATTCAGTCGATGAAGGGCGCGGCGACCGACGGCAGCGTCATCCTGCAGACGCCGGCATCGATGCTGATGATCTATCCGCACATCTACAAGAAGCTCAACTACGACGCCTTCACCGACGTGACCCCGGTGACGCTCGCCTGCATCTTCGACTTCGGCTTCTGCGTCGGCCCCGCCGTGCCCGAGAGCGTGAAGAACATCCCGGAATTCCTGGCCTGGTGCAAAGCCAACCCGGACAAGGCCAACTACGGATCGCCGGCCGCCGGCTCGGTGCCGCACTTCATCGGCGTGCTGCTGGGCCAGGCGGGCGGCATCGAGCTCAAGCACGTCGCCTATCGCGGCACGCAGCCCGCGGTGCAGGACATGGTCGGCGGCCAGATCCAGGCCGTCTCCGGCCCGGTCGGCGAGTTCACCCAGCAGGTTGCCGCCGGCAAGGCACGCCTCCTCGGCGTCTCGGGCGCGACCCGCAACCGCTTCGCGCCGAACGTGCCGACCTTTGCCGAGCAGGGCTACAAGGACCTGGTCTTCTCCGAGTGGTTCGGCTTCTTCGCCCCGGGCGGCACCCCGGCGCCGGTCGTGATGCGTGCCAACGAGGCCCTGCGCGCCGCGCTCGCCCAGAAGGACGTGATCGACGGCCTCGCCGTCATGGGCCTCGAGGTGAAGTCCTCGACCCCGCAGGAACTCGGCGCGCTGCTCAAGGAAAGCTACGACCGCTGGGGCCCGATCGTGAAGAAGATCGGGTTTACGGCGGATTCATAAGTTTGCTTCCCCATTCAGATGGGGAAGTGCCCCGTCATACGGGGCGATGGGGTCATGGGCCTTGCCATGCTTATGACCCCTCCGTCGGCGTAAGACGCCGCCACCTCCCCATTAGAATGGGGAGGTAAGAATTACACCCGCTTCGCGTCGTCGCGCGCGTAGGTCGCGACGGCGCGGTCGACCAGCGTCTTGCGGTCGATCTTGTTCGTGCCCGCGAGCGGCAGCTCGTCGACGAACCACACGGCGCGCGGATGGGCGTAGGCCGGGCCGTTGTCGAGGGCGAAGCGGCGCAGCGCCTCTTCGGTCGGCGCCGTGCCGGGCTTCGCCACGACGAAGGCGACGGGGAGCTGGTACTTGATCTCGTCCGGCACCGGCACGACGCAGGCCTGGGCCACGTCGGGATGCTGGCCCAGCAGCTTCTCGACCTCGCCGGGATAGACGTTCTCGCCGCCGCACTGGAACATGTCGTCGGCGCGGCCGACGAAGAAGACGAAGCCGTTCTCGTCGCGGCGCATCACGTCACCCGTGTCGTACCAGCCGTCGATCAGGCGCTTCTTCGTATCGGCCTCGCGGTTGAGATAGCCGCTCATGAGCGCCGGCGTGCGGATGTGGAGTACGCCCTGCGTGGCGCCGGTCTCGGCACCGCCGACGAACTTCACCTCGATGTTCTTGCGTGGGTAGCCCAGCGCACCCATCGGTTTCGGCACGCCGTCGGGATGCGGTCCGAAGCCCAGCGGGCCGGACTCCGTGGTGCCCCAGCTGTTGGCCGTCTCGGCATTGGGGAACATCCGGTGCATCTGCTCGAAGAATTCCGCCGTCGAAGGTGCGGAGCCGGTGACCGCCGTCGTGACGCAGCCCAGGTCCGCCCTGGCGAGCTCCTCGGTCTCGCGCATCACCAAGGCCAGCATGGTCGGGACCGAGGTGATCATGGCGACGCGATTGCGGTCGATGGCGCGGATGAAGCCGCGGGCCGTGAAATTGGTCATCAGCACGATGGTGCCGCCGTTGATCATCGTCATCTTGGCGCTGAACAGGCCGTTCATGTGGAACAGCGGCGCGGCGATGATGATCTTCTGTCCCTCGATGCCGGGCCGCTGCTCCGGCGTGGCGCCGGTCGCCCAGAGGTAGCCGCCATGCGTCAGCGGCACGCCCTTGGGCAGGCCGGTCGAGCCCGACGTGTAGAGGATCATGGCGACCTCTTCGGGCGCCATGTCGACCGGCTCGAACGCACCCGCGTCGAGCAGACCGTCGAGCTCCTCGATCGCGACGGTCGGCACCAGCGAACCGACCAGCGGCGCGCGCTCGGCATCGGCGACCGCCAACTTGACGGAAGAGTCCTTCATGATGTGGGCCACCGTTTCGCGCGGCAGCTTGTGATTGACGCAGACCGACACCAGCCCGGCCGCCATGGTCGCCATGTAGAGCACGAGATAGTCGGCGCTGTTGGCCGCCACGATGGCCACGGCCTCGCCGCGCCTGAGCCCGCGCTTCAGCAGGCCGCGCGCCAGCGCGGCGATGCGCTCGCGCGCCTGGCCGTAGCTCAGCCGGAGCTGTTCATCGCCCTCGGGCGAAACCTGGATGATGAAGGGGCGGTCGGCCGGCGCCTGCGGGTCGAGGATGTCGGCGAGATTCTTGAGGTTCATGATTCCCTGATTGATCGACGGAAGATGGATCTGCAAGTGACGTGCCGGACTTCAGCGGCGGCGATGGAATTGCGAGCCGCCATACGACTGGTCGGTCGGCACGATCTCCATGAAGCTCACATCCATGCGCTGCGGAGCGCCCAGTACGAACATGACCGCCTCGGCGATGTCGGCGGGCTGGAGCGTCTCGAAACCTTCGTAGAAGCGGCGACGTCCTTCCTCGCGATCCGCCATCAGGTCGAGATGGGCGCCGGTCTCGACCCGGCCCGGCGAGATCTCGCTGACCCGGACGCCCGATCCGTGCAGGTCGAGGCGCAGCGTCTGGCTGAGATTGTGGATGGCGGCCTTGGTCATGGCATAGACCGGCATGCCGGGCAGCGCCCAGGTGCCCGACGTCGATCCGAGATTGACGATGTGGCCCAGCCCGCGCGCCCGCATGCCGGGGACGGCGGCGGCGAGACAGTTGAGCGTGCCGCGCAGGTTGACGTCCATCAGCGTGGCGATGTCGTCGGGGGCGGTCTCCCACGACAGGCCGCCGCGGACCGGGGCGGAGGCATTGTTGACCAGGATGTCGGCATCGAGCGAGCCCAGGGCACCCAGCACCGTGTCGCGATGGGAGATGTCGAGTGCCATCGGACGGCAGCCGGTTTCCTGGGCCAATTCCGTCAGGTCCTCGGCGGAACGGGCGACGGCATAGACGTCGAGCCCGCCGATCGTGAGCTCGCGGACGATCGCCGCGCCGATGCCGCGGCTCGCGCCGGTGACGATGGCGGTGCGATAGCGATCGAGTGACAAGGCTTCCTCCTTTGCCCGGCGCGAACGGCCGCCTAGAGTGCCAGCATAGCGCATCGAAGGTGGAGTGAGGCATGGCCAAGAAAGTCTTTCCCGACGGTACCGAGGTGGCGGGGTTCTACGTCCGCACCATCAGGAGCGGGCCGTTCGTCTTCGTGTCGGGCACGACCTCGCTCAATCCCAAGGGGCAGGTGCAGGGCAAGGATGCGGCCCAGCAGACGACGATCACCATGCGCAAGATCGAGGCCGGGCTGAAGTCGGCCGGCGCCAAGCTCGGCGACCTCGTGCGGACCACGATCTACGTGACCGACATCCGTGACATGGGAGCCGTGAGCACGGCTTTGGCCAAGTCGCTGAAGGGCGCGGTGGTCACATCGACGCTGGTGGCCGTGAGCGCCCTTGCCGTGCCGGGCCTGCTGGTCGAAATTGAGGCCACGGCCGTCGTCGATGCGTGATGAGGGACAGCGGTTGATCGGGGAGAGCTGGATGAGCGGGAAGAGAGCAGGGTTGCTGGGGCGCCGACAGGCGCTGGTCGGGTCCGTGGGGGCCATGGGAACGATGCTGGCGGCGCCGGCGATCGCCCAGCAGCGGGTCAAGTCCGGGACCGTCAGCATCGAGCAGGTCCAGGTGGCCTTTTTCGGCAGCGGCAATGTCGGCAGCGGCACCCTGCACTACGAGGGCCGCTACTACCGCTTCTCGGTCGGTGGCCTGGGCGTTGGCGGGTTCGGCGTCTCCAAGATGGAAGCCTATGGCGACGTCTACAATCTGAAGGAGCTGCGCCAGTTTCCCGGCGCCTATGGCCAGGCGCGCTATGGCGCGGCCTATGGCGACCAGGGCAAGGGCGAGATGTGGCTGGAGAACACCAACGGCGTGATGATCGACCTCAAGACGCGCCGCCAGGGACTTGCCGTTTCGCTCGGCGCCGACGCCGTCGTCATCGACTTCAAGTGAGGCCGCCCATGACGATGTTCAGCCGCGCCCTCGCGGGCGCCCTCGTTCTCCTGGCCGCCGCTCCGGCGGTCGCGCAGGACGAGACCCAGACCTTCAATGCTTTCGCGGTGGTGGTCGCCAACGGCTCGGTCGTGCGGGCCGGCGAGAAGCAGCTCGTCGTGGCGGGCAACCTGTCCGGTCCCATGTTCATCGAAACCGACGAGGGGCCGCAGCAGGCCGGCCGTGTCGGCTGTGCGCTGTCGTCGAAGATCGACCAGGCCAGCCGCAAGACCAGCGCCACGGGCGCGTGCAGCTTCACGGCCCACGATGGCGCGACGGCCTGGGGTGAATGGGACTGTGCCGGCTACGAGCTCGTCGGCTGCCGCGGCACGTTCAGGCTGACGGGCGGCACGGGCCGCTTCCAGGGCGCGACCGGGGAGAGCACGTTCATCTGGCGTCCGACGGCCATCGAGCTGAAGAAGCAGCTCGACGGCATGGCGCTCGACAATGCCAGCGGCATCGTCCTGTGGCGCGAGTTCAAGCTGAAGGGCAAGTAGCCTTCAAGCGGCCGGCGGATAGGGAATGCGGTTGCGCTGGAGGAGCTCCTCCAGCGCCTTGATGCCTTGCTGGTAGCGGCCCTTCTGGCAATCGAGGGCGGCGCCCAGACGCGCCATGTTGGGGCCGCCCGAGCCTTCGCCGCGCTGCAGATTGTAGCGGTCGTACAGGCCCCCGAGCTGGGCGCAGCGCGCCGCCAGTTGCTGGTCGGTCTGCTGGGCGCGCCCCGAAACGGGGGCCAGCAACAGTCCTGCAGCGGCGCACGAAAGCAGCATCCCGAGACCGGTTTTCATGTCTCGCAGTAGGGCACGAATCGGCCGACCTTGCACCTGTCCGGCAGCGCGCGGTACTGTTTGCCGCCCGGCTGACGGGGCCAAGGGGAGAGAGACGATGAGAACGCGATCGACGATGCAGTGGATGTTCGTGATGGGCATCACAGGTCTGGTCGCGGCCTGCAGCATGGCGAAGGGCACGCCCGGCCAGGATCCCCGGACGGAAACGAATGCGACGCAGGTGACCTGGACCGATGGCAAGCCCGCCATCGCGATCAGCTGCAAGGAACCCGGCGCGTGTCAGACCCGCGCGGTCGCGATGTGCAACAGCACGGGCGGCGACTACGTCACGCTGAAGATGGAAAACATGCCGACGCGCGGCGACATGGCGGAGATCCGTGGTCCCGCGTCGGTCGTCATTCGCTGCGGGGCCTAGGGCTGGCCTGACCGCGGCGCTTCGATCCCCAGAGGCTCGCCATTTTGGGCAGGGATATCGAGGCGTCGGCGCCTGACGGCAGTTGGCCTTCGTGGTTCGAGATCCACGACATGACGTCTTCCGTCACGGCCGGACCCGCCTTGTCGCGCATCAGCAGGTGGTAGCCGTTCTTGTAGAAGGCAAGCTTTGAATCGGGACGGGGCGGCATGATCGCGATGGCCGCCTTGACCGGATCCTGCGGCACGATGCGATCTCCCAGCCCGTACATCATGAGATAGGGCTCGTTGACCCGGGCCGCGGAAGCGCGCGCATCGTCCATCAGGTCGACCAGCCCATAGGCCATGTCGAGGCGGGGTTGGCGCAGCATCATCGGGTCGTTGCGCAATTTCTCGATGGTCTTGGGGTTGTCGGTCGGCTGATAGTCGATCGAGGTCGGCCCCGCGGGCATCCAGGGGATGGTGTGGGCGAAGAACCACAGGCCGGCACTGGCCACCGGCCCGAACGTGTCGCGCGAGCGGACGGCCGCCGCCGACAGGATCAGCCCGTCCGACTCGGTCCCCCGATCGGCCGCCACCAGCACCACCGCACCACCCATGCTCTCGCCGGCCAGATAGAAGGGCACGCCGGGATGGCGCGCGCGCACGAGGGCTGCGACCGTCCTCGCATCCTCGACCAGCGTGTCCGTGCCTGGCCAGCGGCCCCGGGTCGGGCTGCCGCCGAAGCCGCGCTGGTCGTAGGCGTAGGTGGTGATGTCGGCGCCCGACCAGCTTCCGGCCGGCTCCTCCCAAGCCATGCGGTAGTCGCCGAACCCGTGCAAGGCCAGGATGACCGCCTTGGGGGCGCCGTTTGCCGCAGGCCACACCGACAGCGGTAGCGCAGTCCCGTCCGCCGCGACATAACGGTCCTCCGTCAGCCGCGGCGTCTGCACCGCGCCGCCCGCCGGAACCACCGTCGGGGCGCAGGCTGAGAGCATGACCGCGGCCGCGGAGGCCGCTATCATTCGCCGGCGTAACAGGAGTGGGATCGTGACGGAGCCGTTTGAAGTCATCACTGTCGATACTGACCGCGTCGCCTGCGATGGCGGGGGCGGCGCGTTGGGCCATCCCAAAGTGTACCTCAACCTGGGCCCGGAAGGACACGTCGAGTGTCCCTACTGCAGCAGGCTCTACAAGCTGCGCGAAGGCGCGCATCCCGCCCACGCTCACTAAGGGAACGACCCCATGAAACAGCTCGGTGAAGGCTGGAACTGGCGCGACCTCAAGATCGGCGACAAGTTCGTCACCTATGGCCGGACCATCTTCGAGGCCGATCTCCTGAATTTCGTGACCCTTTGCGGCTTTTCCGAGGAGCTGTTCACCAACAGGGAATACATCAGGGAGCACGCGCCGATGCGCGGCGGGCATCCCGTGCCGGGCGCCCTGGTCTACTCCATGGCCGAAGGTCTGGTGATCCCGACGACCTTGCAGGGAACGGGCCTCGCCTTCCTGTCGATGGGCTTCGACATCAAGGGCCCGACCTACGTCAACGACACGCTCCACGTCGAGATCGAGATCACCGAGATCAAGCCGACCTCCAAGGACCCGATGCGCGCCCTGGTGAGGACCACCAACCTGGTCAAGAACCAGAAGGGCGAAACGGTGCTGGTCTACACGCCTCTGCGCATGCTGCAGGGAAGCTGACCTCCGATGCCGATGCCGACCGACGCCGAGATCGCCCGCTACCGCGAGGACGGCGCCGTCTGCCTGCGCGGCGCCATTCCCATGGAATGGATCGAGCGGATGCGCGCGGCCGTGGACGACGACATGGCGAGTCCCGGGCCGATGGTGCGGATCAACACGCCGCAGGGCGCGCCCGGCCTGTTCTTCGTCGACTTCCAGCTCTGGCAGCGCCACCCGGCGGCCCGCGCCTTCGTCTATGAGTCGCCCGCCCGCGAGATCGTGGCCAGGCTCATGGGCTCGAAGGAGGTCGTCTACTATCACGACCATCTGCTGGTGAAGGAGCCGGGCACGCAGGAGCGCACGCCCTGGCATCACGACCAGCCCTACTATCCGATCGACGGCGAGCAGGTGATCTCGCTGTGGACGCCGCTCGATCCCGTCGATCGCGAGACCTGCGTCGAATATGTGAAGGGCTCGCACCGCTGGGGCCGCTGGTTCCAGCCGAAGTTCTTCAAGCAGGGCGGCGTCGACCTGCAGGTCCGGGACAGCCGCTTCGAGCCGCTGCCCGATCTCGATGCCGAGCGCGGCGAACACGAGTTCCTCGCCTGGGACATGGAGCCGGGCGACGTCATTGCCTTCCACGCGCTCACGCTCCACGGCGCCTCGGGCAACCGCTCGACTGCGCGTCGCCGTCGCGCCTGGGCGACACGGTGGTGCGGTGACGATGCTCGCTACGGCGCTCGCGTCGGCCAGATTTCGCCGCCCATCGAGGGGCACGGGCTGAAGCCGGGCGACAGGCTCGAATGCGAGACATTTCCCAAGGTCTGGCCGGCGTAAATCAGGAGCCTGAGTCGAACCCGTCCAGCCATTCGCGGGCTTTGTGCAGCTCGCGGAAGATCTTCACCGGGCGGTCTCCATCTGCCAGCGTCTCGAACAGGCGGGCCTGCTGGTAGGCGCGTTCGGTCACGGCGATGATGGCGAGGGGGCCGAGCGTCGCGATCTTCATGTAGGCGCGGATACGAGCGCCGAGCGCCATCATGTCGGCGTCGCTCAGCATCATGCTGGCTTGCGTCGTGTCGAATATCTTTCGGTAGGGCAGGGCATCGGCGACGGTCACGCCGTCGAGATAGGCTTCGACATCCGCGAGCCGCAGCTCGTCCTGCGCGACGGCAATCACGAGGCGGTGCGGGTTGGAGATTGTCCACTGGACCGGCATGCCAGCGGACTATGCCGGAACGCCCGCAGAACCGACAAGGGCCCGCGTGTTACGGAACGAGGACGGCCTTGCCGACGACGGTGCGTTCCTCGATGAGGCGAAAAGCCTTCACCCAATCTGCAAGGTCGTAGGTTGCGGCAACGGTCGCCTTGAGCTTGCCCTCGGTGAACCAGTGGGTGAGTTCCTTTTGCGCGTCTGCCACCAACGCGCGGCGCCGGGCGAGGGCCTCCGCCTCCTTGGGCGACGGCACGCCCTTGCCGCCCCAGCCATTCCAGTAGCCGTAGTAGAAGCCGATCACCGTCACGTTCTTGACCAGCAGGATGTTGGCCGGGATCTGCGGGACGGTGCCGCTGGCGAAGCCCATCGGGATGAGGCGGCCCTCGGGCGCAACGCAGCGCAGCGAGGCATCGAAGGCCGATCCGCCGACCGGATCGTAGATGACATCGGCGCCGCGGCCGCCGGTGACTTCCAGAACCTTGGTGCGCAGATCCTCCGCGCGATAGTCGATCAGGTGATCGGCGCCGGCCTCCTGCGCGGCCTTCAGCTTGTCGGGGCCGCCGGCGCTGGCGATCACCACCGCGCCCATCGCCTTGCCGACCTCGATGGCGGTGAGGCCCGATCCGCCGCCCGCGCCGTGCACCAGCAGCACTTCGCCGGGCTGCAGGTTGGCCTTCCACTTCAGGGCGCCATAGGCCGTGGGGTAGAGAGTCGGAAAATTGGTCGCCTCGGCATAGGGCATGATCTCGGGGATCTGCACGAGGTTCGCGGCCGCCGCCGTCGCGTACTCGGCGAAAGCACCCTGGCTGACGCCCGTTGCGATGCGGTCGCCGATCGACACGTTCGTCACGCCTTCGCCCAGTGCCACGACATGGCCGGCCAGCTCGTTGCCGGGCACGTAGGGCATGGGCGGCTTGTTCTGGTGCTTGCCCTGCACGCCCAGCATCGCGGCGAAACTCACGCCCGCGGCACGGACCTTGACCAGCACCTCGCCGGCCTTCGGCACGGGCTGCGGAATGTCCTCGACCTTCAGACTGTCGATCGGACCATAGGCATGACAAACCAGCGCCCGCATATTCCTAACTCCCGGATTACTTCTTGAATTGGCCGTGCCGGCCTTCGCCCTGGGCGAAGCGGGCCGCGCCGCTCTGCGATTCCCGGCGCCGTGCCTCGAGCGACAGTTCCATCTCGCGACGGATCGCCGACGCCTCGTCGCGGTCGAAGCTCTCGTAGGCCGACCGGCGGTCCGACGTCATGGCGATCGGCGGAAAGCCCGCGATCTGGCGGGCAAGGGTCTCGGCCTCGGCGCGTGTCGTGCCGCGTGCCACCTTGCGCGTCGCCAGACCGATCGCGATCGCCTCGTCGGCACCGACGGCGCGGCCGGTCAGCAGCATGTCCATGGCGCGGCCCTGGCCCACGATGCGGGGCAGGCGGACGGTCGTGCCGTCGCTCATCGGCACGCCCCAGCGGCGCGAGAAGACGCCGAAGGTCGCCGTGTCGTCGACGATGCGGATGTCGCAGAACAGCGCGACGCCCAGGCCGCCCGCGCAGGCATGGCCCTCGATGGCGCCGATCACCGGCTTGGACAGCGGCGCCCGCAGCGGGCCCTGGTCGCTGCCGGCCCACGGGAAATAGTCCGTTCCCGAGCCCAGCTCCTTGAGGTCGGCGCCGGCGCAGAAGGCGCCGCCCGCGCCCGTCAGCACGGCGACGCGCGCCTGGGGATCGGCCTCGAAGGCGCGCAGCGCATCGGCCAGCCCGTGTGCGGCCTCGTTGTCGAGGGCGTTCCGGGCCTGCGGCCGGTTGATGGTGATAGTGGTCACCGGCCCCTGGGCCTCGACCAGAATTTTCGGCGTGCTCATGCCTTCGTCTTAGCGAACCGTGAGGAGCTCGTCTTCAAGCTGGGCGTTGGAGCGGGCCGGTGTGCGGAAGTACCACCAGTTCTTCTGGGCGGTCCAATGTTCCTTGCGCGCCGTGCCGCCGCCCCAGACGCAGCGCTTGAAGTCGCGCGTCGCGGCCATGAAGACCCGGTCGGCCTCGTCGAGCTTCAGCGCGTGGTCGCCCATCTCCTCGCGGCTGAACATCGGCAGCGCCTCGAGGATCAGCTCGCGCACGTCGACGTCGTTCAGCCAGTTGTCGAGGTCGAACGTGTAGCCCTCCCGCTCCAGATCGCCGGCGAAAGTCGCCCACTGGTCGATCAGTTCCTGCAGGTCGGCCACGTTGGGCGGGCCGGGCGGTGGTAATGGCGGGTTCAATCGTTCCCTCTTTCGGATTGCCGGCGGAAGTAGCGCTCGCCGTCGTTGGGTTTGAAAAAGGTGCGTATGACGCCGTTGGCATTGAAGGCGATGAAGGCGCCAGTGTCACGGTCGAAGCGCGTGACGACGCCGTCACGCCGCACCGTCTCGAGGATCGGTCCGCCGGATTTGGCGTCCCGCAGCAGCTGCGCCTGCCGAAGATAGTCCTGCTTGGTGATGCGACCGAACTCGGCACCGTGTTTCTGATAGTGATCGTCCAGGCGGCGCTGGTCGGCGAAGCCGACGCTCGCGCCCCAGCCCTGGCCCGCCTCGCGCGTCTCGGCGGAAATCGCAGGACCGCGCGCGGCCTCGCGCTGTCCGCGTTCGGAGGTCTGTGTCCAGAAGAGGAAAATCGCGACCGCCGCCAGCGCCGCCGTCAGCAGACGGCGCCACGGCAAGCCGCGGGTGCGGAGGTTCATACCCCTATTGTGCGCCGCCTTTGAACCAGCGCGCAATCATGCGGCGCTCGGCGTCGGTGATGTTCGTCATGTTGCCGGGCGGCATGACGCGCGAGGCGGCGGCCTGCTGGTTGATGGCCGCGGCCATGGCGTGAATTTGTGCTGGGGTCTCGAGCAGGAGTCCCTTGGGCGGCGCCAGGAAGCCCTCCTGGGTGGGCTTTGCGGCATGACAGGACGTGCAGCGCGCCTGGATGATGGGCTGGACCTCGGCGAAGGCCACCGGTCCGCCGCCGTCGGCGCTTGGCCTCGGCAGCGAAAGAAGTGCCGTGATGGCGATGAAGACGAAGCCCGCTGCGAGGACCAGCGGGTTGGCGTTACCCTTGTGGCGCTGGACGAACCAGACGCGGATCAGGGCGCCGGCGATCGAGATCGTGAGCAGCAGCACCCAGTTCCACTCGTGGCCGTAGAGGCCGGCATAGTGGTTGCTGATCATCGTGAACAGCACGGGGAGTGTGAAATAGGTGTTGTGGACCGAGCGCTGGCGGCCCCGCAGCCCGTGGATCGGGTCGGGAATCCGGCCCTCTTCCTTGGCCTTCACCAGCTCGCGCTGGCCCGGGATGATCACGAAATAGACGTTCAGCACCATGATGGTGCCGAGCATGGCGCCGAAATGGATGTAGGCGCCGCGGCCGGAGAAGATGTGGCAAAGCGCCCAGGCGGCGGCGACGCAGTACAGGAAGATGAGCCCGCCCAGCACGACATCGTCCTGGCCCAGGGTCGAGCGGCAGAGAAAGTCGTAGACCAGCCATCCCAGCACGAGGAACCCGAGCCCGATGGCGATCGCCTGCACCTTCGTCAGCGGCAGGACCGACGGATCGATCAGCGCGACCTCGGCGCCGTAGTAATAGACGAGGCAGAGCAGGAAGAAGCCGGTGACGAGCGTCGTATAGGCTTCCCACTTGAACCAGTGCAGCTCGGGCGGCAGCCGCTCCGGCGCGACCTTGAACTTCTTGGCCGTGTAGAAGCCGCCGCCATGGACCGCCCAGACCTCGCCGCCGATTCCCCTGGCCTCGTCGGCCGGATCGAGCGGCTTGTGCAGGTGGTTATCCAGCCAGATGAAATAGAAAGAGGCGCCGATCCAGGCGATGCCCACGATCATGTGAGCCCAGCGCAGCAGCAGATTCAGCCAGTCTATGACGAAAGCGGCGTCCATGAACTCTCGTAGCGCCTTGCCGGGTACCGCCTCAAGGCGGTAAATCGCCCTTTCGACTGAAACCGAACGAATTTCGAGGGGAACGACGATGGCGGCTTTGGACCTTCCTGCAGGTGTGACGATCGACGGCGCCCTCAAGCCCGGTTTCGAGAAGGTGCTCACGAAAGAGGCAGTCGCCTTCGTCGCCGACCTGCAGCGCAAGTTCAACGCCCGCCGCGAGGAGCTGCTGGCCCTGCGCGTCGAGCGCCAGAAGCGCCTCGATGCCGGCGAGAAGCCGGATTTCCTGCCGGAAACCGCGAAAATCCGCGAGAGCGACTGGACGGTCGCGCCGCTGCCCAAGGACATCCTGGACCGCCGGGTCGAGATCACCGGGCCGGTCGACCGCAAGATGATCATCAACGCGCTGAATTGCGGCGCCAATGTCTTCATGGCGGACTTCGAGGACGCCTCGACCCCGACCTGGGCCAACATGGTCGAGGGCCAGTACAATCTGGCCGACGCGGTCCGCCGCCAGATCGACTATGTCGATCCGGTCAGCGGCAAGGCCTACAAGCTGAATGAAAAGACGGCGGTCCTGTTCGTGCGTCCGCGCGGCTGGCACCTGCTCGAGAAGCACATGACGGTCGACGGCAAGCCGATGTCGGGGTCGCTGTTCGATTTCGGCCTCTACTTCTTCCATAACGCCAAGGAAGCGCTGTCGCGCGGCACCGGGCCGTACTTCTACCTGCCCAAGATGGAGAGCCATCTCGAGGCGCGCCTCTGGAACGACGTGTTCGTGGCCGCGCAGGACGCGCTCGGCGTGCCGCAGAAGTCGATCAAGGCCACGGTGCTGATCGAGACGATCGTCGCCACCTTCGAGATGGACGAGATCCTGTGGGAGCTGAAGGACCACTCCGCCGGCCTCAATTGCGGCCGCTGGGATTACATCTTCTCCTTTATCAAGAAGTTCCGCGAGCAGGAGTGGGCGGTGCTGCCCGATCGCGGCACGGTCGGCATGACCTCGCATTTCCTGCGCTCCTACAGCCAGCTCGTGATCAAGACCTGCCACCGCCGCGAAGTGCATGCGATGGGCGGCATGGCGGCGCAGATTCCGATTAAGAACGATCCGAAGGCCAACGACGAGGCGATGGGCCGCGTCCACGCCGACAAGAAGCGCGAGGCCGGCGACGGCCATGACGGCACGTGGGTGGCGCATCCCGGCCTGGTGCCGATCGCGAAGGCCGAGTTCGACGCGGTCATGAAGGAGGCCAACCAGATCGCGCGCAAGCGCCAGGACGTGCACGTCACGGCCGCCGACCTGATCCAGATCCCCACCGGGCCGAAGACCGAGGCGGGCCTGCGCCAGAACGTGGCCGTCGGCATCGGCTATGTCGAGGCGTGGCTGCGCGGCATCGGTTGCGTGCCGCTGTTCAACCTGATGGAAGACGCCGCCACCGCCGAGATCAGCCGCGCGCAGGTCTGGCAGTGGGTGCGCCACAACCAGAAGCTCGACGACGGGCGCGCCATCACCAAGGAATTCGTGCGCCAGATCGTGCGCGAGGAGAACGACAAGGTGAAGGCGCAGATCGGCGAGGAAGCCTATGCCAAGGGCCGCTACGAGGATGCGGCCCAGCTGATGATCGACCTGGTCGAGCAGCCGCAGTTCTACGAGTTCCTGACCTTGCCGGCGTACGATCGCATCATCGCCGACGAGAAAGCGGCCGCCTGAGGACGAAGCGATGATCAAGACCGTTTACGACGTCACCTCCGCGGGCAAGCCCGACGCGCCGGCCATCGGCGCGCCGGGACGGCCGTGGCTCACCTATGGCGGCCTGAAGAAGCTGACGGACGATACGCTGGCGGCACTGAACGCCGTCGGCATCGGCCGTGGCGACCGCGTCGCCATGGTCGCGCCGAACGGGCCGGAGATGGCGTCCTCGTTCATCGCCGTCGCCTCCGGGACCAGCTCGGCGCCGCTCAATCCCGCCTATCGTGCCGACGAGTTCGAGTTCTACCTCGACGACCTGAAGCCCAAGGCGGTGATCGTGCAGCAGGGCATGGACAGCCCCGTACGCGGCATGGCCGAGAAGGTCGGCGTGCCGATCATCGAGCTGATCCCGACCGCCGACGGTCCGGCCGGAAGCTTCACGCTCGACGTGTCGGCGCTGAAGCCGGCCAAGGCCGCGAGTCCCGGCACGTCGGTCGACGGCGAGATCGCGCTGGTGCTGCACACGTCGGGCACGACCGCTCGTCCCAAGATCGTGCCGCTGTCGACCGCCAACCTCGCCGCCTCGGCGCGTCATATCGCGGAATCGCTGGCGCTGACGCCGGGCGACCGCTGCATGAACATCATGCCGCTGTTCCACATCCACGGGCTGATCGCCGCGACGCTCTCGTCGCTCGGCGCCGGCGCCGCGGTGTCGTGCACGCCGGGCTTCAACGCGCTGCGCTTCTTCGCCCAGCTCGAGGAGGTGAAGCCCACCTGGTACACGGCCGTGCCGACGATGCACCAGGCGATCCTGACGCGCCTGCGCAGCCACGCCGACGCGGCGAAGGCCGCCAAGCTGCGCTTCATCCGTTCCTCGTCGGCCTCGCTGCCGCCGCAGGTCATGCTCGAACTCGAGGCCGCCTTCGACTGCCCGGTGATCGAGGCCTACGGCATGACCGAGGCCAGCCATCAGATGGCGTCGAACGCGCTGCCCCCGGGCAAGCGCAAGCCCGGCGCCGTCGGTCTGCCGGCGGGGCCGAAGATCGCCATTATGGACGAGGCCGGCCACTTCCTGCCCCAGGGCACGATCGGCGAGGTCGTGATCCAGGGACCGAACGTCACGGCGGGCTACGACAACAATCCCGATGCCAACCTGAAGGCCTTCGCCGAGGGCTGGTTCCGCACCGGCGACCAGGGCCGCTTCGACGAGGACGGTTACCTGTTCCTGACCGGCCGCCTGAAGGAGATCATCAACCGCGGCGGCGAGAAGATCAGCCCGATCGAGGTCGACACGATCCTGATGGATCATCCGGCGGTCGAGCAGTGCGTGACCTTCGCGATCCCCCATCACATGCTGGGTGAGGATGTCGGCGCGGTTGTCGTACTGCGGGCAGGCCAGGAGGCGACGGAGCGCGAGCTGCGCGACTTCGTGGCCAAGCATGCGGCCGACTTCAAGGTGCCGCGCAAGGTCGTGTTCGTGAGCGAGATCCCCAAGGGCGCGACCGGCAAGCTGCAGCGCATCGGCCTTGCTGCCAAGCTCGGCCTCGCCGAGGCAAAAGCCTGAGGACGATGACGTGACCTCGATCTGCGTTTTCGGCGCCGGTGCGATCGGCGGCCTGATGGCGGCCAAGCTCGAAATGGCCGGCACGCACGTGACCGTGGTGGCGCGCGGCCCCCATGGCGAGGCGCTGCGCACCAGGGGCCTCGTGCTGCTGAGCGAGGGCAAGGAGACGGTGACGGAACCCCGGGTCGCCTCCGATCCGAAGGAGATCGGCCCGCAGGACTATCTCGTCCTGACCCTGAAGGCGCATTCGCTGCTGCCGGCGATGGAGCAGCTCAAGCCGCTGATCGGGCCGCACACCACGATCGTCGCGGCGATCAACGGCGTGCCCTGGTGGTACACCTACAAGCTCGGCGGCGCGTTCGAAGGCAAGCGCATCGAATCGGTCGATCCAGGTGGCGAGCTCACGGCCGCGCTGCCGCCCTCGCAGGTGCTGGGCAGCATCGTCTATCCGGCCGCCGATGTGGTCGAGCCGGGCGTGATCCACCACACCTACGGCGACCGCTTCACTCTGGGCGAGCCGGACGGCAGCCGCAGCGAACGTGCGGCCAGACTGTCGGAACTGCTGATCAAGGCCGGTCTCAAGGCGCCGGTGCGCCCGCGCATCCGCGACGAGCTGTGGGTCAAGCTCTGGGGCAACATGGCCTTCAACCCGATCAGCGCGCTGACCGGTGCGACGCTCGACAAGGTGATCGGCGATCCGGGGACGCACGCGGTCTGCCGCGCGCTCATGGTCGAGGGGCAGGCCGTCGCCGAGAAGCTCGGCGTGAAGTTCGCCATCAACGTCGACAAGCGCATCGCCGGCGGCGCCGAAGTCGGCGCCCACAAGACGTCGATGCTGCAGGACCTCGAACGCGGCCGGCCGCTGGAGATCGAGGCGCTGCTGGGCGCGGTCGTCGAAATGTCGGAATGGGTCGGCGTCGACATGCCGATCGGCCGCAGCGTGCTCGCGCTGGTCCGTCAGCGCGCCGCGATGCGCTGAGGCGGTGGGGCGCTGATGGAAAAGGTCGAACTCCTTTTCGATCCCGACAATACGCTCGCCGCAGGCTATGTGGGCGACCGTCTGTCGATGTTCAATTCGAGCCGCACCGGCAAGTCCGACTACTATCCCTGCAAGATTTTCCTGAAGGGCGAGAAGGGCGAGACCCTGGGCGGCCTGCTCGGCTACCTCTGGTCGGACTGGCTGTTCGTGTCGACCCTGTGGGTCGACGAGGCGTTGCGGGGGCAGGGCCACGCCACGCGCCTGATGGACGCCGCCGAGGACTATGCCCGCACGCGCGGCTGCCACTCGGCGCATCTCGACACCCACACCTGGCAGGCCCGCCCGTTCTACGAGAAGCGCGGCTACGAGGTCTTCGCCACCCTCGACGACTACCCGCCGGGCCACAAGAAGTTCTTCCTGAGGAAGAGCCTCTAGCAGGCGGTTGGGACGTCGAAATCCCGACGGATAAACGAAACAAACGAAATAAACGAAACAAATGAAGCGGATGTCGCAGGTCCCGAATCCTGTGTCGTGGTGACCATCAATGGATCGGTATGGCTCGCCGATTTTCTCAAAAAGCCTATTGAAAACAGCGTGTTAGAAAGACCTGCTTATCCCGGGGGGCTCGGCTTCGGCCGAGATGACGGGCTTCAGCGAACGCCCAGATCCTTCAGCCGCTTGTCGAGCGACAGCAGGTCGGCCCAGCTCTGGCGCTTGCTGGCGGGGGTGCGCAGCAGATAGGCGGGATGGAAGGTCGGGAGCACCGGGACCTCGCTGCCGTCGTCGAGAGTCAGGGTCGTCCATTTGCCGCGCAGGCGGGTGATGCCCTCGGTCGTGTTCAGCACCGCCTTCACCGCCGTGCCGCCGGCCAGCACCACGACCTTCGGCCGGGCGAGCTCGATGTGGCGGCGGGTGAAGGCCAGGCAGATCGCCTGTTCCGACAGGGTCGGCGTACGGTTGCCCGGCGGCCGCCAGAAGAGAATGTTGGTGATGTAGAGGTCGCGCTCGCGGCTCATGCCGATGGCCGAGAACATGCGGTCCATGAGCTGGCCGCTCACGCCGACGAACGGTTTGCCGAGCCGGTCCTCGTCGGCGCCCGGCGCCTCGCCCACGATCATCACCGGCGCGCCGGCGACGCCATCGGCGAACACCGTGTTCTTGGCCGTGCGCTTCAGCGCGCAGCCCTCGAAGGCGCGGACCGCCTCCTCGAGCTCGGCGATGGTGGTCGCCCGGCGCGAGACTTCGCGCGCATCCTCGGCGAGCTGCGGTGATTCCAGCGGCACCGGCGCGCGTGCCACCGGCGGGGCAATGGGGGCGCGGATCGGCGTCGGTGCAGCAGGCGTCGACGGGGCGGCGACAGGAGTGGCGACAACGGCGGTCGGCGGCGGAAGCGCGAAGCGGTCGATCGCTTCCTCGCCGATCGTCTCGTCGAGCCCGTGATCGACGTACCAGCGCAGCAGCGCGGCGGCGTCCTGCGGAGCGAACGCCGTCTCGATCATGCCAGGCTCTTGATGAAGGCACCCAGGATCGGCGCCCACATTGCGGCGTCGGCATGGCTCGCCATGTGGCCCTTGTCCGACGGCATCTCGACATAGGTGAGGTCGACGCCGGCCTTGCGCATGTCGAGCGCATGGGCGGCACAGTCGGTGAGGTCGAACAGCTTGTCGGTCTTGGAGATGACGTAGAGGACCTTGGTCTTCTTCAGCTGGTCGTACTGCCGGGTGATGTCGAACCCGTCGATCGCGCGCCGCAGGGTGACCAGCGAATGGCCGTCGTAGATCTTTGCCCAGCCCTTGGCGGCGACCTTGGCCTCGGCTTCGCCCTGGCCGTAGTTCAGCAGCGTCTCGTAGCGGATCTGCTCCAGCGTGCCGGCAATGCCGCCGTTCTCGTAGTACCAGCCGCCGTTCCAGTTCGGATCGCTGGCGAGCCGCTTCTGCAGCGCCTCGAGGCCGCCGAGCCGGCCGGGCGCGCGCGGCGCGGTCACGGACGCGGCGATGCCCTTCATGAAGCCGGGGTAGGAGGCGGCCCACTGGAACGACTGGAAGCCGCCCATCGACGGACCAACCACGGCTACCAGGCTCTTCAGGCCGAGCGAATCGACCAGCAGCTTCTGGCTGGCCACCATGTCGCGCAGGGTGACCTCGGGAAATGTCGGCCCGTAGGGCTTGCCGGTGCCGGGATCGATGGAATTGGGGCCGGAACTGCCGTGCGCGGAGCCCAGCGCATTTACCGACACGACGAAATGCCGGTCAGTGTCGATGGCCTTGCCCGGCCCGATCAGCCCCTCGAACCAGCCGGCCGCGCCCTCGGTGACGCCGCGGCCCTGCTTGCCGGGGGCATTCCTGCCTGCAGCGTGATGGGACGAGGTGTAGCCGTGCACGACCAGGATCGCGTTGTCCCTGGCCGGCGAGAGGGTTCCGTAGGTTTCGTAGGCAAGTTCGAGGATGGGTAGCGTCTTGCCACTTTCCAGCCGGAAATCACGTGCAGAGAAGGTCTGGCTCTCGATATCGATCAACTCTGGCACGGGAATTCCCCTTTTCAGCGGGTGGCGATCCTGCCCCCGACACGCTATCTAAATCAAAGGATTGCCGTCCGACAGGCGCGCGTCCATCGGGAAAATGGAATTGCAGAGCGAGATGGGCATGACGCGCGAGGCAATGGAATACGACGTGGTGATCGTGGGTGGTGGTCCGGCCGGACTGTCGGCGGCGATCCGCCTGAAGCAGCTCGCCGCGGAGCGCAACCACGAAGTCTCCGTCTGCCTGATCGAGAAGGGCTCGGAACTCGGCGCCCACATCCTGTCGGGCGCCGTCGTCGACCCGATCGGCCTCAACGAGCTCATTCCGGACTGGAAGGAAAAGGGCGCGCCGCTCGAGACCCAGGTCACCGACGACCAGTTCCTGTTCCTGACCAAGAGCGGCTCCTACCGGTTCCCCAATTTCCTGCTGCCGCGGCTGATGAACAACCACGGCAACTACATCGTGAGCCTGGGCGAGGTCTGCCGCTGGCTCGGCCAGCAGGCCGAGGCGCTGGGTGTCGAGATCTATCCGGGCTTTGCGGCGGCCGAGGTGCTCTACAACGAGGACGGCTCGGTGAAGGGCGTCGCGACCGGCGACATGGGCGTGGCCAAGGACGGCACGCACAAGGACAGCTACACGCCCGGCATGGAGTTGCATGCCAAGTACACCTTCATCGCCGAAGGTGTGCGCGGCTCACTTGCCAAGATGCTGATGGCAAAGTTCGACCTGCGCGCCGGCGTCGATCCGCAGAAGTTCGGCATCGGCATCAAGGAACTGTGGCAGGTCGAGCCGGCCAATTTCCGCAAGGGCCTGGTGGTCCACTCGCAGGGCTGGCCACTGTCGGAGACCGGCAGCTCGGGCGGTTCCTTCATGTACCATTTCGGCGACAACCTCGTCGCCATCGGCCTCGTGGTGCATCTCAGCTACGAGAACCCCTATCTCTCGCCGTTCGACGAATTCCAGCGCTTCAAGACGCATCCGGACGTCGCCAAGTATCTCAAGGGTGGCAAGCGCCTGGTCTACGGCTCGCGCGCCATCAACGAAGGCGGCATCCAGTCGGTGCCCAAGCTCACCTTCCCGGGCGGCGCGCTGATCGGCTGCTCGGCCGGTTTCGTGAACGTGCCGCGCATCAAGGGCAGCCACAACGCGGTGAAGAGCGGCATGCTGGCCGCCGAAGCGGCGTTCGAGGCGCTGGCCGGCGGCAAGACGGGCGGCGACGAGCTGATCGCCTATCCGGTGAAGCTCAAGGCGTCGTGGATCTGGAAGGACCTCGACAAGGTGCGCAACGTGAAGCCGGCCCTGAAGTGGGGCACCACGCTCGGCACGCTCTACGGCGGCATGGACATGTGGCTGCACGATCTCGGGTTGCGCGTGCCGTGGACCCTGCACCATCACAAGGCCGACCACGAGACGCTGCGGCCGGCCAGCGAGTTCCAGCCCATCCAGTATCCCAAGCCGGACGGGGTGATCTCCTTCGACAAGCTGTCCTCGGTGTTCCTGTCGAACACCAACCACGAGGAGGACCAGCCGGTTCACCTGAAGCTGCGCGATCCGTCGATCCCGATCGCCGTCAACCTGCCGCTCTATGCCGAGCCCGCGCAGCGCTACTGCCCGGCCGGCGTCTACGAAGTCGTGACGGCCGACAACGGCCAGCCGCGCTTCCAGATCAACGCGCAGAACTGCGTGCACTGCAAGACGTGCGACATCAAGGATCCCGCGCAGAACATCGATTGGAGCGTCCCCGAAGGCGGTGGCGGTCCCAATTACCCCAACATGTGAGCCGCATGAACCGCACCTCCTTCGCGCTGCTGTCCGCAGCGCTGCTGTTCGCTCTCCCTCTCCCTGGCCAGGCCCAGCAGGGCCAGGCCCCGCAAGGCGGCGCCCGCGCGCCGACGACGCGGCCGCCGGCCGTCCAGCCCGGCCAGCGCCTGGCGCCGATCTCGCTCCAGGGCCGTTACCTCGCCGCCCGCGTCGGCGAGCAGGATCACGATTACGACGCCGCTGCCGACCAGATGGATCAGGCGCTGGCGCTGACGCCGCTCGATCCCGAGCTGATCTATGCCGTCTTTCGTCTGCGCATGTATGCCGGCCGTATCGATTCGGCGGCCGAGCTCGCCCCGGCGGTGCTGGCCACACGGCCGGGCGATGGCTTCGCCAATCTCGTGATGGCGATCCAGGCCATCAAGAAAGGTGAATACAAGGCCGCCGAACAGCAGCTCAGCAAGATCGGCACCGAGAATCAGCTGGGCGCGCTGCGCGAATACGTGATGGCGTGGCTGAAGGCCGGCGAGAAGGATTTCTCGGCGGCGCGTGCCCTGCTCGTGCGTTTGAAGCCCGCAGCCGGCGAGCGCGCCGAGGCGCCATCGCTGGTGATCGAGGGACAGATCGACGAGATGGCGGGCGACAAGGCCGCCGCCGAGGCGAAGTACCGGCGCGCCATGTCGATCGACCGCAACGGGCTTCGCACCACGATCTCGGTCGCCGAAGGGCTGCGGCGTCTCGGCAAGGACGCCGAAGCGCGTGAGATCCTGAGGACCTACGGCACGCGCTACAGCGACTCCGTCGTCATGGACGGGCTGATGGGTCCCAATGCGCCGATGCCCAAGCCGCCGACACCGGCCTCGGGCATCGCCGAGATCCTGTTCGACATCGGCGGCATCCTCGCCTCCGATCCGCGCAACCAGCGCACCGATCTGGCGCTGATCTTCTACCAGCTCGCCACCGCACTGAAGCCGGACCAGGATTTCGCCTGGCTGATGATCGCGGGGCTGTACGAGCAGTTCAACCAGATCCCCAAGGCGGTCGCCGCCCTGGGCAAGATCGGCCCGAACTCCCCGCTCTACTGGCAGGCGAGGCTGCGGACCGCGGCGCTCGACGCCCAGGAAGACAAGTTCGACCAGGCTGTTGCCCGTCTCAAGACGCTGGTGGCCGAGAAGCCCGATCGCATCGACGCGGCGCTGACCCTGGCCGACCTGCTGCGCGGCAAGGATCGTTTCGCCGAAGCGGTCGCCGCCTACGACACGGCGATCTCGCGGCTGGGCACCCCCGACGAGCGCCACTGGCAGGTCTATTTCGGCCGCGGCATCGTGCTCGAGCGCACCAAGAACTGGCCCAAGGCCGAGGCCGACATGAAGAAGGCGCTCGAACTCTCGCCCGAGCAGCCCTACGTGCTGAACTATCTCGGCTACAGCTGGATCGACCAGGGCCTGCACCTGCAGGAAGGCATGAAGATGCTGGAGCGCGCGACCGAGCTGCGGCCGGACGACGGTTCCATCACCGACAGCGTCGGCTGGGCCTATTACCGGCTCGGCCAGTACGAGAAGGCGGTGGAGTGGCTGGAGCGCGCGACCGAGCAGAAGGGCGACGACTCGACGATCACCGATCACCTCGGCGACGCCTACTGGCATGTCGGCCGCCGTCGCGAGGCGCGTTTCCAATGGGAGCGCGCGCTGCACCAGAAGCCCGAGAAGGATCGTGTGCCGGTCATCCAGGACAAGATCTCCAACGGGCTGAACCCGTCGAACGACAAGCCGACCGTCTACGAGAAGGCTGCCGACTCCAAGCAAGGCGGCTGATCGAAGGGCAGAGGGCGTGCCGCTCGCGCGAGCCAAGGTCAATCTCTGGCTGAAGGTCGTCGGACGCCGCGCCGACGGATTCCACCTGCTCGATTCGCTGGTTGCCTTCACCGATCTCGCCGATGAGATCGAGGTCGCGCCTGCCTCCGGCCTGTCCCTCGAGATCGTCGGACCTGTTGCGGCTTCCCTCGAAGGCGATCCCGACAACCTGGTGCTGAAGGCCGCGCGCCTGCTGGCGGGCCGCGCCGGCGTGGCGCCGCGCGCCGCAATTCGTCTCACCAAGCGTATCCCCGTGGCCGCCGGGCTCGGCGGTGGATCGGCCGATGCTGCAGCGACCCTGCTCGCGCTGGTCGAGCTGTGGCGTGTCGCGATGCCACTGGAGGAGCTGTTCGATCTTGCCGCGACTCTGGGCGCCGACGTGCCGATGTGCCTCGCCGGCCGGCCCGCCCTGGCCTCGGGCATCGGCGAGCGTCTTGCGCCGGCGCCGGCCTTGCCGGCCTGCGCCATCCTGCTCGTCAATTCCGGCGTCGCTCTGCCGACGCCCGCTGTCTTCGGCGCGCGGCAAGGCAGCTTCTCGGCAGCCCAACCGATCGGCGACGGCTGGCCGGACCTTGGCACCTTGGCCGAGGATCTCGCGCGACGCGGCAACGACCTGACCGAGGCCGCGATCTCGCTGCAACCGGAAATCGCCGGTGTCCTCGACCAGCTCAGGCGCAGCGACGGCGTCGCCCATGTCGCGATGAGCGGCAGCGGGGCGACCTGCTTTGGCCTGTATGGGACCCCCGAGGAAGCGCAGCGCGCCGCGTCGCTTCTTCCTGCGTCGTGGTGGCGGCACGCCGGCTGCCTAGTTTGAGCCGTCCTTCGGCTTGGGCTTCATCAGGAGCTGCATTTCCTTCAGCGAATCGAACAACTCCCGGCTCGCCTGGCCCGTGACCTTGAGCCCGGCCAGCCCCTCGTATTCGCGGATTGCCGCGCGCGTCGCCGGGCCGGTGCGGCCATCGGGTGCGCTCTCGTAGAACCGCATCTCGCGCAGCAGCGCCTGGATGGCGCTGACCTGAGCGGCTGAGGTCGCTGGCCACGCATCGGGATCCACGGGCGCTGCCTTGCGGATGTCGGCCGACGTGGGCGGCGGCGGCGGTGCGGCCGCGGCGATCTGGATCGGCTTTGGCGGCTCGGGCAGCGGGGGCATCAGCTTCCTGATGTCGGCCGACGTGGGCGGCGGCGGTGGCGGCGCGGCCGCGGCGATCTGGATCGGCTTCGGCGGCTCGGGCGGCGCGGGCATCAGCTTCCTGATGTCGGCCGACGTGGGCGGCGGTGGCGGCGCGGCCGCGGC